>JAWUWM010000022.1:0-13679 GCA_034111845.1 Psychroserpens sp. | reverse complement strand
TATTAAACTACACCTTGAGCAAGCATAGCATCTGCAATTTTAACAAAACCAGCAATATTAGCTCCTTTTACATAATCAACATACCCATCATCTCTTGTACCATATTCTACGCAAGATGCGTGAATATCATCCATAATATTTTTGAGTTTTTCATCAACCTCTACTCTTGTCCAACTTAATCGTAGTGAATTTTGGCTCATTTCTAATCCAGAAGTTGCAACACCTCCAGCATTAGAAGCTTTTCCTGGAGCAAACAATACTTTAGCGTTCTGTAAAGCTTCCATTGCTTCTGGTGTAGTTGGCATATTTGCGCCTTCTGCGACAGCAATTACATTATTACTGATTAATTGTTTTGCTTCATCAACATTTAGTTCATTTTGAGTTGCACAAGGCAAGGCGATATCACAATTAACAGACCAAGGTCGTTCTCCTTTATGAAACGTTGCAGAACTATAAGTATCTAAATATTCACTAATTCGTCCTCTCTTAACATTTTTGATTTCCATTATAAGTGCTAATTTCTCAGCGTCAATACCATCTTTATCATAAATGTACCCAGAGGAATCAGACATTGTTAACACTTTAGCACCTAATTGAGTTGCTTTTTCACAAGCATATTGTGCTACATTTCCAGACCCTGAAATTATAACCGTTTTATCCTCAAATGAATCTCCTTTAACCGCTAGCATATTTTTAGCAAAATACACACAGCCATATCCTGTAGCTTCTGGTCTAATTAATGAACCACCATAACTCATACCTTTACCTGTTAAAATACCAGTAAATTCATTTTGCAATCTTTTATATTGACCAAACATATAACCAATTTCACGACCACCTACTCCAATATCTCCCGCAGGAACATCTGTATTAGCTCCAATATGTCTAAATAATTCTGACATAAATGACTGGCAAAAACGCATTACTTCATTATCGCTCTTTCCTTTTGGATTAAAGTCGGCTCCTCCTTTACCGCCGCCCATTGGTAAGGTCGTTAAAGAGTTTTTAAACACTTGCTCAAATCCTAAAAATTTAAGAATACTTAAATTCACAGAGGGGTGAAAACGTAATCCTCCTTTATAAGGTCCAATTGCAGAGTTAAATTCAACTCTAAATCCTCTATTAACTTGAGTATTACCTTGATCGTCTATCCAAGGTACTCTGAATATTATGGTACGTTCTGGTTCAACCATACGCTCTAAAAGCATTTTTCCTTGATATTTAGGATTATCTTCAATAAAGGGTATAACGGTTTCTGCAACCTCGTGTACAGCTTGCAAAAATTCAGTCTCATGACTATTTTTGTCTTCTACAAGTTTTAAAAAAGCTTCGATTTTATCTTTCATCTATTAGAGTATTAATAATCTATGTTGATTTTTGTTGCACAAAGATACATTATCTTTAAAATGTTCGTCAATTTTTTTTTATATTCTCAGTGAAAAGTTAATTGAGTGTTAATTTATCAAAGTGTCGTTGTTCGGATATTTTTACATTGTATCTAATTATTTGGTATTTCGTCCACATTTTATATATTTGCTAATCAATAAGCCCTTTGAACATCAATACCTATGACGCTTAATTTTAAACAATTAACTTTTATTTTAGTTTTCATCTTAGGCATAAATGAATGCTATTCGCAACTTGGTTTTTCTCATGAAGTAGGTATTATAGCTGGTCCAGTCGCATTCCAATCAGATTTTGGAGAGCGTAGAGATTTCTCTACTAATTCAGGAAATACTGGAATGGGTATAGGCATTATTCATTATATTAATTTTGCATACCGAGCAGATTGTAATTGTTATTCTACAGACACCTATTGGAATGATCACTTTAAATTAAGAAATGAAATTTCTTGGAACAAAACGGAACTCAATCACTTTGGGCAATGGGCAGATGCCTCAAAAACTGGTCCTAATGCAGAACGTTTAAGAACACACTCTGGTACCGCTCAAAATTTTGATATTGGAACTCAAGTAGAATTTTTCCCTAAGAGTATTCGTTCATTTCAAGCCTTCGGATATTCGTTTGCGCCTTTTGTAAGTTTAGGTGTTCATTTTACGGCCTCTAATCCAAGTGTTGCAACCTCTTATAATGGATCTACAAATATAAATGATTCTAATAATTTTTACAGCGGTTGGGTAAATGCTGCAGATCCAGATTTTAATTCTGATCCCTTTTTATTCGATGGCCCACAAACATCTTGGTCGGTCGTTGGAAGTATTGGAACGCGTTACAAATTAACAATGCTTTCAGATTTGATGATAGATTTAAGATGGCAATATTTTTTCAATGACAAAATTGACGGATTAGACCACAACCTCCCGTCAAATAAGGCCAATGATTGGCTTGTATGGCTAAATTTTGGGTATATTTATTACCTAAACTAATAAGTATAGTACATCTATATTATCCAATAGCATGTTTTAAATCTGCAATTAAGTCCTCTTCATCTTCGATACCAACACTCAATCTAATTAGAGAATCTACTATACCTATTTTTTCTCGAACGTCTTTTGGAATACTTGCATGTGTCATACTCGCAGGATGACCAGCTAAAGATTCTACACCTCCAAGAGATTCTGCAAGTGTGAAGATTTCAAGGTGTTCTAAAATTTTAATTGCTTCTTCATAATTATCTCCTTTCGTGGTGAAAGATACCATACCTCCGAAATCATTCATTTGTTCTTTGGCAATATGATGATTAGGGTGACTTTCAAATCCTGGCCAATACACATTTTCAATTTTAGGATGATTTGCTAAATACAGGGCAACTGCTTTACCATTTTCGCAATGACGTTGCATTCTAACATGTAAAGTTTTAATACCTCTTAAAGCTAAAAAACTATCCTGAGGACCACAAATAGCGCCACTTGCATTTTGAATAAAATACAGCTTATTTGCTAATTCTTTGTCTTTAACAATTAATGCACCCATCACTAAATCACTATGTCCGCCTAAATATTTTGTAGCCGAATGCATCACGATATCTGCTCCCAAATCTAAAGGACGTTGTAAATAGGGTGTTGCAAACGTATTATCAACTGCCAACCAGACCTTATACTTTTTAGCTATTGCAGCAGTTGCCCTAAGGTCAATAATAGTCATCATTGGGTTTGTTGGTGTCTCTACCCAAATCAATTTTGTATTATCGTTAATATAATTTTCAATATTAGAAGCATTATCCATACCTATAAAGTTGAACTTAATACCAAATTTCTTAAAAATACTGGTAAAAATCCTGTAAGTTCCACCATACAAATCGTTAGTTGCAATCACCTCATCTCCTGGTTCTAATAATTTTAAAACTGCATCAATAGCAGCTAATCCAGAACCAAACGCTAATCCAAATTCACCATTTTCTATACTCGCAAAAGACTTTTCTAAGGCAGTTCTCGTTGGATTTGCACTTCGAGAATACGCATACCCTTTATGATCTCCTGGTGTGGTTTGTGCATACGTAGATGTTTGATAAATTGGTGGCATTACACTGCCATAAGCAGCATCTGGCGCTTGACCTCCATGTATGGTCTTTGTATTAAATTTCATATCATTCTCTGTATTACGTTCTAACTACCCTGAATTAAGCACAAATCAAATTCATTTTCAAGATTAGGAAGTCACTAACAATTTAAGGTTTAATTCGTTGTATTCAAATCTAAATAATACCTTTATCTAATGTTTAACAGAATGCCATAAATTTTGAAAAAAGCGAGCCTCACCATACTTATTTTATTTCTATTAATGTCTTGCAAAAAAGAGGTAGTAGTCGATTTTTCCGAAGAAATAATTGAAACCTCAGAAGGTGCAGAAATAACGCTTAATTTCCCCAAAGCAGAAGGCACAAAAGAAATTACCGATCGTATCAACCAAACACTCGAAAACTACATTATTACGCAAATCAATATATCTGAACATGATGATGCAAATGGCAACTTATACGATGCTATTTCAAAGTTTAACTACGAGTATAACAGCTTTAAAAATAATTTCCCAGAGTCTTCTCAGCAGTGGGAAGCTTTTGTTGATGGAGAAGTCACTTATCGCTCTACTGAAATTATCTGTATTGCCATAACCACATACTTAGACACTGGAGGTGCTCATGGAAATACTAATGTGCGGTTTTTTAATTTTAATCCACAGACTGGAAAACTTTATAATAAAAAAGACCTGATTAGCAACATTCGAGACCTTTCCGAAGTCATTGAAAAAAGACTAAAAAAAGACCTTCATGCAGATAATGATACTGAATTTACTGAAGCTATTTTCTTCGGAAAAGACTTTCAACTCCCCGAAACGTTTGGCTATAGTAATGAAGGCTTAATAATTCTTTATAATCCTTATGAGATCGCATCTTACTCTCAAGGTCTAGTAGAATTTACAATTCCGTTTTCCGAAGTCAACCAGTTTTTAAAAATAAACTAATCGGCACCTTTTGCTAATCGTTTAATAACTGGTCCAACGGTTAAACCTTGACCTATTATTGAAAATACGACGATAATATAAGTGATCACCAAAAATAATTCTCGATGCATCTCTTGAGTTAAACTCAATGCCAATGCAATTGAGATACCACCTCGTAATCCTCCCCAAGTCATAATCAAATTGGTATGCTTTACAAATTGTAATTTCTCAGCAAAGAATTTAATAGGTAACCATAATGAAAGATATCTACTTAATAATACTAACGGTACTGCAATTAAACCAGCAATTACATAGTTTAATTGAAAATTTATGACAAGCATTTCCATACCAATCATTACGAAAAGAACGGTATTTAATAAAACATCAATAAGTTCCCAAAATTTGTCTAGGTAGGTTTCTGTGATTTCAGACATCGCAGTGAGTCGAACAGTATCATTACCAACCATCAAACCAGCAGTAACCATGGCTAAAGGCGCAGACAAATGCCATTGATGAGCCAACAAGCTTCCTCCCATAACTGTCGCAATTGTGATGATCACTTCTACCTCATAATTATCTATAGACTTTAACAACTTGTATGTGATGTAACCTAAAATAAGACCGAGCGCAATACCTCCAAGAACTTCTTGTCCAAATAACTTAGCTATTTCACTAAACTCAATCGCTGCATCAGGCTTGGCTGCAATGGCAAAAATGGTTAAAAACACAACGACACCTACACCATCATTAAATAGTGATTCTCCAACAATTTTTGCTTCTAACTTTTTAGGTGCTCCTGCTTTTTTTAAAATTCCTAAAACTGCAATAGGATCGGTTGGGGAAATCAACGCTCCAAATAATAAACAGTAAATAAAATTAATATGAAATCCAAATAACAAAAACATATAATACATAACCAGTCCTACTAAAAACGTAGATACTAAAACACCCAATGTAGCGAAGACTAGCACAGGACCACGATGTATTTTAAGTTGATTAAAATTGGTATGTAAAGCGCCTGCAAATAAGAGGAAACTTAACATTATATCCAATAGAACGGTTTCAAAATCAATCTTTGAAATTAGTTCTTTTTCGCGTAATAATAACGTATCATCAAACTGACCAATGGCAACGATTACCATTGTAAAAACAATAGTAATAACCATTAAACCTATCGTTATAGGTAGTTTTAAAAACCTAACATTGATATACCCAAAAAGAGCAGACAATACAATTAAAACAGATGCAATTTCGAAATAATCCATGAGTGTTTAAATTTTCAATAAAAGTAACTAATTTTACTTTGAAATCTATTTACTTTGCAATTCAAACACCAATTTATGAATACTTTCTTTTATCTTAAAAGCTGCAGCACATGTAGTCGCATTATTAAAGACTTAAACTTACCAGGTGACGTAATTATGCACGAGATTAAATCTGAGCAAATTAATGAACAACAACTCAGTAATTTAAAAGATTTAGCTGGTAGCTATGAAGCTTTGTTTTCTAAACGTGCGCAGTTATACAAATCTGAAGGACTAAAAGACAAGAACTTAACTGAGGACGATTTCAAAAATTACATATTAAAACACTACACGTTTTTAAAACGCCCAGTATTGGTCTACAACAACCAAATATTTATAGGCAATAGTGCTAAAACGGTAGCAGCAGCCAAAGCTATTATCCAAACTAATGAATAGTCGCGCATTTGCTTTAATTGCACTCTTTTTGGTACAATTGCTCTATGGTTTAAATTATACATTTGCCAAAACCATTATGAATGAAAATTTCATTAAACCTTTTGGTTTTGTGCTTCTTAGAGTTATTGGAGCAACCGCGTTGTTTTGGTTAATGGGATTTGTATTTAAAAGTGAAAAAATAGAGCGAAAAGATTTCGTCACTATCTTTTTTGCAGCTGTTTTTGGTGTTGGCATTAATATGCTTTTATTTTTAAAAGGTCTCGAATTTACGTCGCCAATTCATGCCTCGGTAATCATGACGATTACGCCAGTAATTATAATGATACTATCTATCTTTTTCTTAAATGAAAAGTTAACAAAGCTAAAAATAGGAGGTATTATTTTAGCGTTTTGTGGTGGCATTTTGTTGACTGCATTAGGTAAATCTGATCGCGTAGGGGACAATGTAGCACTTGGCAATTTATTTATATTTATTAATGCTATTTCCTATAGTATTTATGTTATAATTATTAAAAGATTAACTACTAAATACCACCCCTTTACATTCATTAAATGGCTCTTTTTATTCGGGCTAATCTTGGTACTCCCGTTTGGTTACACTGAAGCTATAGAAGTTGACTGGAATAGCTTTTCCCCATACATCTGGTTTGCAGTATTGTTTGTAATTATTGGAGCAACTTTTGGTACTTATTTTTTAAATCCGTTAGCGTTAAAGTCTCTCAAAGCTTCAACCGTAGGTGTGTTTATTTATTTACAACCTGTAATTGCTGGTCTTTTTGCAATTCTCATGGGTGCAGATCACATTGATTCCAATAAAATTATGGCGATGTGTTTGATTTTCTCTGGTGTTTATTTAGTCACTAAAAAACAAAAAGCAATAACTCAAATCAAATAAACCTAACCGTTTTGAAGCTCCTTTATAATTATATCACGAGGCCTTTTACCGGATTGGCGTGTATCTTCTTTTGTAAGGATTTTATAATTTGATGACTTCGGAAATTTCGCCACCAAATCTTTGAGATATTCAGGAAGCAAAGTCAAGCTCCTTGTTTTTAAATCCATCCATGCGCCGAGAATATCGCAAGTTGCAACGTGTTTCCCTTTTTGGTTATAGAAATTATGTTCAAATTTAAAGAACATTCCGTCATCACTCAATCCTGCAACATTAAGTGTAACTGTTAAGGTTTGACCTAAAAAAGACTCTTTGAAATAATGAATTTGCTCAGAAAATACGACTGGTCCAATTCCGTATTCAATAAGTTTTTTCATAGAAAACCCATGTTCATTTAAAAACCCAACACGCGTATGACTCATAAAATTTAAATACGCAGAGTTAGCCAAATGACCATTACCATCTACATCACTCCATCTAATTTCGAAATCTTTTTTGTACATAACTTAAAATTTAAGTCTGTAAAGTTATTGAATTTTATAAAGCCTAACGAAGGGCTTTAAAACTTTATGATTTTAGTTACCTTTGCATAAACTTGATTTGGACTTAAAATTTGTTTTCAGTTTGAATGAATTTTTAATCAATTTGAAGTTATAATTTTAAAAGACTAACTAGTTAATCTAGAAAATTCTGATAATAATTGGAAAAAATTCATCAAATCTTTTAGAAACCCTAAGAAAATTAAATTTTAAGTCGAAATCAGGTTATAACTTTAAAAAGAGTTCATGATACATTCAATGACCGGTTATGGTAAGTCTGTTACACAGCTTCCAACAAAAAAAATATCTATAGAAATCAAATCTCTAAATAGTAAAAGTTTAGACCTCAATACACGTATGCCCTCGATGTATCGTGAAAAAGAATTAGGTATTAGAAAACTTATAGCTTCCAAATTGGTGAGAGGTAAAGTTGATTTTTCATTATATATAGAAGTAACGGGAGAAGAAACCTCCTCTAAAATTAATAAAACACTTGTTAAACAATACATCAAACAATTAAAAGATGTTATTAATACAGGAGATGAAACTGAATATCTTAAAATGGCAGTTCGCATGCCAGATGCATTAACTACTGAGCGGGAAGAAATTGATGAGAATGAGTGGAGTGAAATCGCCAAAGTAATTGATAGTAGTTTAGAAAAGATTATACAATATAGATTAGATGAAGGTGCGACTTTAGAAGCAGATTTTGATGGCCGTGTGCAAACTATTGCTAATCTTTTAAATGATGTTATCGCTATGGACCCAGATCGTATTGAAGGGGTTCGTGAGCGTTTAATTAAAGGTGTTGCAGACATCAAAGAAAAAGTAGATGAAAATCGTTTTGAGCAAGAACTCGTTTACTACATCGAAAAATTTGATATCACTGAAGAAAAAGTAAGATTAGAAAATCATTTAGAGTATTTCCAAAAAGCATTAAAATCTGATGATTCTAACGGGAAAAAACTAGGATTTATATCTCAAGAAATGGGACGTGAAATAAATACTATTGGTTCAAAATCTAATCATGCTCCAATGCAAAAGCTAGTCGTGCAGATGAAAGATGAATTAGAGAAGATTAAGGAACAGTTATTGAATGTATTGTAATTATAACGTCTTATAAATCGAGCTAATGTCAGAAATAAAAAATAAAAACAGAGGTAAGCTAATCGTATTCTCAGCACCGTCAGGTTCAGGAAAAACAACGATTGTGAGACATTTACTTAAACAAAAAGAACTCAATTTAGAATTTTCAATTTCAGCAACATCAAGAAAAAAGCGCGGAAATGAAGTTCACGGAAAAGACTATTATTTTCTTGATGTCAAAGATTTTAAAAACAGAATTAAAAACGACGAATTTTTAGAATGGGAAGAAGTCTATCGTGATAATTTCTACGGAACTTTAAAAACTGAAATTGAACGTATTTGGGGAAAAGGAAAGAATGTTATTTTTGATATCGATGTCTCTGGAGGCTTACGAATCAAAAAGAAATTCCCAGAAGAGACGATAGCTATTTTTGTAAAACCACCAGACCTCAATGAACTTGTTATAAGACTGAAAGAACGTGGTGAAGAAAGTGTTGATAAAATTAACATGAGGGTAGCAAAAGCACCTGCAGAATTAGCAACTGCACCGTTGTTTGATAAGATTGTATTAAATAAAGATTTAGACAAAGCATTAGAGGATGCGCACAATTTAGTTTCTAATTTTATTGATGAATAAACTATGAAAATTGGTTTGTATTTTGGGACGTTTAACCCCATTCATATTGGACACTTAACCCTAGCAAATCACCTTGCAGAGCATAGTGACTTAGATAAGATTTGGTTTGTCGTAACTCCTCATAGTCCATTTAAAAAGAAAAGCTCATTGCTAGACAATCGCCAGCGATTTGAAATGGTCTACCGAGCAACTGAGGACTACCCTAAATTAGAACCTAGTGATATTGAGTTTGATTTACCACAACCTAATTACACAATAAACACGTTAACTCACCTTCAAGAAAAATATCCAAACCATGAATTTTCACTAATTATGGGTGAGGATAATTTAAAAAGCTTCCATAAATGGAAAAACTATGAACTCATTTTAAAGCATCACCACATTTATGTCTACCCTAGAATTTCTAAAGGAAAAGTAGAAACACATTTTGACAATCATATTAAAATTCACAAAGTAGATGCGCCTATCATGGAATTGTCATCAACATTCATCCGAAAATCTATAAAAGAGCAAAAAAATGTACGACCAATGTTACCCGAACATGTTTGGGAATATTTGGATGAAATGAACTTTTATAAGTAATTACACAATATATTTTGTTTCAAAACGTTCACATATTAAATTCTAACAAAACACAAATTTAGATTAAAAAAAAGTTATTCATTTAAAAAAAATAATTACTTTTATTCTCTAATTTCAAATTCAAATATGAGTATTACGGTTATATTAGGTATTTCTCTAATTTCCCTTCTAGTTTATAAGGTCTATGACTGCGTGACGCGTAATAATCTCAACAAATTAGACCGCATTAAATTTACTATCTCTCTATTATTAATACTTACATACATTGCTACTGGTTACTTTCTAAATTACCCAGACTCGTTATATTGGTTTATATTTTTAGCTATATTAATAGTATCGTTTAGTTTATCATCAAAGCTCGTTAGAGAAGAATTTAGTCGCTATTTAACGTTAAGTAAAAGAGATAAAATTATAAATATATCCTACTATTCCCTCGTATTATTTAGTATCTCCATCATTTTTTAAAAATGATAAAAAGCATTTTCCAAATGCTCTAAACTCATCCCTTTTTTATTCAAAACGATTGCGATAATATCGAAACGCACTTCAACATCCATGTCATTATCATTCACAAAAAAATCTACTGCTTTGATTATGCGTTGCATTTGCTTTGGTTTTAAGAATTGTTGAGGATCTCCAAAATCTGCACTAGTTCTTGTTTTTACTTCGACGATAGCTAAAATGTCTTCTTTTTTTGCGATGATGTCTACTTCTGATTTTTGATAGACATAGTTCCTAGTAATAATTTCATATCCGTTTTTAAGCAGAAAATCGGCAGCTAGCTCTTCTCCTTTTTTTCCTAATTCGTTGTGATTTGCCATTTTACTCCTGCGGAGATAGGAAACGCTTCCCACAACTCCTTTTAAATATGAGGTTAGTACTAATGCTAAATATAGACAATTGCTTCTTGTTGTCCTAAAAGCATAATACCACACTTTTTAAAATTTTGTAGTAGATTTTTATAAATATTAACCTCTATTTAAAATGATACTAACTTTTAATTTAGTAGTAACTTTATGCTTTTCAAAAAGCATGTCTTAAAATGGTAAGTCAAATTAAATGTCCAAATTGCGGTATTTACAATACAAATGCAGATTACTGTACGAATTGTAACACCCTTTTATCTTATAAAATTCGGAGAGAATTACAAATGGCTAAAGAAGAAAAAACTCGTATAGAAAAAAGAAAAATTGGGGATAAAAATTCTGTGTCACTTATTGAAAAAATGACATCACACCGGTTTTTAATTGTTCGTATAATTGGAAAAACTATTCATTCTATTTGGCTTGGCTTTCTTGCTATTGGTGTTTTCATTGCTTGGCTAGTTACAGCTGTCGCGGGATGAACATCCTAAAAAACCAAATAGTCTTAGCTTTATTCCTCGTTGCACTTTTAGTGTATTTAGCCAATTGGCTACCTATTCAATTACCTTCTTGGGTAGTGTTTTATCTCAACGACTTATTGTGTATGCCCATCGTACTTAGTTTATGCCTCGCAGTTGTAAGGCTCTATAAAAAATCAAATAATATCTACGCTCCTATCACAATTGTTTATGGATTAACCTTTTTTTATACGGTGTATTTCGAGTGGATATTACCTCAAATAAACGGAAGATATACTGGAGATTTAATTGATGTAGTTCTCTATTTTATTGGCGCTACTTTATTTCTTTTATTTCAAAGACGCTTATTTTAAAAACTGTAAAATCATACATATGAATAACTTGATTTCTAGTTCATAAAAAAGAGTCACTAAGATACATACTGTCTATTCACTAGTGAACTATAGCATTATATTTTTATTGACCCTCTATGTAATATGAGAATTTTTGTCTTAGTCTAATTTAATCTAAAAAGGTGGATAAACATCATCGTCTTCGTCTTCACATTCAGACAATGTACTTTCTACAAACATAGCCCAACTTCTTCCGTCAAACTCAGGTCCTTCTGCCCATGCTGTTTCATCATTACCGTCAGGTCCTACTACTTCAGCATGCGCTGCGAAGCAATAATTATCATTCAGACCTTCTAATGGAATTATGTAAACTACTTCATAAGGTGTTACAAAAGAGGGCTCTGTATATTCAAACTGTCCAATTTGTGGATTTCCTGAACCTGTAAGTGGAACCCAGTCCTCATCACAATTTCCAACACTCAAATGTGTAGTCCCAATGATCCAGTCTCCACTACTAGAAAAGGTAATAATTAAGTTGTCGCCATCAATATCTGCAGTTACAATTCCTGCATCATAATTTTGTCCAGCAACAAGTGTGGTCGAAAAGCAAGGCTCATCAGAAGCTACTTCTTCAACGTCTATCTGTTCTTCAAGACTTTCATTCTCTGTACATGCAGAGAAGAGCAATACTGTAAACATAAGAGATAATAGATAGTTTGTTTTCATGATACTTAGATATTTTGGGGCTATTCAAATCTAATATAAAATGATATAACATGAAATGCATGATTTTTAGACAACGAGCACTCATTATTAACAAAAAAGTCTTTTTACTTACATTATTATCGATGTTGTCGATAAAAAATTTTTACTTAGACCAAGTTTCTATCACATAATTCATTAGATAATTATCTTTTAAAAACCACAGTAGTCTGGTCCTTAGTAACCTTTAATTCAATCGTTTTTCCAAAAATCATAGCACGATTATCCTTTTCATGACCAGCTGGCATACCAAAGGCGATTGGAAAATCATAATCTGATAAAGCGTCTAAAATCAACTGCTCAACAGAGGTTCCCCAAGGTGTTGTATTTTTTCTCATTTTACTCATACCTCCAACCAAAACTCCTACGCAATTATCAAAATAACCAGCACGTTTTAGACTTTGGAGCATGCGATCTATATGGTATTTATATTCACCTATTTCTTCTATAAATAAAATTTTTCCGGAGGTATCAATACTCTCCCTTGAGCCTAACATGGTATGTAGTATTGTTAAGTTCCCTCCAACTAATGGACCACTTGCTTTTCCTATTCTATTATATGAGGATCCATCTAACGTGTAATCAACAGATTTACCAAAGAGTGTAGATTTAAAGGTGTCTACAGTTTCTTTAATTTCTGAAATATCTTCAGGTAAGCTCACGCACATTAACGCATGTATAGATTGAAAACCTTCATTATGAAATTGATTGTGTAATGCTGTAATATCACTATATCCAATAAGCCATTTTGGATTATCCTTGAATTTAGCATAATCTAATTTATCTAAAATTCTAACCGTCCCATAACCGCCTCTAGCACACCAAATCGCGCTAATTTTCGGATCGTCTAATGCACTTTGAAAGTCTTCACACCGTTGTAAATCTGTACCTGCAAAATGATCATCTTTACTGAATACATTTTTACCAACTACTGCATGCAAACCCCAACTTTTTAGCAACGCAACAGCTTGAGAAACTTCATCAGTTCTATTTTTTAAAATTCCTGAAGGCGCTACAATAGCAACGGTATCTCCAGCTATAAGGTATGGTGGTTGTATCAAAGCAATTTCTTTTTGTTGGATAGGTTTATCTTGAGCGGTTACATTTCCGAAGAAAAAAGACACGTAAATCAAGACTAATAAATAACGAATTTTAGACATATTGTAAATGTACAAAATTTATAAATCCTCGTTTCAGTATCCCTAGCAAAATGCGTACTTTTGTAGCTTGTGTTTATCAATTAAGAATCGTAAGATTCTGTCTCCTCGAGCGCAGTCGAGAGGTTTTAAATGAGGTCTCGACTGCGCTCGACCTGACATCTATGTTAAAATGAATACTCCAAAAAGATATACGATTACTGCTGCTTTACCATACACAAACGGTCCAATTCACATTGGCCATTTAGC
>JAWUWM010000021.1:0-44759 GCA_034111845.1 Psychroserpens sp. | reverse complement strand
TTCAAATTATTCTGTTTCTGTTAGTTTTAATAATATTAGCAGCAATTGCTTTGGTTATGGCATCAAAAAAAGAAACTAATTTTCACTTCCTAATTTGGTGTGCAATAATAATTTTCTTGCCCTTTTTCGGTTCATTAAGTTACATATTGAAGTTCTTCACATCAAGAAGACGGTATAAAAACGTGGCATAACACTGTATATAAAAAAAAACATTAGACGAACACCTAAAAAACGTCCAACCTCCTTGTAACCAATCCCAATTCTTATCGTCTTACCTAAAAAACGTATCTTTAATCAATATCAATCCATTATGAAAATCACACCTCAACTAATCAAAGCATTCATACTTTGCATCTGTTTTATCATTTCGGCGACAAGTTTCGCACAACCCTTAACTCAAGACATCGATAACTATATTGGTTCCAAATACAATGCAGATACTCCAGGAGTTTCGGTATTGGTTGCCAAAGACGGTAAAGTTATTTACAGCAATGCCTTTGGTATCGCTAACATGGAGCTAGACATTAAAGCAGTCACAGACAATGTTTTTGAAATAGGCTCTATCACCAAACAATTTACAGCTGTTGGTATTTTAATGCTAGAAGAACAAGGTAAACTGAGTGTGGATGATACCATCACCAAATACATCCCAGATTATCCAACACAAGGCAAAACCATAACGGTACATCATTTATTAAATCACACCTCTGGGATACAAAGTTATACAGGTATGGCGAGTTTTAGAACACTCGCAAGAACAGATATGACACCAACAGAGCTTATTGATAAATTTAAAAATGAGCCTATGGAGTTTGATCCAGGGACGCAATTTAAATATAACAACTCTGGTTATATTTTGCTAGGTCATATTATAGAGGTGGTTTCTGGGACATCTTACGAAGATTTTATACAAGCCAATATTTTTGATAAAGTCGGTATGAGCAATTCCTACTATGGTTCTATGCCTAGAGTCATTCCAAATCGTGCAAGTGGCTATTCTGATGCAGAAACAGGGTACAGAAATGCAGAGTATTTAAGTTTAACCTTGCCTTATGCTGCAGGTTCAATTATGTCTACAACAGCAGATTTACTAAAATGGCAAAACGCTATTTCTGCCAATACTTTAATTAAAAGAAGCACCTTAGAAAAAGCGATTAATGGCTCTACATTAGATACTGGCGAAGCCATCCCTTATGGTTATGGCTGGATTAAAGGTGATGTTAATGGGTCTACAACAGTAGAACATTCTGGTGGTATTTTTGGGTATTCATCCAATGGTATTTACCTACCAGAAGAGAATGTCTATGTGATTGGACTCACCAATTGTGATTGTGGTAATGTTGGCGCTATTGTGTCTAATGTAGCAGCAATGGCTATTGGGAAACCATTTGCAAAGAAAGAAGATGCGATTGCATTAAGCGACACACAATTGAGCAAATGGGTTGGCGCTTATGCCTATGATGGTGCAGTGCGTCATATTACGTTAAAAGACAACCAGTTATTTAGTCAGCGAGAAGGTAGTACCAACTTAGAGATTTATCCAATGACAGCCACCAACTTCGTTTTTGATGGTGGTGATACGTCTTATGATTTTTATACTGAAAATGGAAACCGCATGGTCACGATGACTGCTAACGGAAATAGGTCAACAGGTACAGGTATTGATAAAGCACCTCCTGCAGAACGTGAGGAACTCACTTTAGGCGCAGATCTACTTAACCAGTATGTGGGCAACTATGAATTACAACCTGGCTTTAATATTGTGGTAAGCGTTGAAGACAATAAAATTTACGGACTTCCAACTGGTCAGGCCAAAGTAGAATTGTATGCTTCTGATAAAGATAAATTCTTTTTAAAAGTAGTTGCTGCAGAGATTCATTTTACTAGAAATACAGCAGGTAAAGTGGAAAGCCTAACTTTATTTCAAGGCGGACAAGAGATGCCAGGAAAGAAAGTAGACTAAGCCTTTTAATTCAAAACTTTTAAAAAACCATCTCATGACATTGAGATGGTTTTTTTGTAATTTTAGATCATGCAAATTATCTCTACCAATATCGCCAAACCCACCACCTTTATCTGGAACGGAAAGGAAGAAACCACAGGTATTTACAAAAAACCAGTGGATGTTCCTATTTACCTCGGAAATGTAACCGTAAAAGGCGATGAAGTCTCCGACCGAAAACATCATGGCGGTGAATTTAAGGCCTGTTACTTGTTTTCGGAAACACATTATCCTTATTGGAAAAACCGCTATCCGCATCTCGATTGGACCTATGGGATGTTGGGTGAAAACCTAACGGTGAAAGACCTCAACGAAAAAGAACTTCATATTGGTGACATTTATAAAGTGGGTAACGCCTTAGTTCAAATCACACAACCTCGAGAACCATGCTATAAATTTGCTGTAAAGTTTGACTCTAAAACGGTATTGAAAGAGTTTATTGATCATGGCTATTCTGGGACCTATGTTCGGGTTTTAGAACCGGGCACTGTTTCGGTTGGTGACACCTTTGAATTGGTTGAAAAAGCCAGCAATAGCATTTCTATCTTTCAGTTTTTTAAACTGCTCTTTTCCGAAGACAAAAATAAAGATCATATCAAAGCGATTATAGACAATGAGGCGCTTCCGAAGAAAAAAAGAGAGCAATTAAAGCGTTATTTATAACTTGATATATTTATGAATACCTCAACATTAATAATTAATGGAATGACACTAGATAAATCTCAAGTGCTACAACTCACTTAAAGTAACCGCAAATTACAGGCTGTAAAATTTGTGTGTGAACAGGCGGAAATTGGTTTGAAAGAATCAAAAGACATTATTGACATTTTAACCTTTAACCCAGATTTTTATCCAAATGGTGTGGTCTCCAGCACCACGGAAATTGAAACACACGACCATTCTAGTCCTCAAAGGTCAAAAACGATTTAGACAAGGAAGTCACGTAATTCAATCTAAAACTAGCCAACGGAAACATGTTATGATCATTTTTGTTTTAGTTAGTATCATTACTATGATGTACTTTTATTTTATGAAATAATCTTATCCGAATTAAACTACCTTTGTCCCAAAATATAATGCATGTCATTTAAAGACTTAAAACTCAACAAACCCATTTTAAGAGCAGTTGCCGAAGCGGGTTACGATAATCCAACATTGGTGCAGGAGCAGACGATTCCTTTAATTTTAGAACTCAAGGATGTCATTACCTCAGCACAAACCGGAACTGGTAAAACAGCGGCCTTTGCTTTGCCTATTTTACAATTGTTGTACGACAAACAGACAACACCTAAAAAGGGAAAGAAAATTAGGGCTTTGATTATAAGTCCAACGCGTGAATTAGCCATCCAGATTGCGAAGAATTTTGCAACCTACGCCACGCATACTAATTTGACATCTGCTGTGGTCTATGGTGGAACGTCTATAGAACCTCAAAAAGACATTCTTAAAAAAGGGATTGATATTTTGGTGGCGACTCCAGGACGTCTACTCGATCTTCATAAACAAGATTTATTAAATTTAGATTATATAGAAACGTTTGTGCTCGATGAAGCTGATTTAATGTTAGACATGGGCTTTATTGATGACGTGAAGAAGATTGAACGTTTGTGTCCTAAGACGAAACAAACGTTGTTGTTTTCGGCAACGATGCCATTTAAAGTAGAACAGTTAGCAAGTACTATTTTAAAAGATCCCGAACGTGTTGAAGTGACACCTACATCATCTGCTGCAAAAAATGTGAGTCAGGTCTTATATTATGTACCTAAAAAAGATAAAATAGAATTGTGTTTACATGTGTTGCGAAATACAATTGAAGGCAATATTCTTATTTTAAGACGCACCATATTTGGTGTGGATAAACTGCATGAAACACTCTTAAATAATGGCTTTACTGCTGAGCGTTTGCATGGTGACCGTTCTCAAATTGAACGTCAAAATGCCTTAGCAGATTTTAAACGTGGTCGTGTTAATATATTGATCGCAACAGATGTTGCTGCTCGTGGTATTGACATCAACGAATTAGATGCTGTTATCAATTTTGATTTACCTAATATCCCAGAAACGTACGTACATCGTATTGGTAGAACTGGTCGTGCAGGTGAGTTTGGTAAATCGTATTCATTTTGTGGTGCTGATGAGAAGCCTTATGTGAAAGCGATACAAAAACTGATTAATGTTCAAATTCCAATAGAAGATAATAATCCGTATCCTCTGGACCCAAAAGCAGAACCTATTGTTCATAAAAAACAAGGGAGTAAGTATAGACCAGGTCGCAAAGGTGAAGGGTCAAAGAAGAAAAAGAAACGCTGGTATTAATCAAGATCAATTAAATAGCTTAGCGTATGAGACTAAAAAAAATCCATTAGTAATTAACTAATGGATTTTTTTAGTCTTATTCAAACTTTATTTCAAATAGTAAGTAGTGTTCTATCCCAAATTTATCTCCCAATTCCTCTGCGCTATCTCCTGATGTGCCAACCTCACAATATGATTTTGAACCGTCTTCTTTTTTATATGGTAAAATAGAGGCGAGGAAGTAAAACTTTTCATTTTTATTAGTTTTTAGAAGGTTTGAACGTGTCGTTATAATTGTAGATGATACCATGAATGATATCAAAATTTATAGCACCAGCAAAGTGACCTTCGCCTTTGGCTTTTCGTTCCATCATGTAATGTTTTACGCCTTTGCGTGCGGGCTGCATTTCAATGACTAGGTCTTTACCATACATGCTTTTTGTGTTATTCCCCATCACTTTCATAGTAAAATCAGTGTTTTCAGGATAAAACAAATGAATTTTAGAGTACTCGGAGAACAAATCAAAACGTTTGAAATTTGTATTCCAATTATAGAAAAAATACTCACTATTGAAATCTGTAATCGATACCTTTTCTTTAAGTTCTCCGATTTGGATTTTAGAAAACTCTGATGTTATTTTTACATTCTGCAAACTCCCAATTAAGCCTTTAGATATATTATTGAAGACATAGTTACCGCCAATTATGCCTTCTGCTCTTAAATTGGCATTTTCAATTTTAAAGACATTGTATTCGTTACTCAATTGCTTCGCATAGAAATACCCGCGTTTTAACACTACTGACAGTTCATTCTCGCTGTCATCTCGCATCGTTATTTGTGCGTCTTTGCCATTTATTTTGAGCTTCAAAAATGCTGGAATTTTAATTACAAATTGACTTCTTAAAATTTTGACATCACTTTTTTTTATGTTTTTTAATTTTCCGTTTGCCTTCATGGCTTTAAAACGATCTCCAAAATATTTGAAAGGTGCATTAATTTTACCAAAGGCATTGTAACGTATTTCTTCGATAATAGAATCTCTAGATTTCCTAACAATACTGTCATTTGACTTTTGCGTACTATCGTAATCCAACACTAAACCGTTAGGAGCGTCGTAAGCAAAAGAAACGCTTGAAATTTGGGTCACGCTATTGGAGACTAAAGTAATGTGATTATCAAATTTGGTCGCTTTAACTTTAACTTCTCTAAGCTGCTCCCTCATTTCTTCTGCTGAATAGCCATCAAATTCTAAGGTATAATCAAAATGTACTTGCCCATCTGTAGACGCCACTATGGATACGGTTGTGTTTTCTAAGTTAAAAATGGCAGCTGTATTTTCATCCACAGAAAAACGCTCAGAATACACCGTTTTCTTCTGTGCAAACATAGCGACTGATGTGATGAGCATCAATACACTGATTTTAAATGTTAGTTGTTTCATACTGTTCCTGTTTTTTGATTTAATACGTTAATGTGTTCTTGGATATCTTTTAATAATTGTAGTCTTGTTTGTAGATTTTCAACTAAAGATTCTATCACTAGAATATTGTCAGTGTCTGCTTTAAATTGTTGCGAGATTTCTTTATAATCTGCGTCTAAATCATCCAGTTTTTCTTTGTACCGTTCTACTAACTTTTCATCATTAGCAACGGTTATAAAACGTTGCCATTCTTGATCGATACTCGCCAAATATTGTTGTTCAATTAAGTTAATTTGGGTTTCCATAGAAGAGGCTTCTACAACTGGGTTTGATGTATGATCAACCATTTGAAATAAGGAGATGGTTAACGCCAAAAACATAGTGATAATCACAGCAACTTTAATTAAATAGTTTCTATTCAATTTAGATGTTCGTGGTGGTCGGGAGGCTTTGAGCTGCTCATAAAAATCCTGTCTGTGGCTCTCTGGCAACTGCTTTCTAGAAGCGTCAACAGGATCAGTATCCTCATCTCGAAATAAATTTCTAATATCTTGCTTCATTATATTGTGTTTTTAAAAGGTCACGTAGTTGTAAACGACCACGTCTTAAATGTGTTCTTGATGTTTTTATTGGGATATCTAGTATGCTAGAGATCTCTTCGTGATCATAACCTTCAATCAAATAGAGTTTTACGACGACTTGGTGCTTATTTGGTAAATTTTCAATTGCAGCGAGGACTTGGTGTTTGGATATTTCCGAAGAACACATCCAATCGTTCGCAGCGTCTTCAATAGTTAGATTAATGACATCGGTTTCTATAATCTCCAATCGTTTCTTTTTTAAGTCGTCTATGCAGTGATTAATTACGATACGCTTTAACCAGGATCCAAAAGTGAACTCTGGAGAAAACTGATCCAACTTTGAAAACGCTTTGATAAAACTTTCTTGCATGGCGTCTTTTGCGTCTTCGTCATTTAAATATCTGCAGGCAATATGATACATCGCATCACAGTACAAATCATAAATTTGCAGCATCGCCTTTTCGTCTCCTGTTTTACAACGCTTGATTAAAATGTTGTGATCTTTTGACATTCAGTAGTGGTTAATAGTCCCTTTTGGTTAGCATTCAATTACAATAACGACAGAAAATGTCCAGGGTTTCAAAATTGTTGATTTTATTTTGAAAAAGTGGTTATCTTTAATCACAAAACCAAACCAAATGAGTCAAGATTACACTAAACCTGCGTTTAAGAAACTACTTCAAAAGCTCCAGGAAGAGAGTTGGCAGTTAGAATTACTAATTTCTGGTTTTGCCATTTTTGGATTAATTACCATTTTTGAACCGATCTCGAACAGCGTGAAGGAGGCTCAAAACTCGCAGCAAATTTACAAATTTGTAATTTCTCTAGTTGCTCAAATTTCATGTGCCATTCTTATTTTTAATTTAGTGCTGCATGTCTTACTTCGCGGACTCTGGATTGGTGCTTTAGGCTTGCGCTATGTCTCTGGAGATATTGATTACGAAGAATTAAATTACAGTGAGAAATTCACCAAATACCTCAAAAAACGCGTTGGATCATTTGACAGATACATTGGAACATTAGAAAACTATTGTAGTATCATTTTTGCCATTTCGTTTTTACTCATTTTTTATGTACTTGCGATTACCTTTACTATTGTTTTAATTCCATTAATTGCAATCTATATTATCGATAGTGATTGGCTACCAGGATTGGTCTCTAAAGGCATTGGAGTTCCATTAATGATTTTATTGGTTATTGGAATGATTATCACATTTATAGATTTTGTAACACTTGGTTTCTTAAAAAAGAAAAAATGGATCTCAAAAATCTACTTTCCCATATATTGGATATTTAGTTTTGTCACCTTGTCATTTTTGTATCGTCCGTTAGTTTACAATTTTCTAGATAACAAATTTGGAAGACGATTGAGTCTCATCTTAGTACCATTTTATTTATTTATTTTTGTTTTAATTTCAGTTAGTTATCAAAACTCCAACTATATCAATACGAATGCGAATTCAAGTGACATCATGGCTAATCTTGAAAACTATGAAGACCAGTTAATAACTAATAAAAAATTTACTGGTGCTGTTACTATTCAATCTAAAACGATTACAGATCCTTATTTGAACGTATTTTTGATATTTTCCGAAAACATTGAAGATAGGATCTTTAATTTCAATCCGACATTAAAACCAAAAGACGACAGAAGAGGGTTACATTCTAATATTCAATTTAACACCACTTCTAATCGGTCAGATAACGATAGTTTACGTCGCGAATACTTAAGGACATTTAATACTATTTATTCAGTTAAAATTGACTCGATGAGTTTTTCTTCGGACTTTGTACTCTCTCAAAACTTCAAAAACGAACTCGGTTTTGAAACCTATCTCAATTTAGATAGCATTTCTGAAGGGAAACACTTATTAAAAGTCAATAGGTTGCGGATTAGAAAAGGAGACACAGCACAATGGATTGTTGGTCGTATTCCTTTTTGGCATTTTAAAGATTAAGCCTCAAAACGCTTATCACAATAATGCTTTAGTAACGGGATTTGAATACAAATCATAACCGCACATAGTACGACACTATAAATAACAGTCTGCGAAAGCTCAATATGAGCTAGAGGATTAGCAAACTCATACTCCAAATTCAATTTACTTATCCAACCGCTTTTTTCTTCGGAAGCTCCAGAACTCACAAACCCAAAAACACCAACAAATGCCAATGCAATTAATGCCCAAACCTGTTTAGATATTAAAGGCACATAGGTCGTTACACTAGATGAACTCAAAGCGTTAATTTGAGACATGACGGTTTTTGTAAAATCAAACGACGGACTTTCTATCGCTGATTTCCCAATCACTTTTCGTGAGAGGTTATCTAAATCTTTATCTGCGTTCTCGTTCATAATATGATATCGTTTCTGGTTCTAATTGCGATCTTAAAATACTGGCTAACTTTTTTCGGCATCTAAACAATTTTACTTTTATAGAATTTGCTGTGATTCCAACCACTTTAGAAATTTCATCTAAAGATAAGTCATCAAAGTAATATAAGGTCAACAAAAAACTATCTTCACTTGGCAACATTGCAATGCAACGTTGGATAGCGTCCTCCTTTTCTTTGGCTTCTATTTTTGTCAGCGCATTTTCAATCGTTTTAACTTCATGAGCTGTAAACTCATTGATCTCAACATCGTTGATATATTTTTTGTTCTTTTTAATTCTATCTAAGCAGGTATTATAACAGACTCTGTAAATCCACGTTGAAAATTTAGAATCGCCTTTAAATTTATCTAAAGACTTATACGTTTTAATAAAGGTGTCTTGAGACACCTCCTCAGCCTCTTCCCTATTCTTCAACATCCGCATTGCCAATGTAAAGACCAAATCTTTATAACGATCCACGAGTACTGAGAACGAATTGGCATCGCCTTCAATAATTTGATTGATTAGTATGTGATCGTTGATGGTGGTCATTTTTATATAGGACGACTTGCTAAACGATAAGGTTACACAAAAGCATTGTTTTTTTTTATGGCTAAAAAAAAGCTTCCGAAGAAAAAATAATTAAAAATAATGTTGATATTATGTAACCGTAATTCAAAACCTGTCGTCATAAGCTTTGAACACATTAAATTTAATCAATTAAAAACGAATCATTATGGAAGAATTATTAATCCCACTTAGCTTTTTTTTAGCCATCTTTGGAATGGTGTATTTGTATCTATCAACTAGAAACAAAGAACGACTAGCACTCATCGAGAAAGGCGTAGATGCTAGCATTTTTATGAGAGGCAGAAGTCAGACTGCACCTATTTGGAAAGTCTTTATACTCAACCTCGCCCTTTTATTAATGGGTATTGGATTAGGCACATTTTTAGCCTCTTTATTAGACAATTACACCGCTCTTGATGAAGACGCGATATATCCTGCGACTATATTCTTTATGGCTGGTGTTGGTTTATTTGTAGGTTTTACTATGACCAAAAACTTAGACAAAGAATAAAAAAGACGTAATCAATCTTTAACCGTTACAATTCGATATGCAGAAGCATCGAATTGTAGCGGTTTTTTTAAATCAAAAAAAATGAAAAACATCAACATTAAACAGGGAATAGAATTAGCTGCTAGAATTTATGTCTGGTTTATTCTTAGTTCGTATGGCCTAGGAAAAATAATAGGAGGACAATTTCATAGACGTACAAAATTACCAGATGACGTCGCGTTGCAAACCTTAGCAGATGCAACCGCATATGATCTAGCTTGGACATTTATGGGGTATTCTCAGGCTTATATCGTTTTTATTGGTGCATCGCAAATCGTAGGGGCTTTATTATTATTATTCAATAAAACGAAGTTTTTAGGTATCGTAATATTAATACCAATACTCTTAAACATCATTGTATTTGATATCATATTCTTACCAGATTATGGAGCACTCTCAAGCGCAACACTCTATTTTTCTCTCTTACTGCTAATCTTATATTTTAATAACGAAAAATTAAAAGAGATTTTAGTTAAACTCATTACTATTACACCAAATGAAGCTAAATTAAAGAGTATAAAAACAGTTGTGATCGTAATTATACTTATCGCGCTATTTTTTACAATAGACCAAACATGCATATATATTTTAGATAAAAGTACGCTCTTCAAATAATTTAAAAACCGCTGTTAATCGACAGCGGTTTTTTATTTCTAGAAAGTTAATATGTATATTTAACCCTATTGAACTCAATATGACCTATGAAATACACCTTTTGTAACCTACTGCTGATTCTTTTTGTTTACTCAGGATTTTCACAAACCAAAATCATAGATGTAGACACCAAATACCCCGTGTCTTATGCTACCATTTCATTTGGTGACGGTCAAGGTTTATTTGCAGATGATGATGGACTTTTTATTTTTACAGAAAAAAGATACAACGATGTAGATTCGCTTTTTATATCCTCTCTTGGTTATAAAGATCTTGCATTATCGACACTTAATTTACCTAAGATCATTGAAATGCAGGCTGATATTAACAAATTAGATGAAGTTCTTGTCATCGCTAAAATTGATAGGAAATTCAAAACCAAAACTATAAAACCGTATTTAGATGACGACTATTATAAATGCTGGTTACCCACGATAGAGAGTGAAATTGCAGTTTTTTTTCCTAACGAAAATGATCAACTAAAAAAAATTACCTCTGTTTTATTCCCTATTACTTTAGAGTCACGTGATTGGAAAAAACGCAAACGCTCCAATGCTGATAAACGGAAATTCTCCACCTTATTTAAAGTGAAATTCTACAAAAATGATAACGGTATTCCAGGACAAGCGATGATTTATACCAATATCGTTTTTAGAGTCACCGAAAAAAATGGCGATGAATTTGAACTCGATGTTTCTGATCACGACTTATTTATTCCAGAGGGTGGTTTTTTTGTCTCACTACAAGTTTTAGGTTATACCGATCAAAACGGAAAATTATTACCCAACAAAAAATACAAAGAAATTAAAGGCAGAAACGGGATGGTAAAAATACCAACCAACTTTAGACCATTATTACCATTCACAAATAAAATAGATGCGCATAACACCTATATTAAACGCGTTTTCATTAGTGGTAATACGTGGGTGCAATTCAAAAAAGGAAACAGTATAGAATCCAGCCTTTTAAAAACCAATCTCAATAACTATGGTGTTGGGATTAATTATAACGCATATAAAGATGAATAGTCCTTGGCATTTATACCTCATGGCAATAACCTATGTGTTTGCTGGCCTCATGCATTTTATAAGACCTAAAGTATATTTAGGAGTGATGCCTGCCTATTTACCAAATCACAAAGCATTGGTATTTTGGAGCGGTGTTGCCGAAATCCTTTTAGGTATTGGCTTGTGTTTTGACACCTTACGAACCCTATCAATTTATGGTATTATAGTAATGCTTGCTGTTTTTCTAATGGTTCATTTTTATATGTTATCTGGAGAAAAAGCTTCAGCAGGAATTCCTAAATGGGTTTTAATACTTCGTATTCCTCTGCAATTTGGTTTGATGTATTGGGCTTGGATGTATTTGTAATGTTTAGCACCAATTATAACAAAGACTAATGAACCTTAAAAAAGCATCCTTAACAGATTTAGATCAACTTAAGAGTATATGCGTTGCTGCCTACTCTAAAAACTTCTTCAGTCACTGGCATAAAGGCGGATTAGAATGGTATTTGGATAAGGAGTTTAGAACAGAGAAACTAAAACTGGATTTATTAGACAAGAACACCGAATACTTTTTTATCCAAGAGGACTTCAAAACAGTAGGATTCCTGAAAACAAAATATAACACGAGTACAACCTTCTCTGCGGAAAATAGTTTGAAATTAGACAAAATATATGTGCTTCCAGCTTTTAAAGGAAAAGGGATTGGAAAACTCGCGTTACTCAAAATCATAGAAAAAAGCAGAAAACTTGATGTAAAAAACATATTCTTAGGGGTCATTGACACCAATTGGGATGCCATTAATTTTTATGAGCAACTTGGTTTCAAATTTCACAGTAAAACGACTTTAGATATGCCCTATTTTAAACAGAAGTTAAAAGGAATGAATAGAATGGTAAAGGAGTTACATTAAGAATAGTAGTCAAGAATAACGCATTCTGCCTGTCTCTAGATCACCTTAAATTGTATCGTTTTTATCCTGCTACTTGGTTTCTATTCACTAATTTAGTTAAACATAATACCATTTATATTTACGAGCGGACTATGGGCTAGCTATTAAACTGAATTACCAAACAACTATGAACATACAAAATAGCACAATAGAAGATGTGGATGCCATATTTGAGTTATACAAAATAGCATCAGACTATCAAAAAAAGAAATCTGTGGTGACCTGGCCCGATTTTGAAAGCGCATTGGTCCTTGCAGAAATCAACGAAAAGCGTCAATGGAAACTGCTAATCGATAAAAAAATCGCATGTGTTTGGGCCACTACAGACTCCGACCCACAAATTTGGCAAAAAAGAAACGAAGATCCTGCTATTTATATTCACCGCATCTCAACAAATTCTGAATTTAGAGGTCAGCATCTAGTTGAAGAGATTGTAAAATGGTCTAAAATCCACGCCATAGAAACCGGTAAAAAATACATAAGAATGGATACTGTTGGAGAAAATATGGGGTTAATTAATCATTATACCAAATGCGGATTTGAGTTTTTAGGCTTATCGAAACTAAGCAATACAATTAATCTACCAGCACACTATCAAAATGCAACGGTAAGTTTATTTCAAATAACCGTTTGATAACAGCGTTTAGGAATTAAGACCTTAATATAATTAATGTAATACATTAACAATGAAAGTTCTTTTAAGGAGCATCTGTCTCTCAGTGTTAAGTATCTCTTGCTCATCAAATGATGATAATAACGCTATATCATACCCTTCATTTGGTTCTGAAATTGACGTCACCATCAATGGCCTCGTATTTGACGCTATGGAACCCTTTCTATCTCCAAATCGAAACTATCAATTCTTCAATAATTTAAATGATGGCATAAACACGAAACTATACTATGCCAATAAGGTTAACGATTCAACCTTTAATTTTGAAGGCGAATTATTGGGTACAAATCAAGCAACATCACCTCATTTAGATGCAGTTGCTGATATGGACACAGATGGAATTTTTATTGGACATCGACCAGAGACTATCCTGCAGAATTAAACAATTTGTTTCACGGAACTTTTAACTCCGGAATTGTTAATACGATAGTAAGAGTAGCAGGTGATTTTAATAAGAACACTCCTGGATGGCTTGTTATGGATCATGGGATAAGTTTAGATGGACAGTTTCTATACTTCAACAATGCACGGTTTGATGACACAACTTGTTTAGGGCCTTGTGAAACGGAATTAGGTATAGCCCAAAAAGTTAATGCGACGACATTTAATACACTTCCAAATTCTTCGTTACTACTTCAAAACATTACTGATGTAAATTATATTTATTATGCGCCTTGCATAAGTAGTGATGATCTAGAGTTGTACTACACGAGATATTTAAAAGGGAACATTACTGCGAGTACAACCTTTGAAATATGTGTCGCTGTTAGAGGTAATAGGTCCTCAAACTTCTCATTACCAAAAGTTTTATTTTCAAAAACTATAGTAAATTTAATTGAAGCTCCAACGCTTACCGTTGATAAACGCACCATGTATTATCATAAAAAAACGACTAATTCTAATAAGATCGTGATGAGATATAGAACTATTTTGTAAAACGAAATTATTAAACAAAAAATAGTGCTATACCTGCCCAAGTCATGCACTATATATAAAAAAGGAATTTCTACAATAAGAGCGCTGCTTCACTTGTCTAGAATTCCTGCAGAACTGCTAAAAAGAATATTAAGAAACCCTTAAAGTCATTACTTATTATTTTAACCATTAATCAAGGGCAACCCTATAGATATTTTGGTAAAATCAATGTTAAAACAGCAAAATATGCTTCGACAATCTGTGATAATAAAAGCAAATAATTATTGATGTGGCACTAATTAAATGAAACAATTCTAAGGCGTAGAATTAGAAACCTGCAACACCTTACCATTATAAAATTTATTTCCGTTTAAAGAGAATTCGTTAATATAGGTAGCCATTTCTAAAGCAGTTGTTGGTGCTTGATAATCTGGAAACGCTTCTTTAAGCATTTCGGTTTGCACTGCCCCTAAGGCTAACACATTAAACTGTGGCCCTGTTTCTTTATATTCTTCTGCAAGTAACTCAGTAAGCGTAATAACAGCTGCTTTACTAGAACTGTAAGCTGCTAATCCAGGAAACTTCATACTACCTTGAATTCCTCCCATTGAGCTTATGGTAACGACATGACCATCGCTTTTCATAAAAGGCAATACGACTCTAGTCATTTCTGAAACACCAAACACATTAGTTTCATATACTTTAGAAAAGTCTTTAAATGTGGTCTCAGCAAATGGTTTATTGAGTAACATACCAGCATTATTGATAAGAATATCAACATGCTTCCATTCCTTTTGAATAAAGGCCTCTACTTTTTTATAATCTCCTTCTTCGCATAAATCAAACGCAAAAGATGAGATATTATCAAATTGTAAATCACTTACTGGCTGCGCATTTCTAGACAATGCTAATACATTATGACCTTGACCAGCAAATAAATGCACTAATTCAAAACCAATACCACGACTCGTTCCTGTAATAATAATATTCTTACTCTGCTTCATTCATTTTAATTTCTTTGGTTGGTGTATTGCTCATTTTCTCTATGGCGGGTATAACGCTATTAATAAGACTTGCCATGTGACTATAATCCAATTTATCAGCCTCATCATCTACATGATGGTAATAATCATAATTAGAGAGATCACAAGAAGAAATAGTTTGACAAGGAATCTTAAACGCTTCATAAAAAGCATAATTATCTGATTGCCTAAATAGGTTGTATTTCTTTGCAATTTCAGAGAACCCAATAACTTTAGAACCTAAATATTCATTCATTTTTTCAGCCATATTAGACATCTCATAACCTGTAAGAAAAGCGATATAATCGCGGCCTTTAAATGGCACTCCAATCATTTCCATATTGACCATAGTATAAAGGTTGATATTTTCTGCTTTTAATTTTTCAGCAAGATGTTTCGAACCTAATAAACCTTTTTCTTCCGCAGAAAATAGAACAAATATTAAACTTCGTTTATTATTCTTTTTAGCAGCAAAATATTTTGCCATCGCTATTACAGAACTTGTTCCTGCCGCATTATCATTAGCCCCATTGGCTATAGAATCACTATCAACTATTTTTTTTGAAATACCAATATGATCGTAATGCGCACCAATTATAATGTATTCATCTTTGAGTTTTGGATCATTCCCTTCTATTACTCCAACAACGTTAAACGCATCTAAACTATCTACTTTAAAATGATCTTTATAAGTTTCAAAATAGGGCTTAACACCTAAAGCAATAAACTGATTTTCCAAATAGGTAGCAGCTTCAGCAATACCTTTAGAACCGGTATCACGTCCTAGTAAACCATCTGAAGCTAAATAGCTCACTGCTTCTTTTAATTCGTCACTTGTAATGATGCTTGACTTCAGGACTTCTTTAGGTGCGCTTTTACAACTAAAAACTGCAATTAACACACTAAGTAAAATTA
The DNA here is from genome assembly GCA_034111845.1 of Psychroserpens sp. GTDB lineage: Bacteria > Bacteroidota > Bacteroidia > Flavobacteriales > Flavobacteriaceae > Psychroserpens. Next base: position 28,826 of record JAWUWM010000021.1, on the reverse strand, counting down.
ATTTTTTCATTGAAATTCATATTTAATTCCCGCAAACATGGGAATCTTTTTATTTGAGTTGAAAGATAAAAAAAACCCAATTCAAAACAGTTGAATTGGGATAATTATGTGAGATTATTACAAGTATAGTTAAGATTAAACCACCATCGTCACTGGATTCTCGATATACCCTTTTAAGGTTTGCAAGAATTGTGCTCCAGTAGCACCATCAACAGTTCTATGATCACAAGCTAATGTAAGTTTCATTGTATTTCCTGCGACTACATGCCCGTTTTTAACAACTGGTTTTGCTACTATTGCTCCCACCGATAAAATTGCAGAATTAGGTTGATTTATAATAGATGTAAAATTATCAATACCAAACATTCCTAAATTAGAAATAGTAAATGTACTCCCTTCCATTTCATCTAAAGACAGTTTCTTATTTCTAGCTTTCCCTGCATATTCTTTAACCGCTGCACCAATTTGTGGTAAACTTTGCTCATTTGCAAATTTCACTACAGGTACTAATAAACCATCAGGTACCGCAACAGCAACACCAATATGAACGTGATTATTAAGTTGCATTCTATCATCAAACCACTGCGAATTAACTTGTGGATGTGCCTTTAAAGCCAAAGCACAAGCTTTAACAATCATATCATTAAACGATATTTTCGTATCTGGAATTGAGTTGTATTGCACTCTAAATGCCATTGCATTATCCATATCAAACTCCACATTTAAATAATAATGTGGTGCAGTAAATTTAGATTTTGCTAAATTTTTAGCAATTGCTTTGCGCATATTTGAATTTGGAATCTCATCAAAATCTTCTTGACCAGAGGCTACAAACTTACCAATTGAGGTTCCTGCTTGAGCAGGTGTATAATTTTCGATATCGCGTTTTACGATACGACCATTTTCTCCACTGCCGGTTACTTGAGATAAATTAATCCCTTTCTCCTCTGCCATTTTTTTAGCTAACGGTGATGCGAATACTCTACCAGTATTTGAAGTTAAGACCTTCGCTTCATTTTTAGGGATTTCTTTGACAGTTGAGCTTATCGCAGCTTCCTTTTTTGGTGCTTCTTTCTTTTCTTCGGAAATTGAACTTGTCGAAGATTTAGTCTCAGAATCTGAATCTGTTGCTGTTTTAAAGCTTTTAGCTATACCCGAAACATCTGTTCCTGCAGGACCAATAATGGCTAATAATGAATCTACTTTTGCTGTATCTCCTTCGTTTAAGCCAACATATAATAACGTTCCTGATTGAAAAGATTCAAACTCCATTGTTGCCTTATCGGTTTCAATTTCTGCTAGTATATCACCTTCTTCAACTGTATCACCAACTTTTTTCAACCAAGTTGCAACCGTTCCTTCCTCCATGGTATCACTTAAACGTGGCATGGTCACGACGATTACACCTTCCGGTATCTCCTCTTCGATGGATGTGGTAGCAGGTTGCCTTGTTGATTGCTCTACAGTTTTTTCTTTAGAAGAAGACTGCTCAGTATCTTGGGCTTTAGCTTCCGAAGCATTTATATTTAAATACTGTGAAATATCTTCACCCTCTTCTCCAATAATAGCTAAAAGTGTATCGACCTTAGCGGTTTCACCTTCTCCAATACCAATATGAAGTAACGTACCTTCATTAAAAGATTCAAACTCCATTGTTGCCTTATCGGTTTCAATTTCTGCTAATATATCACCTTCTTCAATTTTGTCGCCTACTTGTTTTAACCAAGTAGCGACCGTTCCTTCTTCCATCGTATCGCTCAAACGAGGCATGTTAATTACTTCTGCCATAGCTTATATTTTGTGGTCTATAAATGGATAATCTTCTTGTTCGTAAACGGCGTCATACATGACACTTTTTTCAGGATATGGAGATTCTTCTGCAAATTTCTCACACGCTGCAACTAATTCCTTAACACGTTTATCGATAGCCTTAATTTCATCTTCAGTGGCATATTTCTTTTCTAAAATAATATCCTTAACCTGAGTGATTGGATCCACCTTTTTATATTCTGCAACCTCATCTTTTGTTCTATAATGTTGCGCATCACTCATAGAGTGACCTCTGTAACGGTAGGTTTTAACTTCTAAAAATGTTGGTCCTCCTCCTGATCGCGCTCTTGTAATAGCTTCATCAAAAGCCTCAGCCACTTTTATTGGATTCATACCATCCACTGGTCCACAAGGCATTTCATATCCTAAACCTAGTTTCCAAATATCTGTATGATTTGCTGTACGCTCTACTGAAGTTCCCATAGCATAACCATTGTTTTCACAAACAAATACTACAGGCAAATTCCATAACATTGCCATATTAAAAGTTTCGTGTAATGATCCTTGACGTGCGGCTCCATCTCCAAAACAGCATATAGTTACCGCATCTACATCATGATATTTATCACCAAATGCAATCCCAGCACCTAAAGGGATTTGGCCCCCTACGATACCATGACCACCATAAAAACGGTGTTCTTTAGAAAAGATATGCATAGATCCACCTAAACCTTGAGAAGTACCTGTGGCTTTACCAAACAACTCTGCCATGACTCGTTTAGGATCTACTCCCATACCAATTGGTTGTACATGATTTCTATACGCAGTTATCATTTTATCTTTAGTAAGATCCATCGCATGCAATGCGCCAGCTAATACTGCTTCTTGACCGTTATATAAGTGAAGAAAACCTCGTACTTTTTGTTGAATGTATACAGCAGCAAGGTTATCTTCAAACTTTCTCCATTAATACATGTCTTCATCCCATTTAAGGTAAACTTCTTATGTGATTTTTTGCATTTAGTTTATTATTTATGTCCAAAACAATACTCAAAAAAATTCTCTTGAGATATCACTATAAGCTCCCAAGTTAAAAGTGGAACAAGCGAATAACAAAAGTAACACTTTAGTTAGTAATGAAAAAACCGAAAAACGTAATTTTTTTTACGAAAACGTTATAACCTGAGTTCGATCTAAGATTTAATTTCTAGAACCCGAAAAGAAGGTGTCATTTGAAGAAAAAAATTAGAATTAAGATCCAGATATTTTTATGATTTCATACGAGAAGATTCCCTTTTTCTTAGTTTCTAAAGGATTTGACGAAACATCCCTGGTCAGTTTCTGATCATAATTTTTCAAATTAACGCGTTTATGCTTCAAAAGGAGCGTTGTAAATTGAATAAAAATTCGTTCATACTGGAGACAAATACTAGGTCAAACTCAGGTTTACAGAAAATTTCTATCAAATCCAAGTGGCAATAAATTGGCTAAAGAAAATGACTTTACAATCTTTCCTGTTTCTCCCATAAAATAGATTTCTATAGGTGAATTCTGTTTCACTTCGTATTCTGAAATTGCTTGTCTGCATGCCCCACAGGGCGGGATTGGAGATGCTGTAGGATGTCTTTGAGAACCAGCTATCAATGCCATTGTAACAATTTTAGCCTCTGGATATTCTGCTCCTGCATAATAGATTGCTGTGCGCTCTGCGCACAAACCAGAAGGATAAGAGGCATTTTCCTGATTGTTTCCACAAATTATTTCTCCATTATCTAATAGAATTGCTGCGCCTACTAGGAATTTTGAATAGGGAGCATATGCTTTAAGTCTTGCTTTTGATGCTTTATCCATCAGTGCTGCAATGGCTGCAGGGAGCTCATTATAGTCATCGTAAACTGTAAGTGTTGATTCTATTTTTATGTCTTTCATCAAAAAAGTATTTATATAATTATAAATAAATTGCTATGAGACAAAAAAACTATTGCTTTAAGAGCAATAGTTTTTTTATAAATCTCATTTTAGTTATCTACTAATACTCATCATACTCTCCATCTCCAAAATTAAATGTTAGAGAAAAACGTAATGTGTTTTCTAACGGACTTTGAATCTTAGATGCCGAGAACAGATAAGATATATCGATATTTATAGTAGTATATTTAAAACCCGCTCCCATTGCAAAAAACTGACGAGCTCCCTTATCATCACTTTCATGAAAATAACCTGCTCTAAAAGCAAATGAGTCTTGGTACAAATATTCGGCTCCTAAAGCCCAAGTAATTTCCTTTAACTCTTCACTAAATCCACCTGGTGCATCTCCAAATGACTGAAACACTCCTGATAAGAAACCAACATCATTAGATTGACCTGCAGTAATAATTGTTGGTTCACCTTCATCAATATCTGCGGTAGCTGCATCATCAATTGTTTGCTCTCCATCCCCATTGGTATCCTCGAAACCAAATAAAGGAGGCGTTGGCACCAATAGTTTTGTGATCTCAGCTGTAACTGATAGTTTATTATAGTCATCGAAAATAAAATCAAAACCACCACCTAATCTTAAGTTTGTAGGTAAAAAGTTTTCGCGACCACCATCATCATATTTAATTTTTGGTCCTAAGTTTTGGATTGCAAATCCAAAACGTGTTCTACCATTGAAACTATCATAAGCTTCCTCTTCACTTTGATAGAAACCAGAAATATCAACTCCAAAAGACCCTGCTGCCGATGCGTTAGCGTCTACTGCTTGAATTCTTAAATCTGACCGCAAGTATCGTAAGGATACAGCCATAGAAAACTGATCGGCCAAACGCAATGAGTACGATGCATCTACTGTAAATTCATTAGGCTTTTCAATTAATGGTTCAGAAAACTCATCTGGACGAATTTCAATTTCTCCTAAACCAAAGTACTTAAAACTAACCCCAAATGAACTTCTATCATCAATCCTGTTAAAATAAGTAAGGTAAGCAATAGAAATATCATTCACCAGCTTACTGAGGTATGGTGTGTAACTTACTGCAATTCCTGATTTTGCTTCAGAGAATGCGTATTTTGCAGGATTCCATTGTTGTGCGTAAGCGTCTACAGAGGTTGCTACACCCATATCTCCCATGGCAGCTGACCTTGCGTCTGGCGCAATAAGCATAAATGGAACACCTGTTGTAATTACTGTAGATTGATTTGGAAATGTTATTATTTCTCCTTCTTGAGCGTTTGATATATTACATATCACAAGGGTAAGAAATGCTAAGATGTACTTTTTCATATTTAAATTCATGTTCTTATTAAGCTATTGCTACTTATCATTAGGTTAGCAAATATAATTTATTATTAGAGTATGACAAGTTTTTCAATTTTTTCAACTTGTTTATTTAAACGTTCAGATCTCACTTTTAGTTTGTAAACGTAAACTCCTTTTCCGATTTTATCTCCAAAATCATCTCTTCCATCCCAAATAATATCTTTTGAAAGTGAGCTAGTCACCTTACCTCCTCCAGATGTTTGACCATTTAAGGTACGTACTAATTTTCCTGACACAGTGAAGATTTGTACTGAAACGTCTAAAACATCTGAACTATTGTGATTGAACCAAAATTCTGTATAATCTATGAAAGGATTAGGGTAGTTTAGTACATTAGTAATCACTAATTCCTCATCCTTATCTCTTACATTGAATTCTATTTGACTCGTTGATGAGTTGTTATAAACATCCCAAGCCTTTACTGTTAATGTATGAATACCAGGTTCTAAATCTCTAAACGGATAACTTAGCCTACCATTTTGAAAATCATCTACATTAGCTTGATAATAATCATTTAAAGTAAACGGGTTGGTTTCATCACCATCTAAAATCGCTGTAATATCGTGTCCAATTCCACTTGCAGTATTTATACCATTACTGTCTTGAAGTCTAGCAATAAGTGCTGGTTGTTCATTAGTGATACCGCCAGACACAAAATTTTCGTCATTCATAAATAAATTTATAACTGGACCGATATTATCTTCTTCTGCATTTTCATTAATCCCTCCAACTTGGATATCAAAACTATAGCCAGATTTATCATCTAAAATATTATCTTGTTTTGAATAAAAACCAACTTTACCTTGACCTACAGGTATGCCAATATCTCTTGGTACTACAAACTCAAAATCAAATTTACCATTAACAACTGTGGCTTGACCTTTAAATATGGTTTCGCCTAAAGTCTTAAAATCTAACAATAATAAGTTTCCACTATTATCAGAAGTACCATCATTACCTAAGGTTTGTCTATCAATTTCTTTATCGAGAACTGTCGCGGTAACAATCCCATTATAATTGGATAAAAAATTACCTGATGTATCATAGACTTCACCAGACATCTTTATGCGATCTAATGCCTTTAAAGGTTCTGTCTGCTCTGCTAAAGGAATGTCATTTATAGCTGTTAAACGAATTTCTGGCTTAGGAATTGCTAGTTTCATTGCGGGGTCGCCTATAAAAAATATAAGTGATTTTTGAGATATACCAACAACAGATGGATCATTTTTAGTCAATCTTAAGGCTTCTGCCATACTTGGATTATCATTAGATCCAAAATTAAACAAATAGGAATCTAACTCTCTATTTACTGTTACACCCACCGTTACAAATATTTGTCGTGTCGTTGTAATTAATCCTATTGCACCTCCTTCTTTATTCCAATATGTAAATTCTCCAGCTGTTTGTCGTTGTGGGTTATCAAATTTGGTAAACTCACAAGTTACCGTCACAAATAGATTGAACTTACATAAATTCCGTACTTCTTGGGCATCTACTTTTGTAAAAATACGTTCGCGTGCTAAACCATCTTCCCCTCCATGACCAAAATAATTTACAACCAATGCGCCAACTTCTATAGCATTATTAACCGCTTCATTTACCGATGGATATCTCTGACCACTTGATGTTGACTGCTGTTGATAAGAATCAATATGAATTTTGGTAACATTCAGAAAAGGTTTTTCCGACGTTGTTTCATTTGCAATTTCATCAGTAGTTGTTGCCAATATTATTTCCCAAGGCTCACCTGCATCTATATCATCAGAAATCATAACAATATTATTTCTCCAGCTCCCAAAGGCTTCTTCTCCATAATATTGCTCAATCTTATCTACGAGTTCTCTAGCGCGTTGAGGCGTGTCTGCTAATATTCGTCCAACAGCGATATCTAAGCGCTCTTCTTCTTCCATTTCTCCCTCATTGAGATCCATCATTCCGTAGAAATCATCAGAAATAAATGAGGATACCAAACTAAAGCTTTCAGTAGAGTTCCACGTTGGTACAATGTTGGTATTATTTGAAATTCTATTTTTGTAGTCATAAGAAGCATCTCCAAACAAGCACAAATATTTTAAACGTTCGCTGGGCTCACTTGCATTTTGATACACATACTGAATCAGATTTCTAATCGCTGCGACATCTTGCTTACCAGAACCAAACTCTTGATATATTTCATTAAGTGTCAAAACCTTGACATTTATATTGTATTGGTCCCTATTAATTTGAGCTAATCTTTCGGCTTGAGATACATAACCATTATTTGCAATAATTATATAATCTACATCTTGAAATTCTCCTTGAGCGTTTAAAAAAACGGTTCCTTTGATATTTTGGTTAACGACACTTGAGTTGGCGTCGCGTGAAGGTTCAAAGTAATCAACATTAGTTACTGTTGTATATATTTTTGCTGAACCAGCAATATCTTTAAAAACTAAATTGGCGTTCTGTTCACCGTTTGATACTGATTTCACATTATACTTATCGGTGATATCCCAAATAGCCTCAACATTAGTTGCATTACCCAAGGTATACTGAACAACACCTGGACTAAGGGTAACATCATCATTTTTGAAAACAAATTGAGTCCCATCAAAAATCAACTCACGAGTTGCTTCAATAGAAATATAATCTAAATAGCCTTGATTAGATGGATTTCCGTTATTATCATAAATGACTTTAACAATAACATCAGATGAAGACAACAGAACATCTTCACCAAAAGCACCTGCGCTGCCCAGAATTGCATTTGGCAAAATATTAAAGTTAAAAGCCCCCTCTAACGTTCCATTTACCACAACTTGCATGCTGCTTGAACTTACTTCACTAACAGCACCACCTAATACTTTTACAGTAGCGGGTATTGTTGTCACGACATTTGGAAAACTAAAATTAAAATCTTTTTCATTCTCTACATCAAAGCGCTCCCCAAACCATCGCCTTCCGATTTTACCTAAATTATTTTCATCAACTTCATGAAATTGGTAATCTTGAAATGTTGTAATTTCTAACGATGCCTGTTCCTCTGGTTGATTTATTGGAGTTATACGTTTTCCGAAGGTACCTTGAGTACTAATATAATAGTACGCCTTATCTGCATACAGATTTATATTTGTGTCACTTTCTTCGTTATACTGGTCAACACCTTCAGCATAAAACAAAATATAATCATTGTCATTAAACACGCCATCGCCCTCTCCAATAAACTGAATTGCATTTTCTTGTAAATCAATTGGAGCCGGCTCACTATTTGATAAGGGAAGCATATTACCTCCATTACCATAAAGTTTGATTGTTCTTGGGTCTACATTAATGTTTACACCCATTGCGTTCAAAAAACTCTTACTCAATCTATAAACTCCCGATTCTTGAACATAGAATCTATGCCACCGACCAGAACTTAAAACAGAATTTTCAATCTCCTGGATATCTAAACTCGACCTATTTAAAGCACCTCGGTATTGATAATCTACTTTAAATGATGTGATTTTTTTATAAACACCTCTATCGTTAATTATAGGAGATAGTTCTAAGTATGCTGAAATATTATCTCTATCTATAGCATTTTTTAATGTCACCTTAGCCTCGCTTGGTATTGTAGATAGCGGTAAACCCTTTAATTCTGAAACACTAATTGTTGCGTAAGATACTTGACTCAACTCAATAGAGCTCTCATCTATATAACCTGACTCTGCCCATTGAGAAAAAAAAGTAATTCCCTTTTCATAAGTAAACGCAAAGTGCTGCTTGTCAAACGCAGGAATTTCAATTTTAGAAATGGAAGTTTCTAAAACTGTAGTAGCCTCCCAATTAATATTAAATTGTTTTTGTTGCGCTTGAGCACATAAGGAAATTAATAAAGTTATTATTAGTAAGTGTTTTTTCATAGTTAAATAACGTCTTTAAGGTGGTGATATTATTTAGTCCAATTTTTTTATTCAAAATTACAACAATAATTAATTTAATCGTTCGTTATTAAAGACAAAATACACCGATGAACTGACTAAAAGTCCGTTGTTGTGTATGAAAAAAGGGATGAAATGCAGTTTTTTTTGCATCATTTTAGTAAAAAGTGTTGTAAGTTTACCTTTAATTACTATATTGCGTCTCTAAAATTAAATTAGCTTACTTAAAAGTATAGATATGAAAAACGTCTTAAACCTAAGGATATTATTAGCCCTAGTAGTCTCTTTAACAATTGTTAGCTGTAGTAGAAACTCTTCAAACAACACGTCGAGAGCTACAGGTTGGCAAATCAACGATAAAAACGGTGGTTTCCAGTATAATGACAAATTCCAAGAACAGGAAACTGCTCCAGGATTAGTCTTTATTGAAGGAGGTACATTTACCATGGGTAAAGTACAGGATGATGTAATGCACGATTGGAATAACTCTCCAAACCAACAGCACATCCAGTCCTTTTATATGGATGAGAGTGAAGTTACTAATATAATGTATACGGAATACTTAGATTGGATTAAACGAACTTACCCGCCAGAAGAAGAAAACTTTAGATTAATATATCAAGGAGCCCTTCCTGATACATTAGTATGGAGAAACCGTTTAGGTTATGCCGAAATGATGACTGAAAATTATCTACGTCATCCTGGGTATGGTGAATATCCTGTTGTAGGTGTAAGCTGGATTCAAGCTATTGAATTTGCAAGTTGGAGAACAGATAGAGTTGCCGAAATGAAATTACAAGAGGCAGGTTATTTAGAGAGAGATTCTCAATTAGCGTCATCTGCCGAAAGTAATTTTAATGTTGATACCTATATCAACGCTCCTTCTCAAACTTATGGCGGTAATGATTCTATTATTAACCCAGAAAGATCAAGACGTAGAGTACAAACCTCTGCATCTGGTGATACAATTAACAAATATGCACGTAGAGAATCTGGTTTAATATCACCAGATTACAGATTACCAACTGAAGCTGAATGGGAATACGCAGCATTAGGTATGAGTGAACTAAGAAGCTTTAACGTATACAGAGGTCGTAAAAAATACCCTTGGGATGGACAATATACGAGATCTGGAAAACGTAAAACTAAAGGTGATCAATTAGCCAACTTTAAACAAGGTAAAGGAGATTATGGCGGTATCGCTGGATGGTCTGATGATGGCGCAGATATTACAGCTCAAGTCATGTCTTACGAAGCGAACAGTTATGGTATTTATGATATGGCTGGTAATGTAGCCGAATGGGTATACGATGTTTACCGACCAATAGTAGATGATGAATTTAACGATTTCAATTACGTTAGAGGTAATGTGTACTACAAAAATGCAATCAATGAAGATGGTACTGTAAAAATTATCACTCCAGATGAAATAGTGTATGATACACTGAGTAATGGTAGGATTGTAGCTAGAAACTTACCAGGTGAAATATTACAAGTTGGTGTAGATGAGAATGAGACTTACCTAAGAACAAATTTTGACAAAAGTGATAACAGAAACTTTAGAGATGGAGACACAAGATCTTCTCGTCTATACGCTGAGAGCTTTGACGAAGATGCTGACGAGTCTAAGAGCAACACAAGTAAGATGTACAATTCTCCAACACATAACATAGAAAGAGATTCTTTAGGAAACATGATTAAAGAATATGATACTTCTAATCAAAGAACATCTTTAATAAACGATGAAGTTAGAGTTTATAAAGGTGGATCTTGGAGAGATAGAGCATACTGGCTTGACCCAGCACAACGTAGATATTTTCCACAAGATATGGCGACAGACTATATTGGATTTAGGTGCGCAATGTCTAGAGTAGGTTCGAAATCGCAAGGGATGAAGAAAAGAAACTAGTTTAAAAAAACAACATTTAAAGTCCTAATCATTACGATTAGGACTTTTTTGTTACATTTATTCTATGACAATAGACACACTACATACGTATTATCTAAAATGTGAATCTGTTTGTACAGACACTAGGAATATCAACAAAAACTGTATGTTCTTTGCGCTCAAAGGCGGAAATTTTAACGGTAATAAATTTGCTAAAGATGCTATAAAACAAGGGGCGTTATTTGTTATAATAGACGACCCCAAATACAAAATCAACGATCAATATATTATTGTTGATGATGTACTCATAGCATTACAACAATTAGCTTCATTTCATCGGAAATATCTAAACATCCCCATAATCTCTCTTACTGGAAGTAATGGTAAAACCACGACGAAAGAACTTATAAACGCAGTACTTTCTTCAACCTATAAAACAATAGCTACCAAAGGAAATTTAAATAACCATCTTGGCGTCCCTTTGACCTTATTGGATATGGACGATACCACTGAAATTGGTATTGTAGAAATGGGTGCTAACCACAAGCAAGAAATTGAGTTTTTAAGCACTATTGCATTACCTGATTTTGGATTAATAACAAACTTTGGAAAAGCACATCTTGAAGGTTTTGGAGGCTTTGAGGGTGTAATTAAAGGTAAATCTGAACTCTATGAACATTTAAAATCTAGAAAAAAAACAATTTTTATCAATCAAAATGATGCGTTGCAGTTAAAACAAGTAGGCGAATATAATCAGGTTAAAATATTTGGCTCGAAGACAGCATTATTAGATCATCAACCATTCATAGCTATTAACTATAATGATCAAGTCATCAAGACAAACCTTACTGGATCCTATAATTATAACAATGTATCTACTGCTATAGCTCTTGGAGAACACTTTAAGGTATCAACCAATGCTATTATCAAAGCACTAGAAAATTATACTCCAAATAATAACCGATCACAAATTATAAATCAAAAAGGTCATAAAATTATTCTAGATGCATACAATGCAAATCCATCGAGTATGATAGCAGCGCTTTCTAATTTTAAACAACTGCACGACCTTAATAAAGTGGCTATTCTAGGCGATATGTTTGAGTTAGGAGAAACAGCTCAAACTGAACATCAACATATTTCAGATTACGCGAACAATCTAAATTTACAACACGTAATTTTTGTTGGTGAGAATTTTTATGATATAACATCTAAAAACGAAGACAGTTCCTATTTTAAAACGTACGATGACTTCAAAGACTCCTTCGTTAGTTATAATTTTAATCATCAATCATTCTTGATAAAGGGATCTCGAGGCATGGCTTTAGAGCGCGTTTTAGATTTGATATAATCATGTTGTGAATTAACTATATAAATTTAGAACAGAACAACTGCAGCAAATAGAATCCTAATGCGCTAGCGCTCATATAGGATTTTTACTTTTCTGAATTCGTTTGAGTTTACAACTCAAGAATTAAATAGATTATCTGCGATGATCCAGAATTGATCCGCTACTGCAAATAGAATCCTGATTTACCGGTTGGTAAATCAGGATTCTATTTGATGTGGGTCATACTGGATTCGAACCAGTGACTTCCACGTTGTCGACGTGACACTCTGAACCAACTGAGTTAATGACCCATTATAATATTCAAAAATAAGATTTCTTTCTTACATTTTCACATAATCGATTTTCTTTATTAAAAATTTAGCTTATTTAAAATATTTGAAGAGACTAAACATCATTAAATGATATAAATACCACGATTATAATTAATTGATATCGTTGCCTAATTTTAATATTAGTTTCAAAAGCAATTTAAGATTTAATAATTTTATGGAATTTCAGATTACTAGTTAAAATCAATACATCCAATACCCTAAACCTTAAACAACTAAAAGGATTAAATATCCCCGATTGAAACCACTCCTGCAAATACAATTCTAATATGCTGTCTCATATCTTGTGATTTTTGTTTTAAAAAAAGAACTTCAAACCTTCCGTTTAGTTCTTTTTTAAAACAAAAATTCCGATTTGTTTTCACAAATCGGAATTGAAATTAATGTGGGCAATGAGGGATTCGAACCCCCGACCCCCTCGGTGTAAACGAGGTGCTCTGAACCAACTGAGCTAATTGCCCTAATTATCGGACTGCAAATATAGTCTAGATTTTGAATTACCAAAAGCTTTTTTCAAAAAAAATAAAAATAATTTTAATCCGCGTCGTTTACCGAAAAAAAAGAGTTATTCGTTGTGTTCAAACTTATTTTAATATTTTTATATCTAATAAGAATTTACTTTGAAATACATCTCTTTTATCGATCAATTAGGATTAGACATCAATGAGTTATCTCAGATTGATGCCAACGGTATAATAAAGCTCCAAAAACAACTTAAAGCTAAAGCGATGTTAGGTGATGCTAATAACCTAGGAGATATTTCTATTCTTATCGATAAGCTTAAAGATGAAAATGTGCGTGAACATCATATTTTCATAGAACGACATAACTGGCTGAAACAATTAATTTCGGGAAATCATCAAAATATCAAACAAAGCGAAGTCGCTATTGATGATTTACAAATAAAAAACAGTGAAGACTTTCAGTATTTTATTTCACCATTTTTAAAAGAGAATTTGAAAGTATTTTTATCTGATACTTTAAGTAAGGGTAAATATGTTTTATTACTGAAGGTATTAACTCACAATTATCTCTTTTCCGAAGAAAACAATCAACTCATCATCAACTTTTTTAAATCACGCCTAAATTACGCTGCTGTTTACTTAAGAGAGGGTCGTTTAAAAGACAAGGAGCTTCCGATTGGGTTTATTACCAGCAAAGTATTTATAAATTGTCTAAATGAATATCCTGATTGTTTTAATGAGGATATGCAAGAACTCAACTCTGAAGTCATTGATATCTATAATTCAAACCGCAGGAACACCAACGATCAAGAATTTAGATTTGCAGCCAAAGCGATGGTGGCCTTTTCAATTTTAGACACGTCTAATGTATTTTTAAAAGAAACATTAGTATCTAATGCCGATATAGCAAAACAATACTCCTATGCTTCTAGATCTAGTAAAAAAACAGCTTCTGGCTTTGGTGGCTGGAGCATTTTCGTAATTATTATGATTGTGGTAAGAATCATCTTTTGGGTTGGAAAAAGTTCTAATAATAGCAGTGACTATGATTATATAAGACCTGGAGAATTCAGTACTAGAAATAGCGATGTTTTTCAAAAAATGCTTGATAGTATTGGTGGATTAGAAAATAAAGATGGTGAATTTGAAGTAGAAGAAACTGTCATTGAAGCATCTTCATACAAATACAAACTTACTGACCATACCAAATTCATCTATACTTTAAAACGTAAAGTAGAACGAAAAACTAACGATGAAATTCTAGGAACACTAATAAACCCATTTTCAAATCCGTATGAAAAGACGTTTAATAAATTACCTCATACACCAGACTATGAAGATAATACGTTTCTCACCATAAATAATAAAAGTAAAAAAGATCTCATCGTATTTAGGTTAACTCCTGGAATTGACCAATCGATTTACATACCAAAAGGTGAACATATTTCTATTGAAGCCAATCAAAATGATTCTTTACTTTTTTATACGGGAACCGACTTTGCTTCTACCCGCTTTTCACATTTTAAAAAGAACACTGATCTATCTAATTTGTATAAAATCACAGATTATGATACGTCAGTAAAGAAAGAAATCTCCATATATCCGTTCGAAGATATTATATCAGTTGTAAAAAGTAGCTCTTCTAATAAAATATTGAGAGATACTCTAAGAGGAGAAACGATAAAAACAAACAAAGTCAAACTTCAGCAATTGAGTATTGACAAAATTTATACTGATTGGTATAACAAAAAGTATAGAAATTAACCTAAACCGGTTCTGCTATCGTCTTTAAACTTCTTTTGCTTTTCCTTCTCATAATCTGGTAATAAAGCTGACAAACCATATACGATATGTCTCAAGGATTTATAATCTTTTTTATCTAGCGATTCATCGCCTTGCTTTATTAATTTATCTGCTTTACGCTGGTTAGAGAACTCTGAAACGAACTTCAAATTTAAAAAATATGTGATAAAATTTTCATCACTAGACTGAATTACAGCATCATATAACTCATCAAGCTCTTTAATTTTTGCCCGAATTAAATACTTATTACCAGAATTGATGACCTCGCGTTCATTTTTAATGATTCGCGCATATTTATCTTGATAGCGCTCATTTTCTTCTTTATTTAAATGATATTCTAGATTTAATTTAGCCTCATTATACTCCTCAATTTCTTGAGCAATTAATTTATTTCGAGTTAAATCATCAAAATTTTGAATGAGTTTACGTTTTCTATCATCTAACTGAAATTTTGCGTCAGACACATCATCATCATTTATAAGCGATGCCGAAATTTGAGTTTCAATCAAACCAACTCTTATAGTCTCTAACTGTTGAGAGTATTCAAAGTTTTCTTCAGAGTTATTGGTCTTAATCAACTCCTCAACATCCCCAAGAACCGTATTAATCTCCATGTTAATTTTATTGAGACTTATAGCTCTTTCAGACTCACTAAAGACATTTTTAAATTCTTGATCACAAGATTGTAAAAACACATTAATTTTCAGATCACGAGACTCAGTCACTTCTATTTCGATCTCAATATCTGTGCCTTTTATAAGGTCCTCATCAAGATCATTTCCGAAGATTTCAATATAACCAATACTCAATCCAGAACTTGGCAACCCCCTAGATTTCCCTTCAATGATATTGATAATTAAATTTGAATTAGATTGTCTTAGTATCGTTTTAGATGCTGTTTTATATATCTTTTTCTTTAACGGTAAAATACTACCCTTTGCAAATACCAGATCTAATCGAGTTGCAGAGGCATCCAAATCATCAACCTCCATACAAATATCATTAGGCAGTGGTTGCCCTTGCACATTATAACTTCCTTGATTTATGGCTACAGAATCAATAACTTTCAATACATCTAAAGCAGCGTTTAACAACTGAATTTTAAAGGGGTTTAATCGACCTTCCAATAGGGGTACAAACTCAGAAAACGTGTCATCCTCTAGAGTTTTTACTCCAGAATCATAACCACCGTCTTTTCTCATTATTCGATAACTTTTTGCATCACCAGTATTAACTTTACACGTAATTAATTCTTCTAAATCTCTAGTGTTTTGTTCGTAAAACAACTTAAAATTTATAGTTTCGCCACTCGTGTTTTTTTCTTTTGTTTCGGTATCTTCAATTACTGTTGCTGGTTTTGAACCTGCAAAATAAGCTGCACCATGAACAACTGCAGACGTAGGATCAATACTAGAATTCACTTCTACTCCAATAGCTTCAGTAATTCGTCTTTTAATCATTGGAACATACGTTGTACCTCCAATCAAAATTACACGATCAATTTGTGAATTAAGTAACTGATTGTTTTTAATAACGTCTTGAATAAATGTTATAGTCTGTTCTACTCTAGAAGCGATTAAATCTTCAAACTGTTCTCTTTTTATTACAAATTGTTCGTAGAAATTATCACCATTAATATCGATATCTATTTCAATTTCGGTCTCCTCATAATGTGAGAGTTCTTTTTTAGCTTCTTCGGAAATTTTAAGTAATTCAAAATATAGCCCTTTAAAATTACTGGTCTTAGATTTAAGATCTCTCCAAAGATTTGTGAGTGATAGCTTCTCTTCTATAACGGGAACAATTAAATATTCAACAATAAGGTTATCAAAATCTGCACCTCCTAAATAATTATCACCTTGATTATCTTTTACCTTTAACTCTCGATCATTGACTTCTACTAAAGCGACATCGAAAGTTCCACCTCCAAAATCATAAACGATCCAGTTTTGTTTATCTGTGACTTCAATATTAGAGGTATTGGCAAATGCCAAACAAGCAGCAATAGGCTCTTGCAATAAAACAACCTCTTTAAATCCTGCCAAATAACCTGCTTTTTTAGTGGCATTAGATTGGATTGTATCAAACGAAGCAGGAATAGTAATCACGACAGAATCTAATACTTCTTCATCATTGACAAAGTTTTTTAGTTCTTTTAAAATCAAAGATGACAAGTCTATTGGTGACATTTCTTTATCAATAGATGGGATAAAATAAGTGTCTTGTGTTCCCATTTTACGCTTAAAGAGCATGCATATGTTTTCGGCATCTTTTTCTAGATAGTCTAATGCTTTGTCTCCTATAACTGTTCTGTTTCCGCGAAAAGCGATACAAGATGGCAAGGTTTGTTTTAAACCTAACGGATTATTATATATTTTAATAGTTCCGTCGTCATATTTAGCAATAAGACTATTAGTGGTCCCTAAATCTATGGCAAAGTTTATAGTTTTCATTCGAGGCTATTCTACAACTACAATTCCTTTTTGAAGGAGTTTCGTTTCGTTATTTTCAATTTGGTAAATGACAGGCTTTAGTACTTTAGTAATTTTAGATGTTCTGCTCAAATTCCCAATGACATTAGCTTCAACATCTGTCATTTCATTACGATAGATTTGACCTAAAGGAATCACGATTTGAAACCCTAGAGCTTCAAATTCGTGATAAATACGATCTAAATATCGATTACCAATATCATTATTCTCTTTCTTTAATTTTGAATCTAATGCTACTATTTGATTGATAATCTCTGTCATTCTAATACCTTATATATTGAAGAATAAAGATACAAATATTTCGTTTTTTATACGACTTCTGCGACTACAAAAGTACTTCCACCTACGTATATCAAATCTTCAGAGTCAGCGCACTTTTTAGCGTGATTTAATGCGCTAGTGACAGACTGATAAGCCTGACCTTTAAATCCATTTGAGATGAATTTGAGTTTTAAAATTTCAGTATCTAAACCTCTTGGCACATTTGGTTTACAAAAATAATAGATGGCGCCCTTCGGTAGCAAGGGTAAAATAGAATCAAGGTCTTTATCATTGACTACACCAAAAACAATGTGAAGATTTTTATAGTTTTCTTGCGCAAGTTGTTTTACAATATATGTCAAACCTTCTTTGTTATGTGCAGTATCACAGATGACTTTAGGCGCTAACTGTAATTCTTGCCAACGTCCTTTTAAGCCTGTATTATTGACGACGTTTTGCAATCCACTTATTATATGTTCTTCCGAAATATTAAAACTAGCCTCATTAAGCAGATGTAAAGCAAGTGCTGCTGTTTTAATATTATGCTTTTGATAGCTTCCTTTTAAATCACTTTTGTAATTAGAATGAATTTCATCAGCAAAATAAATAGTTGCTTCATTCGTTTTTGCAATTGATTTAAAAATGGCTTTTGTTTCTTTTTGAGTTTCACCAATTACAACTGGAATATTGTTTTTAATAATTCCTGATTTCTCTTTTGCAATAGCTTCATATGTTGTTCCTAAAAACTGAGTATGATCAAAACCTATATTAGTAATTACGGAAACTTCTGGAGTAATGATATTTGTAGAATCCAATCGACCACCTAGACCAACTTCAATTACCGCAAGGTCAACTTGTTGTTTTGCAAAATAATCAAAAGCCATCCCAACGGTCATCTCAAAAAAAGACAATTGATGTTGTTCAAAAAAAGTTCTATTACATTTTACAAAATCAATTATAAATTCCTCACTAACCTCTTCTCCATTGATCTTAATACGTTCTCTGAAATCCTTTAGGTGCGGAGAGGTATACAATCCAACTTTATAACCAGCTTCCTGAAGTACTGAAGCAATCATATGACTTGTAGAGCCTTTACCATTGGTTCCAGCAACATGAATACTTTTAAATTTATCTTCTGGGTTTTTTAAGTGATTTGCTAAAAGAATGGTATTTGACAAGTCCTTTTTAAAGGCAGTTTTACCTTGATTTTGATACATAGGCAATTGCCTAAACATCCAATCTACTGTGTCTTGGTAATTCATTTTAATTTGTGGAAGAAAAGTTCACGATTACTTTGCCAAACTGTCTAGCAGGTGCTTTTGAATTCGCAGGCCATTTATATGACAATGCTATTTTTCTGGCTTGCGATTTTAAACAAGATGTTGCATTATTACTGCCTCTCACTCCCGGTGTAGCCTCTATTACTTCACCACTTCGATTGACAACAATATCAACCATGATTTTACCATACTCATTCTCACATCCTTCAAATAATTTAAAAGAAGGCTTCCCTCGTCCGTTCAAACCATATCCAACACCTCCATTTCCAGATCCTGGAGTTCCGTTATATGGTGCATAAGGACTTCCATCCAAATCACCTTTATCGCCCGATCCATCTCCGGGTCCTTCGCCATCACTAGTTGGACCATCAGAATTTTTGACACCTCCAATGAGCGCGTCCAGTTTATCCTTCTTATCCTGTTCTTCTTCAGCTTTTTTAGCTTCGGCTTCTTGTCGTAATTTTTCTTTACGCTCAGCATCTGCTTTTGCCTTGGCATCTGCTTTAGCTTTAGCTTCCTTTGCTTTTTTAATTGCAATAACTTCTGCAGATTCTGCAGTCATAACATCTTCTGCGTTACTACTAGCTTCTGCCGGTGTTTCTACCTCTTGAACTTTCTCAGCCTGTTTCTCTTCCTTAACGATGGCTTCATTAACTCTAGATTTTATAGGCTCAGTGGGTTGAACCTTACCTGAACCCACTTCCGAATTTCCAAAGTTAATAGCGACACCATACTCTTCTGGAGGGTCCATATAATTAGTACCCATCACGAATAACAACAATACAAGAATGACTGCAATTAGTGCAGTAATCTTTGCTGAATTTTGTTCGTGTTTGGTTTCTAAATACTTCATCTGTATTGTTTGATGTGTTGCTTATATAGTGTACGCAAGATTCATTCCGAAGAAAAAAATAAAATCTAATTACTTGGTTTTACAGCTAAAATAACTTTAAACTTATTTCTATTTGCAATATCCATAACCTTTACAACATGCTCTACAGCAACAGATTTTTCTGCACGTAAAACAATGGTTGGTTGATCTTTTGTTGATAATAAGGAAATCAATTCACTTTCCAAAACACTTTCTCCTACACGTTTTTGATCAATATAAAAGGTCAAATCTTTCTTAATACTTACTGCAACTGATTTTTTATTTTCAGTTTTCCCACTCGCTGTTGGTAATAAAATATCGATAGCACTAGTGGTTACCAAGGTGGATGCAATCATAAAAAAGATCAATAACAGAAATACAATATCTGTCATTGACGACATATTGAACTCAGGTGTTACTTTATTTCTCCCTCTTAAATTCATTAAATAGGTTCGTTTAAGTGATCCAAAAATTCTAAAGAATTCGCTTCCATTTGATATACAACTTTATCTGTCTTTACGACTAAATGGTTATACGCCATATACGCAACAATACCTACAATAAGACCTGCAACCGTTGTGGTCATAGCTGTATACAAACCACTAGCAAGAACATCCATCTGTATCGTTCCTCCTGCGTTTGCAAGTTCAAAAATGGCTAAAATCATACCCACTACAGTTCCAAGAAAACCGATCATTGGAGCTACACCAGAAATAGTAGCTAGAATACTAACGTTTTTTTCTAATCCGTATATTTCTAATCGACCTGCATTTTCAATAGCGGTATTAATATCTTCTAGAGGTTTTCCAATACGTGTTATACCTTTATTGATGAGTCTTGATACTGGAGAGTTCACTTGTGCACATAACATTTGTGCAGCATCAATTTTACCATTACTCACATGGTCTTTAATTTGATTCATAAAGTTAGAATCGATTTGTGAGGCAGCTTTTATAGCGAACAACCGTTCAAAATAAATATAGATTGCAAATATGAGCATTACAAATAGAATCGCAATGATTACTTGACCTGCAAACCCACCACTACTAATTAATTCTATAATAGATAATGTTTTTTCTACAGGTTCTCCATCTGTTAAGATGTCTGCTCCATCTTGAATATTACTTTGTAATATCATATTAAAAAAATTAAAAATTGGTTTTAACTATTGTAATAACGATCCTTTTCTAATGAAAGTATATAATTAAAAAATTGTTCTAGTAAACATAAAGACAACCGCTCCAGCTAAGAAACCAATTAGGGCTAACCAAGAGATTTTTTTGAGATACCAGAAAAAATCAATTTTTTCCATTCCCATAGCTACAACACCTGCTGCAGAACCTATAATTAACATAGATCCTCCTGTTCCTGCAGAATAGGCTATAAAGTGCCACAGCTCATGGTCAATTTTTTGAGAAAACATTCCTAAACTTGCTGCTACTAGTGGTACGTTATCAATTACAGCAGAGCCAACACCAAGAAGAATAACGACTAAATCTGAAACAATAACTTCACCAGAATGTTGTGCTGCCATTTCTGTTCCTAACAATGGTATAGTATCCTGCAGCGTCCCTGCAAAATTGAATAAAATACCTAAAGACTCTAAGGCAGCAACTGCCATTAATATTCCGAGGAAAAACAAAATACTTGGTAATTCGATTTTTGACAATGAATGATGCACAGGACTATGATGCGCATTCGCTTCATGTTCTTCAGAATCATGACTTGAAAGACTAAACTTTGAATTACTATAAATTTCAGCAAAAATTGCGACCACACCTAAAGCCAACATCATACCAACATAAGGAGGCAAATGAGTGACCGTTTTGAAAATTGGGACGGAAACAATACCACCTAACCCGAGATACAACATTGTAGAACTAAATTTACTTTTAGGCTTATCTGAGTCTTCAGTTTTTTGATCTAAGTTTCCTTGGAAAGGCTTCATAAAAGAAGCTACTAAAAAGGGCACTAGCATACATACTAGTGAAGGTAAAAACAGATAAACAAATAAATGACCTGTAGTGACTTTTTTACCAATCCACAACATAGTTGTAGTTACATCTCCAATTGGTGACCAAGCACCACCTGCATTTGCTGCGATAATTATTAAACCTGCATACCAAATACGAACATTTCTATCCGAAATTATTTTTTGCAAAATAGAAATTAATACAATCGTAGCAGTTAAATTATCAATAATAGCAGACAGGAAAAACGCTAAAAATCCAAAAATCCAAAGAATTTTCTTTTTACTTTTTGTTTTAATAAAACCTTTAATTGTTGCAAATCCATCAAAGTAATCAATGATTTCAACAATAGTCATTGCACCTAAAAGAAAAACTAAAATCTCTGCAGTTTTTCCTAAATGGTGAAGTAATGTTTCTTCCATCCAGTGCATTTTATCTTCATGCCCTAAGTCTATAAATCCCTCAACAAGTCCATGATTAGCTGAATCAAACCATTGAGGGAAAGAATCGATGCCTAAAGAAATTAATGCCCAACTTATGGCCATCATGACTAAAGCTGGAATTAATTTATCAATTTTTATACTGTGTTCAACAGTGATGGCTAAATAGCCTAAAACAAATACAATTATAATTATGGCTTCCATAGGGGTAGGTTATATTAGTTGTGTTAATGCTATTTCAAAAGCAGTTGCGCTTATGCCTGTTTTTGTTTGATTTTTATCGTAAACTCTTTGAATTGCTTTTCTAATTATTTCTGATGTATCACTAAAGATAGCTTCATCTGTCATTTGTACTTTTCGCTCCATAAAATAAGCAAAAACTCTAGCCATCCCGCAGTTTGAAATAAAATCTGGAATCAAACTAACTTTATTATCTGTGTGCTCCATAATGCTTCCGAAGAAAATTTCCTTATCCGCAAAAGGCACATTGGCACCGCAAGAAATCACTTCTAAACCTGTACCTATCATTTGATCAATTTGGTCTTGAGTTATTAATCTAGATGCAGCACAAGGCGCAAAAATTTCTGTTTTAAGAGACCATATTTTTTTATTCATTTCTGAAAACGGAATGAGATGATCACTCACTAAAGTATTTCCAGATTTAGCTAAGTAAAGCTCTGTGATTTCTTCAAAAGAAAATCCTTCCTCTTTTATTAAACCCCCAACAATATCAATAATCCCAACAACTTTTGCTCCCATTTGGGACAAATAAAAGGCGGCAGCTGCGCCAACGTTTCCAAAACCTTGTACTATTGCTCGTTTACCTATTATAGAATCGCCTTGAACGTCATAAAAATGTTTTGCCGCTTCTGCAACTCCAAAACCAGTAATCATATCTGCAACGGTGTACTTTCTAGCAACACTTGGCGAATACTGAGGGTTTTCAATTACCTTAATAACACCATGTCTTAATTGACCAATACGGTTAATTTTATCAGCAATTGTCGGTTTGAAATGACCTTCAAAAACACCTTCTTGAGGATGCCAGACACCACTTTCTTCTGTTATGGGTATTACTTCGTGTATTTCGTCAACATTCAAATCCCCTCCCGTTCCATAGTAACTTTTAAGTAAAGGCGATACTGCTTTGTACCAACGTTCTAAAACCCCTTTTTTTCTAGGATCTTTTGGGTCAAAATTTATTCCAGATTTAGCACCTCCAATAGCTGGGCCTGAGACTGTAAACTTCACTTCCATAGTTTTAGCCAGTGATAAAACTTCGTTCATGTCAAGACCTATACGCATTCTTGTTCCTCCGCCTGCTGCACCTCCTCTAAGAGAATTAATGACAGTCCAACCTTCGGCTTCGGTTTCTGGATCTTTCCAATTGAAAATAATTTCAGGTTCTTTATCTTCGTATTTTTGTAGTAACTCTTTCATTTATATACTTTGAATCATTAATAATTAATAAGAAATTCTGTAATATAATTGAAGAGGCGTTAGAGCTGATTCATTTTTAAAGTTAGGTTAGTTAGTTGTAACAAATATAAAAAACAAAAAACCGCTTTATATTAATTTTAGAATAATTTTATGGATAATATGTAACACCAGAAGAATGATCAAAATCTGCTCCCGTTACACTTGATAAACAGTTAACTTCCCCCCTTAACTTTAAAACACCTAAAAGCCCAAAAATTAAAGCCTCTTTAAACTCTATAATATCTTTCGAAGGGCGCACTAATACGAACTCTTTCTGAGCCTTGATACGCTCTAAAAGAAAACCGTTAAAAGTACCACCGCCCGTAAATAAAACTCTAGAATCTGTTTTAAAAACTTTAGCGATTTGTATAGCGATATGCTCAATAAAGGTTCTTAAAATATGTTCTTCGGAAAGTTTAAATTCTTCCAAAATTGGAATAATTATAGAATTAACCCATTCTAAACCTAAAGATTTTGGAGGTTTTAAAGAGTAATAGTCTAAATTATTTAATTGATTAAGTAAATTTTCATCCAGTAATCCAGATTTCGCAATTTTCCCGCCTTTGTCATAATTGTATCCTAATTTTTCAGCAAATAGATTCATTACTATATTTACGGGACAAATATCAAAGGCGATCCTAGTTTGATTTACTTCCGAAGAAATATTAGCGAAACCACCTAAATTTATACAATAGTCATGTTCTGAAAACAACAAACGATCACCAATAGGAACTAAAGGTGCGCCTTGCCCATTAAATTCAATGTCTTGTTTTCTAAAATCACAAACAACAGTATTTCTAGTTAAATTTGATAATGCTGGTAAATTACCAATTTGATAAGTAAGCTTCTTCTCTGGTTGATGTAAAGCTGTATGTCCATGAGAACAAATAGCATCAATATGATGTAGTTGATGTTTCCGAAGAAAATCATTTATAACAGTTGATAAATAAAAAGTATACTCTTCATCTATCGATTTTAAGGTCTTTAGATCAAAACTGACCAAGTTAGAGAGTTTCTGCTTCCAGCATTCTGGATATGGAATTGTTTCGGCATTTCGTATTACAAAAGTCCATTTCTTACCAATTTCAAAAGTAATATGTGCTAAATCAATTCCGTCTAGAGACGTCCCTGACATTACGCCCACAATATTATAACTGGATTTTATCATATCATGTAAAAATAACTATAACGATTGAAAATATCCCAATAAAGACTTATCTTTGATTTCATTTTTCATCAATTCAATAATTAATTTTATACTATGGATTTTAGCTTAACCGAAGAACATATTATGATTCGCGACGCCGCTCGTGATTTTGCACAAACCGAATTACTTCCTGGTGTTATAGAGCGTGACAATGCACAAACGTTCCCAAATGAATTAGTTCGTAAAATGGGAGATCTTGGCTTTATGGGAATTATGGTGGATCCTAAATATGGCGGAAGCGGTATGGATGCAATTTCATATGTTTTGATAATGGAAGAACTGTCAAAAATTGATGCCTCTGCATCTGTTATCGTATCGGTAAACAATTCTTTGGTGTGTTATGGTATTGAAACGTATGGTAACGAAGAACAAAAACAGAAATATTTACCTAAACTAGCTACAGGAGAGTTTATTGGTGCATTTTGTTTAAGTGAACCAGAAGCGGGAAGTGATGCGACATCGCAAGCTACAACTGCAATTGACAAAGGAGATCACTATGTTCTTAATGGAACCAAAAATTGGATTACTAATGGAGGTCGAAGTGATGTTTATTTAGTAATTGCTCAAACCGATAGAGATAAAGGTCATAAAGGTATCAATGCTTTTATTGTTGAAAAAGGTGCCGAAGGTTTTGATATTGGACCTAAAGAAGACAAACTAGGAATTAGAGGAAGTGATACACATACGCTGCAATTCAATGATGTAAAAGTTCCTAAAGAAAATAGAATTGGTGAAGATGGATTTGGGTTCAAATTCGCTATGAAAACGTTATCTGGTGGACGTATTGGTATTGCAGCTCAAGCTCTAGGGATTGCTGCTGGAGGTTATGAATTAGCTCTTAAATATTCTAAAGTACGTAAAGCTTTTGGTACCGAAATTTGCAACCACCAAGCTATCGCTTTTAAATTGGCTGACATGTATACCGAAATTGAGGCTGCCCGTATGTTAGTGATGAAAGCTGCCTGGGATAAAGACCAAGGAAACAATTATGACATGTCTAGTGCAATGGCAAAATTATACGCTAGTAAAGTAGCAATGGAACAAACGGTTGAAGCTGTACAAATACATGGTGGGAATGGATTTGTAAAAGAATATCATGTTGAGCGTTTGATGCGAGATGCTAAGATTACTCAGATTTATGAAGGAACTTCAGAAATTCAAAAAATGGTGATTTCTAGAGGTGTAATTAAAGGGTAAGATAATTTACAATTATATATTAAAAGGCTTCAAAATTTATCCTGAAGCCTTTTTTATTTTTTAGATAAGTCGTCTAAAACCAAACGTAATTCCCCAAAAGTATACTTAGGATCTATTTGATGTTTTAAGTCCGAAATATTCTCAAACTTCTGCTTTGGAATAACTTTTTTAAGTTCATTGTAATGTTTCTCTGAAATTAGTTCAAGAATTTTCACTTCTCCTGATCCTATAAAACTAGATAAATGTCCTGTAATAGTGTTAACGTTTAAATCACGTTCAATAGCAATTTGTTCTATTGACTTTCCAGATTTAAATAACATTAAAGATGTTCTTTTAGTATCACCCTTTTGTCGCTTAGGTTTAGGCTCTTCAAATATCTCAGCATTTTTAGAAGTCTCAATATCATTTTCATCACAATATGCTCTAATCACCTTTAAGATCTCAGATCCATACTTTTCAACTCGTGTCTTACCAAAACCGTTTACGTTTAAGAGCTCTGCCTTGTTAGTTGGTAAAGTTTCACACATTTCATACAAAGATTTTTGATTAAAAATCTGATAATGAATTAAATCCTGATCATTAGCTATTGTATTTCTTAATTCGCGAAGTAGTTCAAATAAGTCTACATTAGTTGTACCATCAATAACAGTTTTTCTAGGTTTCTTTGGTATTTCTTTAGTTAAGAAAATAGACTTTGCTCTTAATTCTAAAAAATCGTGGACCTTGAAACCGTCTGCTAATCCTTTAAAATATAATTCTTTTCCTGCTAATAATTCTTCAAATAGATCTATAGCTTTTGTCAAATCTTTTTCTAAAGCCTTATTATCCGTTGTAAAATTAAAGCTTTTATAGGGCACTACAATTTTAGTTTCAACTTGCTGTTTATAATAAGTTAAAGCTTTTGAAAACCGTGTTTGTATATCTCTATCAGATTCAGGTATTAAAGTTGTTTCAGCCAATACATTTAATTGTGCTTTAAAAGCATTAGCAACCTTTAGCAAATTAGCCACACAATCTTTAATTAAAATCAAAGGAGTTTCTATTGTGCCCTCTATACTTCCTCTGTTTTTATAATACACATCTAAAACACGGTTTACAGGATACAAAAACTTATAAAAATTAAAAATCTCGTCAATAAGTT
Organism: Psychroserpens sp.; assembly: GCA_034111845.1. Taxonomy (GTDB): domain Bacteria; phylum Bacteroidota; class Bacteroidia; order Flavobacteriales; family Flavobacteriaceae; genus Psychroserpens. Next base: position 1,680 of record JAWUWM010000021.1, on the reverse strand, counting down.
TCAACTGAAATTGAGCTTTAGAATCGTTTAATACAGTCTCATCTGGCTGATTCTCTTCTGCCAATTTATTAAACGAAATCACATTACTATCACTTATAATTTGACTTGAATTAATTTTACTTTTTAAAACCAGACCTTCCAAACTTTTACAACGACTAAGAGCAACATAAGTTTGACCATGCGCGAATGCCCCTTGCGCATCAATAATTGCCTTCTCAAAAGTTAAACCTTGACTTTTATGAATAGTTATAGACCACGCTAGCCTCAAAGGCATTTGCTTATATGAACCAATTTTATTCTCAGTAATAGCTTTAGTATCGGCATCTACAGCATAGTTTATATTTTCCCATGTTTCTGGTGACGTAATAATATTAAAGTCATCATCTGCACATTTTACAACAACTTCATCCTTATCTAATAAAATAACTGTTCCGATTTTTCCATTAAAATAACGTTTCTCAATAGAACTATCGTTTTTAATAAACATAACCTGAGCACCAACTTTTAAAGTTAATTCTTCTTTAGTTGGATATGAGAATTCTGGAAACTTACCTTCAACAGTAGCTTTATAGATAGTAGACTTAGAATTCAATTTCTCCAATTCAGAAATATTCGTTAGTTCAGCTTTATTATTGTGCGTAGTTAAAGAAATATAGCCTTCATCTTCTTTAGGTGAAAAATCTGGCTGAAATCTTTTATTAAGTTCATCCGCAGAAACCTGCGTTAGTGTATTAGTCCTAATCTCATTAAGTATTTCAATAAACTTAGGATTGTCCTGCCTGTAAATATGCTTAAGCTCGACTGTAATTGCTTGACATACTTGATAAGCTAAACTACTAAAGAAAAAAGCATTAGTATAAAAAGGTTTTAGCAGCTGCCATTCATTATCTTTTACAACAGGAGATAATTGCTGTAAATCCCCAATCATTAATAATTGGACACCACCAAAAACTTGATCTCTACTTTTATATCTTCTAAGCGTTTTATCAATACCATCAAGTAAATCTGCTCGAACCATGGAAATTTCATCAATTACTAATAAATCCATGGATCTAATAATATTGATTTTGGTTTTACCAAATTTCCTATTAAAACCACCTGATCCATTTAAATCATCACTAGGTAGAATAGGCCCAAAAGGCATTTGAAAGAAAGAGTGAATTGTTACTCCTTTTGCATTAATAGCAGCCACACCAGTAGGAGCCACAACAACCATTCTCTTTAGGGACTTCATCTTCAACTTATGTAAAAACGTAGTTTTTCCTGTTCCTGCTTTACCTGTTAAAAACACATTCCTATCTGTGTTATTTACAAAATCCCAAGCTAATTCTAATTCTTTATTTGTAGTCATTATTAGTAATTCAATACAGTGTTTGAAGATAAATAAAATGAATAGTCTTTATGGCGAGTTTTCAAGAAAAATAAAAACCACGCTATACACTTTATCTTTTTTTATAGCTATTAAATCAGATTATAGTGCTTTAAGCAGAAACATATGAACTAATTAATACGATTAGAACAATAAAAAAAAGGATATCGTTTCTATCGTTCTCGCGCTTAATATTTAAGCTTAGAAATTGAAACTTGATATAGTGAGAGAAATCAAGTAATAAAATATAACCCATAGAAACTTACTATAAAAACATTCCCATATAATAATAATCATCATCATAATAACCG
>JAWUWM010000020.1:0-10452 GCA_034111845.1 Psychroserpens sp. | reverse complement strand
TATTCCTCTTAAACTTCTTGAAATGGGTTGTTTACCTGGTAACTCAGTTGAGCTTTTACAGGTCGCCCCTTTTTCAGATCCTATGTATCTTAATATAAATGGAACACATTTAGCGATTAGAAAAGAAACTGCAATTCATATTTTAATTGATATTTCTAATGAGTAAACAGATTAATGTAGCACTTATTGGAAACCCAAATACAGGAAAAACTTCTGTGTTTAACGCATTAACAGGCTTAAACCAAAAAGTTGGTAACTACCCAGGAATTACAGTTGATAAAAAAGAGGGTATTTGTAAATTACCACGAGGTGTAAAAGCTCATATTATAGATTTGCCAGGTACGTATAGCTTAAATGCGTCTTCTATTGATGAAAATGTAGTGATTGAGCTGCTTCTCAATAAAAACGATAAAGACTTTCCTGATGTCGCCGTCGTAGTGAGTGATGTTGAAAATTTAAAACGAAACTTACTCTTATTTACTCAAATAAAGGATTTAGAAATACCCACTATTTTAGCGATAAATATGTCTGATAGAATGGCTTATAAAGGCATTACATTAGATATTCCTCTATTGGAAAAGGAGCTAAAAACTAAAATAGCACTTATAAGTACGAGAAAAAAATCAGGGATTGATCAGCTAAAAGACTTGATTGCGAACTATAAAGAGCTCTCTTTATCACCTTCTTTAGATGCTTCAGAGATTGATAACGTTTATTTTGATAAGTTGCGAAAGGCTTTTCCAAATCAATTATTATATAAGTTGTGGTTGGTTATTACGCAAGATGTTAACTTCGGAAATGTAGATAGAAACGAAGTTGAGGCTATCAATAGTTTTAAAACGAAAAGTAATGCAGATCTCAAGCGACTGCAGCAAAAGGAAACAATAAAACGTTATCAATTTATAAATAATACGCTTAAAAAAGGGCAGACCATTGATCTTAAAACAGCTAAAGATTTACGAATTAGATTGGATAGAATACTAACTCACAAAATTTTTGGTTACGTCATTTTCTTTGCCATTTTATTGGTCATGTTTCAGGCGGTTTATGATTGGGCTACTTATCCAACAGACTTTATTGACGAGAGTTTTGCAAGTCTAGCAAATTGGACTAAAAACACATTACCTCCAGGTGCTTTCACAAATTTATTAGCCGAAGGAATTATTGCAGGAATTGGAGGGGTAATGGTGTTTATTCCGCCTATTGCTATATTGTTTTTATTCATTGCGCTTTTAGAAGAGAGTGGTTATATGAGTCGGGTTGTTTTTTTAATGGATAACATTATGAAACGATTTGGTTTGAGCGGTAAAAGTGTTGTCCCATTAATTTCTGGTAATGCCTGTGCAATTCCAGCAGTAATGGCAGCTCGAAATATAGAAAGTTGGAAAGAGCGTTTGATTACGATTCTAGTGACGCCTTTTACAACCTGTTCTGCTAGATTACCTGTTTATGTGATTATTATTGCGTTAGTGATTCCAGAAGGAAGCTTTTTAGGATTGAGTTACCAAGCCTTGACGTTAATGTCGTTATATATTATTGGGTTTATGACTGCGATTATTTCGGCTTATATTCTCAATAAAGTATTAAAAATAAAGAGTAAATCTTATTTTGTAATTGAGATGCCTGGTTATAAAATTCCTCTATTTAAAAATGTTGCGTTGACTGTTTTAGAGAAAACTAAGACTTTTGTTTTTGAGGCAGGAAAAATTATTTTAGCGATTTCAATTGTGCTTTGGTTTTTGGCGTCCTATGGTCCTGGAGAACAATTTAATGATGCTGAGAATATTATAAAAACTGAGAATATAGCCTTGTCTGAAGACGATTTAGAAGATAAAATAGCTGCTCACAAGTTAGAACATAGTTATATAGGGATCGTAGGTAAAGCTATTGAACCCGTTATAAAACCATTAGGATACGATTGGAAAATTGGTATTGCATTAGTAACGTCATTTGCAGCTCGGGAAGTTTTCGTGGGAACTTTAGCTACCATCTACAGTGTAGGAAGTGCCGGAGATAACGAAGAGACTATAAAAAAGAAAATGGCAGCTGAGGTCTACAGCAATGGAGATAAAGTATTTACATTAGCTTCTGGAATTTCATTGTTATTATTTTATGCGTTTGCCATGCAATGCATGAGTACTTTAGCCATTGTGAAACGAGAAACGAACAGTTGGAAATGGCCAATGTATCAATTGGTAGGGATGACTTTGATAGCTTATATTGCTGCATTGATAGCTTTTCAATTAATGAAGTAATGTTTTAAAAATAGAAACGACAAATAACTGTATGAATACTTTAGTGCAAAACATATTAGCCTTTGTAGCAGTTGCCTTAGCGATATGGTTTCTATTGCATAAGTTTGGCGTTCTTCCGAAGAAAAAATCAGCGAGCTCTAAAGCTTGTGGTAAAGATGATTGCGGTTGTCACTAATCCCATTGAAAAAAGGGATTTCATAGTCGTTTGATAGTAACTATCGAAAATATCAAAAACGAATACTGCTTAGAAATCATAAACCGCGTTAAGTGTCCTGTAGTAATTGGCCGTGCTTTGCTGTATAAAGCGAAGTTAAAGTACTAGTTCAAAATTGTAGGCTGAAAAACAATTTCAATTTCATAATCAGTTTCTGAAATACTAGCTTTAGATGTAGGGTATGGTTTTAAGTTCATTCCAAAAATTTTAAAATCATTAGTAATAAAGGCTAGATTATTTTCTTCCATAACATAACCATTAGCATCTATAGTTATTTCTTTATCTTCAATATAGGCTCCGTTTTTAAAGATAGATAAAAGCACTTTCGCTTCACCAGCTCTAATGCACATTACATCTTTTGGACAACGAGAATCTGAAACTACATTCTTAAATTCGATTTGATAATTTTCAAAATCTACTTTTTTTTGAAAACCAATAAAAGAACTAACGCTTAGAGAGTCTTTAGCAAAAGATGTTTGAGCTTGAGATGTGAAAATGGAAGTGGCGCTAAGTAAAATAAGTAGCATTAAATTTTTCATAGTATGAATCTAATTAAAAGGTGGTTTTAATTATGTCATGTTTAATAAACATTTTAAACTATCTTTAAGTACAAGTTTTTAGCAACATTTTGTGAAACAACCAATTCTGTCGTGTTTAGTTTTATTTTAACGGAGTTGTCAAATGGTTCTTTGTGCAATACTTCAATAGTGGTTCCTAAGCCAATATTGTTTTTATCTAAATATTTTAAAAAATCAGATGATGTATCTTGAACACCAACACAAGTATAAGTGTTTCCGTTTATCGCTTTTGATAACGCTATTTTTTCAATTTTATTAAACTTACCATTCTTATCCGGTATGGGATCACCATGTGGATCATGTGTAGGGAAGTTTAAAAATGCATCCAATTCATTAACAAGTTTTTCAGATTTGATGTGTTCTAACTGCTCAGCTACTTCATGGACTTCATCCCAAGTGAAATTTAATTTTTCTACCAAAAACAATTCCCAAAGCCTATGTTTTCTTATAATATTGATAGCCACGTAGTTTCCTTTTTCAGTTAAAATAACACCTTGATATTTTTTATAATTGAGATACTTCTTATCTGCTAATTTCTTTACCATATCGGTTACAGAAGATGCTTTAGTTTCTAAAGATTCTGCAATCGCATTAGTATTCACCATGTTTTTGCCATGGATACCTAAATGATAAATTGCTTTAATGTAGTTTTCTTCGGTTAATGTAATCATGAAACAAATATACACATATTAAAATTTTAAAATAATTTTTAGACTTGTCTAAAAATTATTTTATATTTGCATAAATATTATAATATTATAAACCTAAATATTAACATTATGAGATATACAATGTGTATTTTTTTGTTGCTATATTCAATAGTTTCAGCACAGGAAGCAACAACCAGAATTTCTGGTCAAGTAACCTCAGAAGGTGATCCAGTTGCTTATGCAAGTGTATATACAAAGGGAGGTACATTTGGTGTAAGTGCTGATGAAAACGGAAAGTATGAGATGACAATAAATACCAAGGTTATTGAGCTTTTTGCTGCTTCGCAAGGCTATCGTACATTAACAAAAAGTGTAACACTTATTTCTAATACCTTCGCTGTTGTTGATTTTGAATTGATTGAAGATGCTCTTGGTCTTAATCAAATTGTAGTAAGTGCAACTAGAAATCGTATTAGTAAAAAAGAAGCTCCGGTAATTGTAAAGGTTTTAAGTCCAAAACTATTTAATGCAACACAGTCTTTGTCACTGGCAGATGGACTTAACTATCAACCAGGAGTTCGTGTGGAAACTAATTGTCAAAATTGTGGTTTCACACAAATTCGTATGAATGGTTTAAAAGGGCAATACACTCAAATATTAGTAAATAGTCGTCCTGTATTTAGTGCTTTAAATAGTATTTATGGTTTGGAGCAAATTCCTGTGAGTATTATTGATAGAGTTGAGGTCGTTAGAAGTGGAGGTTCTGCTTTGTTTGGCTCAAATGCTATTGCAGGAACCGTTAATGTGATTACAAAAGAACCTATAAATAACAGTTGGGAGGTCAGCTCTAGTTTAGGATTGATTGACGGTACAACTGCAGATCGTAATGTCAATGTTAATGCCACTGTGGTAAGCGAAGATTTAACTAGCGGAATTACAGTTTATGGTATTTTTAGAGATCGTGATGCTTTTGATGCCAATGATGATGGCTTTACAGAAATAACAACGCTCAATAATAATTCATTAGGTGCTAAAGCATTTCTGAGACCTAATGATAATAGTAGAATTGGTTTTGATTTTACAGGTATTCGTGAATATCGCCGCGGTGGTGATAAGCTTGATTTAGCGCCACAGTTTACTGATATTACTGAAGAATTAGACCATAGCACTATTTTTTCAGGTCTAGATTACGAGACCTTTAATGATGATAGAACAAAAACCTTAAGTGTTTACGCATCTGTACAGCATACAAGTCGCGATAGCTATTATGGTGGTTTAGGTGGTGGTAGAACTACAGCAGACTCAATCATTGCTAATAATGCATTTGGTTTAACTAAAGATCTATCATTTGTTGTTGGTGCAAAATATAGCTATATCTTTAAAAATAATGATGTGCTTACAACAGGTGTGGAGTATCAACTTAGTGATACCGATGATGCGATTACTGGTTATAATCGTGTGGTGGATCAAAAAGTGAATAGTACAGGGCTTTACGGTCAGTATGAATGGAAGCCAACTGATAAATTTTCGGCACTTATAGGAGCGCGTTTAGACCATGTCAATGTTGATGGTTTTTACACCATTCAGGATATAGCTAGAACTTCAGACGTTTCTGAAACAGTTTTGAGTCCGCGTTTAACGGTACTTTATAATATTACAGATGAGCTTCAATTTAGAGGTGGTTATGCCAGAGGGTTTAGAGCACCACAGGCATTTAATGAAGATCTTCATATTTCTTCGGTTGGAGGAGAACAACGTTTTGTAATTTTATCAGAAAATTTAGAAAGTGAATTCTCCAATGCGTTTACCGCATCATTTGATTACTCAAAAGATTTTAATAAAACGCAAACTAATCTTTTGGTTGAAGGATTTTATACCACCTTAAAAAATCCATTTACTATTGTGAGTACAGGAAACTCATTACCAAATGGATCTATTCTAGAAGAATCAAGAAATGGCTCTGGTGCCTATGTTGCTGGTGCCAATATAGAGTTGAGTGTATCCCCTAGTTCAGATTTGTTTTTTCAAGTAGGAGGAACAATCCAACGCGCTATTTATAAAGAAGATCAACTGCTTTTTGAAGCAGATGGATCGGTTTTTGGAGAACAAGACGTCGTTTTAAGTGAGTTTGCACGTACACCCAATGTTTATGGTTTTCTAAATACAAACTGGCAAATTAGTGAGGCATTTAAATTAGACGTTACTGGAAGTTATACAGGCACAATGATAGTGCCACATGTAGTATCAGACTCTGGTTTTATTGATTTAATAGATTCAGAAGTGTTTTTTGATATGACCACAAAAATAACCTATCATTTTGATCTTAAAGAATCATTCCATGTAGAGCTAAGTGGAGGAATACAAAATCTTTTTAATAGCTATCAAAGTGATTTTGATCGCGGTGCAACTAGAGATTCAGATTTTATTTACGGACCAAATAGACCTCGAACTTTCTTTATGGGACTTAAATTTGGAGATTTTTAAAATACACTTGCTATGAAATATACCTTTTTATCTCTAGTGCTTGGCTGTTTTGTCATGGTTACCTATTCACAAAGTTATAAGGCGATTGAATGGAAAACGTGGGTACAACTAGAAGATGCTTTAAAAGAACAGCCAAAACCTGTTCTTATTTATTTTCATGCAGACTGGTGCGCCTATTGTAAAAAGTTAGATCGAGAGATTTTTACAAATACCAAAGTTGTAGAAAAGATAAATCGCGATTATTATGCAGTAGAAATGGATGTTGAAACGCTAGATACTATTGTTTTTGATGGTGTTACGTTTGTAAATAAGCAAGCAGAAACAAAACGTAATGCGGTACATGAATTGCCAATATTGCTAGCAACTAGAGAAAATGAAGCGTTCTCACTTCCGGTAACCTTATTTTTTGATGTCAATTTCGTTGTGAGAGATCGTGTTTTTAATTATTATACAGTGAAACAGCTTTTAGATTTATTATGAGGATAAGAAATAGAGAAGTCAATTTGCTTTTTAATTAAACTTTAAATTAATTAGATACCGAATTACAGACTTAAAACCTGATATGTATTTCATTTTTAGTACTTTCGTAATTAAAATTTAGAGTAATGAAAAAATGTATTGTTGTCCTTCTAATCACTATATGTTTTAGCTGTAAAAACGAAACCAAGTCTAACGGTAAATTAAACATTGTCACCACAACCTCTATGATTACCGATTTGGTTAAAAACATAGGTGGAGATTACGTGAATCTTCAAGGCTTGATGGGAAGTGGAGTAGACCCTCACCTATACAAAGCCAGCGAAGGAGATGTGACTAAGTTAGTAGAAGCCAATGTGATTTTTTATAATGGTTTACATCTTGAGGGGAAATTGGTGGATGTTTTTGAGAAAATGGGAAACGCTACTAAAACACCAATTGCTTTGGGTGAGGAACTCAATAAAAGCACCTTGATTGGCTCAGATTATTTTGCATCCAATTATGATCCGCATGTGTGGTTTGATATTGAATATTTCAAGCAATTTGCTCAAAAGGTGACCCGAGTATTGTCAGAAAAAAACCCTGAAAATGCTGATGATTTTAAAGCAAATGAAACTAAATACTTAGCAGAATTAGAGGTGCTTCAAACCAAAATTAGAGCCACTATTGAGACCCTTCCGAAGGAAAAAAGAATATTAGTGACAGCTCATGATGCTTTTAATTACTTCGGAAAAGCATACGACTTTGAAGTGGTTGGTTTGCAAGGGCTATCTACCGCTACAGAAGCTGGAGTCCAAGATGTACAGAAGCTATCGGCATTTATTATAGAAAAAGATATCAAAGCTATTTTTGTGGAGAGTTCAGTTCCGAAGAGAACCATTGAAGCCTTACAAGCAGCAGTAAAATCTAAAGGACATGACGTTGAAATTGGAGGTACGTTATATTCTGATGCTTTAGGAAATGCAGGAACAGCCGAAGGAACCTATATTGGCATGTTTGAATATAATGTAAATACTATAGTGGGTGCGTTGAAGTAAATGGTTTATGTCATTCAGAGCGCAGCGAAGAATCTAAAAATAATTAGTAAAAGATTCTTCAGTTATCCGATAACCATCGGAACTCCATCTGAATGACAGCAATTACAAAATAACTATGAAACAAAAAATAGCAGTACAAATAGATGATTTAACCGTAGCCTACAACTACAAGCCTGTACTTTGGGATATTGATTTAGAAATTCCAGAAGGTGTATTGATGGCTATAGTTGGACCAAATGGTGCAGGAAAATCCACACTCATTAAATCTATTTTGGGAATTCTAAAACCCATTGCTGGAAGCGTATCTATTTATGGAAAACCTTACGATAAACAACGCTCTTTAGTGGCTTATGTACCGCAGAAAGGAAGTGTGGATTGGGATTTTCCAACGACAGCTTTGGATGTGGTAACGATGGGAACTTATGGAAGTTTAGGTTGGATTAAACGGCCACGTCAAAAACAGAAGAAAGCTGCTTTAGAAGCGCTTGAAAAAGTTGGAATGCTCTCCTTTAAAAGCCGACAAATAAGCCAGCTATCTGGTGGTCAACAGCAACGTATATTTCTAGCACGTGCTTTGGTTCAAGATGCTTCTATTTATTTTATGGATGAACCTTTTCAAGGTGTTGATGCGACCACAGAAATTGCAATTATCAATATTTTAAAAGAATTGCGAAAAGAAGGAAAAACAGTTATCGTCGTCCATCATGATTTACAAACGGTTCCTGAATATTTTGATTGGGTCACTTTTTTAAATGTCAAAAAGATAGCTACAGGACCAGTTAAAGACATTTTTAATGATGATAATTTAACGAAGACCTACGGAATTAATTTTAAAGTGAGCGTACAAGAATAATGGATATTCAAGAGTATTTTTCTTTAGTCTTTACAGACTACACCTTAAGAACCATCACATTGGGAACTGCAATTCTTGGCGCAGTCACTGGTATGTTAGGTAGTTTTGCGGTACTGAGAAAACAAAGTCTTTTAGGTGATGCTATTTCACATGCAGCATTGCCAGGAATCGCAATTTCGTTTTTAATTACAGGTTCAAAAGATAGCAATACATTATTATTAGGAGCTTTAGTGAGTGGTTTAATTGGTACATTTTGGATTCGAGGCATCATTACGAAAACACATCTTAAATCTGATACTGCTCTTGGATTAATTCTATCGTTGTTTTTTGGCTTCGGAATGCTCTTGCTTACATTTATACAAAAGCAACCTAACGCTAATCAAGCTGGGTTGGATAAATATTTATTTGGTCAAGCAGCGACACTTGTAGAAAGTGATGTTTGGACCATGGCGATTGTTACAGCAATTTGCATGCTTGTACTGCTGTTATTTTGGAAAGAGTTTAAGATTTTGCTCTTTGATAAAGAGTATGCGAAGACCTTAGGGTTTAATACCAAAGCCATAGATATTCTCATTACTAGTTTTATTGTTTTAGCTATTGTTTTAGGACTTCAAACTGTAGGTGTTGTCTTAATGAGTGCCATGCTTTTAGCCCCTGCAGCAGCAGCGCGACAATGGACAAATAGTCTCGCAACGATGGTGTTTTTAGCAGCGATTTTTGGAGCGTTTTCTGGTGTTTTTGGAACTGCAATTAGTGCCAGTCAAAACAATTTATCTACAGGTCCAGTCATCGTATTGGTTGCAGCAGTTTTTGTATTAATCTCTTTTATCTTTTCTCCTAGTCGCGGACTCTTATTTAAACAAATACGATTCATAAAAAATAGAAGAGACTTAGAACTACATAAAACATTAGCCTTTATGTATGATATTGCCGAGTCTCATGCTAATATTTCACATCCACATGAAATTAAAATTTTGAATGGTTTTCAAGGGTATACCAAAGGCACTCTTAAAAAATTAGTCGAGAAAAATTACGTGACTTTAAAGGGGTCAACCTGGAGTTTGACTGATGAAGGCTTTAAGTCGGCTTTGAATTTATATAACCAATTAACTAAAAACGATGAGTAACGCACAACTAGAAATACAACTTATTGCGAGTTTGGTGGCTATTGCTTGTGCTATTCCAGGAACGTTTCTAGTCCTTCGGAAAATGGCGATGATAAGTGATGCTATAAGTCATTCCATACTACCAGGAATTGTAATTGGATTTTTTATCACTCAAGATTTAAACTCACCACTATTAATTCTACTAGCAGCTTTTACTGGTGTTATCACGGTTGTTTTGGTCGAGTATATACAGAAAACAGGTTTAGTCAAAGAAGACACAGCAATTGGTCTCGTTTTTCCTGTATTGTTTAGTATTGGTGTTATTATGATTGCCAAAAATGCCAATGATGTACATTTGGATGTAGATGCTGTTTTATTGGGAGAATTGGCTTTTGCGCCTTTTGATCGCCTCCTCATTTCTGAAGTTGATGTTGGTCCAAAATCGCTATGGGTTATTGGCGTTATTTTATTGGTTACGGTTGGTTTATTGTTAGCGTTTTTCAAAGAATTGAAACTAAGTACATTTGATAAAGGATTAGCAGCTTCGCTAGGGTTTTCTCCAGTAATTTTACATTATGGGTTAATGACTGTTTCCTCTATCACCACTGTAGGTTCTTTTGATGCTGTAGGTGCCATTTTGGTTGTAGCACTTATGATTGCGCCTGCAGCAACTGCATATTTATTAACTACAGACTTGAAGAAAATGTTAGTGCTTTCCATAATCTTTGGGATTGTGAGTGCTATTTCGGGCTATTGGTTTGCACATTGGTTGGATGCTTCAATTTCGGGATCAATTAC
>JAWUWM010000019.1:0-32106 GCA_034111845.1 Psychroserpens sp. | reverse complement strand
AACACAGAACGATACTTATTTACGAAATGTTTCTTCATTTTCTATTACAATCTTGTATCTATAAGTTCCATTAGAAATGCCAGTTGCACGGTCATTTTCATCTTGTGGATAACCAGAAAACAAATTAGAGACATCTGTATTGTTTGTAGTTTGAAAAACTTGTTCATTATCAGAATTATAGATGGTGACGGTATGATTAGGATACAAATCAATATTTCTAACATCAAACATATCATTAATTCCATCTCCATTTTGAGTTACAATGGTAAACACTTCAATTTCTCCTGCAGACTGATCTAGATTATCAATATTAACTCCAAAAACAGGATCTGCAGAGCAACAGCCTTCATAAATATTTTGCTCTTCTACATTATTACTATCGTCATCTTCACATGACATCAGAGTGAAAACTGATACTAATACTATTAAAAATTTTATTTGTGTAATCATTGAATTCTTGCTTCCTTGTTATGAAATTCCTGCCTTCGCAGGAATTGGTTTTAGTTTTGAGGTTGTACAGATGAATTCGTCTCTGCTTCCTTGGTCTTAATTCTAGTAAGTTCTCCTTGAGCTTCGCTAACCACATCATCAAAATCTGAAAAATTACTAATCACACTTTCTAAAATGTAAGTCGCTTGAAACGCATCACCTAAACCATCAAAGTTTTTTGCCATAAGCACCAAACCTTTTGCACTGTAAAATTTATAACTACTATAATCTCTTGCTAGTTTTTGAACCGTTGCATTTGAAGATTCGTGCTTGCCTTCTTTATTTTTAAAATAGGCGTTATAATACAAGGCTTCTGCTGCAAGCGCTCCTGTTGCAATTTTTTCAACTTCAGCATAAGCAATTTTTGCTTTGCTTTCATTGCCTGTTTTTATGGCAGAACGTGCAATAATAATCTGTGCATCACTTTTTACTTTATTATCAATTTTTGAATTAAGAAGGGACTTTTCAGCATAGTTTACTGCTTCAGTATAGTTTTCTTTTTGATAATAGGCATTCATCAAATTAGATTGTGCGTAGGTGATATTCTGCGGATAATCGGCTTCGTTTTCCAATCGCAGTAGTAACGGAATGGCTTTATCCCAATGTTTATTGCTTAAATATATTTCAGATAATTTGACAATAGATTGTTCTGTAAATTCACTTTTTTGTTTGTTAGCAACATATTCATAATGCGATTTCGCATTGTCAGACAAGTCTTTTTGTGAGTACATTTCCGCTAAATAAAAATGAGATTTTAAGGCGTGGATTCCGTTTGGAAATTCATTAAGATATTTATTGAATTGACGGATTGCATTATCTGTATTATTATCTAAGTACTGTTTTTCTGCAGCTAAATAAGAGGTGTTATCTAATTCAGCATCAGTAACATCAATAAAGTCCAAAGTTTTAACCCAAGCTGCATACTCATCTACACGACCTAAATCTATATAAATCAAACGTGCAGTTGCGACTGCTTGATTGGCTTCTTCAGTTGATGGATAATCACTAGCCACCCTTTTAAATTTGTTTAAAGCACGTTCATTATCGTTAGCATTATAATACGATAATCCTTGACGCAACAATGCTTTTGATAAGAACACACTGTTTTTATATTCTGAATTTAAGCGATCGTACATTGCCATCGCTTTGTCTGTTTCATTCGTCTTGATATAAGAATTTGCCAATTCGTACATCGCATCATCACGCAATGATGATTTAGGGTACGCATCAATAAAGGATTGTAATCCGGTGATTTTCTTAGAAGATTGTCCGCTAAAACCATAACTCATCGTTTTTTGAAACGTCGCGTAATCACTTTCTATCTCGTTAATCGCAATTGCTTTATCATAAGCAGAAATGGCATTAGTATAATCACTAGACACAAAATAACCATCACCAAGTCTTAAATACGCATCATTTAAACGCAATTTATCGTCTTTATGAGTATTGACGAATGTTTGAAAATGCTCCGTCGCCTTGTTATAATTTTTAAGTTTAAAGTAGGTGTAAGCAATGTTGTAATCTATATTACTCATTTCTTTTACTGCGGAAGCTTCGCCTTGCTGTTCAAATTGTTTAAAGCCAATCAATGCCTCGTCAAAATTATTGAGATGATAATCGGTTTCTGCCTTCCAAAACATTGCTCTTGTTGTAAACATAGGGTCCTTTGCTTCCTTAACAGACCTATTAAAAAAGTCTTTTGCAGCGGTATAATCACCTTCATTGTAAACTTCTACTCCTCTGTAGAATGCAACCTTCTGATACGCTACTCTATTTTCAAAACTCTTTTTATTCTCTAGAAGTTTAATCGCCTCTTTGTAATTTTTCGATGTAATGTAAGAATCAATTAACAAGGTCTCCATCTCTTCTCTAAACGCTGTATCTGGATATTTATCTAAATAACTAGTGAACACCTGAGGTACAGATTGGTAAGGATTTCCAATCTCATAACTAATCTTGGCATAGTTTAACCAAGCATCTTCCTGAATTGTTACATCATAATCCATTTGAGATGCATTTCTAAACGCATTAAGTGCTTCTTGCTTTTTATCTAAGTTAACATAACTCTCACCTAAATGATAATAGGCGTTTTGGGCCACACTATTATCGCCTCCAATAATCTTATTAAACTCTGAGATTGCACTTTCAAAATCATTTTGCTTGTAATGCGCATAACCTAATTGGTAGTAATCCACATTATTCCATTTTCCACGACTCCCTTTGTACGCTTTCAAATATGGAATAGCCTCAGAATAATTTCCCAAATTAAAATAACTCTCACCTATGATTTTTGATAATTGTGACTTTTCTTGAGCGCTACCGTTCGCTAATTGTACTTTAGCTAATTCTATAGATTTTTCAAACTTTCCTAATTTAAAATTTAGATCGGCTTGATAGTAAGATAATTTCTCTTTGTACTTATCCTTATCACTTACTTGATCAAAATACGCATTAGCCTTGTCATAATCATCGCCTTCATAGGCCATGAAGCCAATATAGTATTTGGCTTGAGAACCATATTCTTTTGATGTGAGTACTTTATTAAAATACTTCTGGGCTCCTGCTTGGTCTTGAGTAGCATATAATGAGTATCCATAATTAAAGTAGAACTTCTCACGTTCTGAACGCATCATGCTACTGTCATCCACCTTGTCATACCATTTTCTTGCATATGCATATTTACCCTTAGAGAAATAAAAATCTGCCACATCTAAGAATGCAGTATTCCTTTTCGTGCTAGTTGGATAATTATCAACAAAATCTAGAATTAAATCATCTGCATTTTGTTGATTGAGTCGTACTGCACAATTAGCGATATAGTAGGCACAATCTGACTCCAAAGTTTTATTTGGAGCGTCGGCTTTAATGGTTTCAAATACTGATTGTGCTGCTTGATATTGCTGGTTCGTATAAAGCGTCAATGCTTTTTGATACGCTACTAAGTCACTGGTATAGATTGCAGATTGTTGGGCCTGCATCAGCAAAGTAAACAGTAAAAAACAAAGTGCAACACTTATTTTTCTAAACGTCATTAAGTTCGATTTTTAATTGATGTCAAAGGTAATTTATCTCTATTCTTTAACGTAAAAAACATTTTATAATTATACACAAGGTTATTAAAAAGAGATTTTATATGAGATAACGTTACACTTTTTATTTTATCTATGGATTTTATATTTACCGTATTGGTAATTGCTGGTTTTTATAATACATTTACAATTCTATTTAATCTTCACGTTAACATGTCTGAAACTGTTTTACAACTTAAAAATGTATCTATCTACCAAGGCGATAGTATGGTATTATCTGATGTTAATTTTGAAATGAACAAAGGCGACTTTGTATACCTCATTGGTAAAACAGGAAGTGGGAAAAGTAGTTTTATGAAAACGCTTTATGGTGATCTGCAACTTACCGAAGGTGAAGGTCATGTCGTAGATTATAATTTGAGAACGATGCATGAAAAAGACATTCCGTTTTTAAGACGAAAACTAGGAATTGTATTTCAGGATTTTAAATTATTACCAGACCGAACTATAAATAGCAATTTAGAATTTGTTCTAAAAGCAACAGGCTGGAAAGACAAGACAAAAATAAAAGAGCGTATTGAAACTGTTTTAGGTAAAGTCGCTATGAAAACTAAAGGTTTTAAATTTCCGCACGAATTATCTGGAGGAGAACAACAGCGTATTGCAATTGCACGAGCTTTATTAAATGATCCTGAACTTATTTTGGCAGATGAGCCAACAGGTAATTTAGACCCGCAAACAAGTATCGAAGTCATGGAAGTATTGCGTGATATCAATAAAAATGGTAATACCATTTTAATGGCAACTCACGATTATGCGCTTTTATTAAAGTACCCTAGTAAGACTTTAAAATGTGATGAGAATAAAGTTTTTGAGGTGGTGCAACGTAAGGGATAAAAATCCTAGCCATTTAAAAACTGTTGTTATAAACTGAGTTCGATCTAATATTTATTTTCAGTTATGTAAATATTTTTAAGAACAGTTAATCCTCTAAAAAGTGTATTTTTGAGTAATTAGATGTCCATATGCTATCCGTACTTATCCCTGTTTATAATTATGATATTAGAGCGCTAGTGACTACACTTCATGAGCAATTAATATTAAGTGAAATAGCTTTTGAGATTATCTGTTTGGATGATTACTCTACTAACACTAGTTGTGTTTTAAATGCTGAAATAGAACACCTCCAATTTACGTCTTATAAAATCTCAGATCGAAACTACGGAAGAGTTGCAACCAGACAAAACCTTGCAAAACAAGCGCGTTATGACTGGCTATTATTTTTGGATGCAGATGTGATGCCAAAATCTAACTACTATATTACGCACTATATAGATGTGCTTTCGTCTAAATATGACGCGATTTATGGCGGATTTACATATCACAAAAAGCAACCAAAAGAGGACTATATGTTGCGCTGGACCTATGGTAGCTCTAAAGAACAAACTCCTGCCTTAGAGAGAAACCAAACGCCTTATAAAATTGTGATTTCTGCTAATTTCATGATTCAAAAAGAACTCTTTATTGGATTAAATTCGGAAATTACACAAAGAGGTTATGGCTATGATAATTATTTTGGAGCACTATTAAAAAACAAAAAGAGCCCTGTTTTTCATATTGATAATGAAGTGTATCATTTGGGTTTAGAATCTAACGAAACTTACCTAAATAAAATTGAGCAATCTGTTGATACACTTTTAACATTAGAAACAAACAAGGCGCTCTTAGAGACAGAAAACACCCTTTTTAATACCTATAAGCGCTTAAAACAAATAAGACTTAATTATGTATTCTCATACACTTACCGTAGGTTCAAAAATAGCTTTAGAAAAAACTTATTGAGTGGCAAACCCAATATGAACTTACTGCAGTTTTATAAATTGAGCTACATTTGCTATCAAGATTTGAACTCATGAATCCATATTTCTCGGTAGTTATTCCTCTTTACAATAAAGCGCTAGATATCACTAATACAGTAACTAGTGTTTTAGACCAAACCTTCACAAATTTTGAAGTCATCATTGTTAATGATGGTTCTACGGATGATAGTTTAAGTAAGGTTCAAAGTTTTAACGACACAAGAGTTACCGTTTTCACAACAGAAAACAAAGGGGTATCTCATGCAAGAAACTTTGGGATAAAAAAATCGTCTTCAGAGTTTATCACTTTTTTAGACGGAGATGACCTCTGGAAACCCCATCATTTAGAAGATTTAAAAGTGCTTTTTGAATCTTATCCTGATTGTGGAATGTATTGTAAGGCTTACGAGAAAATTAAAGAGAAGACGATTATCGATTCTCAATACAAGGATCTTCCGAAGAACAAAAAATGGAAAGGCCTCATTACCAATTATTTTTACCATAGTTCTATTAATAGCTTAGCTTCTAGCTCGAGTATTGGGATTAAAAATTCTGTTTTTGATACCGTTGGCTACTTTAATGAAGACTATAACTCTGGAGAGGACACAGATCAATGGATTAGAATTGCACTACAATACCCTATTGCTTTTGATAATAAGGTTAGTGTTACTATTAATCTAAATGCTGGTGAACAACTAACAAACACGCTCTTTAATAGTAGGCATCATTTGGATTTAGATTCGTTTGCTAAAGACGAACAACAGAACACATCGCTTAAAACGTATTTGGATATAAATCGCTATGCCATTGCAATTCAATACAAATTAGAAGACGAAAGATGTAAATCAAAAACAATTTACAACACTATTGACCCTAAGAATTTGAGTCCACTACAAAAACTGATTTATAAGAGTCCTGGGTTTGTTATTAAAATCATTCTAAATTCTAGAAATTTACTCAGAAAAGCAAATATCAACTTACGCCTTTTTAGATAACAGAAATTCATTATAATCTCTGATATAATCTACTTCATCAAACTCATCTGAGGCCAAAACTAAACACACAGCACCAGATGAAAAATTATCAAGTTCTCTCCAAATCCCTGTTGGGATGAGCAATCCTTTATTGGGCTTATTTAGCATGACATGTTGCTTCGTTTTACCGTCGTCAAGTACCACCTCAAAACTTCCACTTAATGCGATCAAAAATTCTTGTTGTTCTTTGTGCGCGTGTCCTCCACGAAAAGCGTCACTAGGTACATCATACAAATAATATACACGTTTCACAGCGTAAGGAATACAGTCTTTTTCAATGACCCCTAGATTACCTCTAGGATCTGAAATTTTAGGGATTTCTATTATTTTAATATTCATGTAATACGTCTATTTTATGGTCTCTCTTTAAGGTTTTATACTTTTTAATTCCTTCAATTCCCTTTGAAAATTTGTGTCCAATATCTTTAACACTTATAAACCGATGCCTTAAAAGAAAGAATACATATTTTACTAACCAAAGATAACTCAAATTACCATAAAACCTTTGATGCATTGCTGCTCTGGCATAAATGGCGTTATCGCTTCCCATTTTGCGTCCTGAACTCTCATTAGGATGCATAACTATTGTTTTGGCTACATGTTGCATCAATACCCCTTTATCATAAGCGTTTCTTAAAAAAACATACTCTGTAACACCTTTAAAAATTGACCCTATGCCAAAGTAATGATTAAAATAAATAGCGTGATCTATAAAAACAGAGCGCCTAAAAGTGATTACCCATGTGTAAATCTTTTTGAGTGTTTCCTTATCATGTTGTCCTTCAGGATAATAATTAGTGTATAAATCCCCTTGCTCATCTATAGCTTCAAATGAAATCATGGTCGCATCTGGAGCCTCTAAATAGGCGTCTTGGATTGTTGTAAGTAGATTGGGCTGATATACAATATCGTCATCAGACATCAAACAAATATCTTTTGTCGCTTTTTGTATCGCTAAGTTTCTACTTGCTGGAGAACCTCGTTCTAAAGAATTAATAACCTTTATTCTAGGATTATTTGATGATACGGTCTTTTCTTTGCTTGTTTGATTCACTATGACAATATCAAAATCGTTAATATCGTTATATTGAAACATGGGGTCTAAGAAGTTTAAATCTTCTTTGAACATGGTCGATATTAAAATTTCTATGTGTAATGACATTAACTAAACAATTGCTATGTTAAGGGAATTCTTATTTTTGTTTAAAAGTAATATTTTTTATGCGAATATTGTTAGTTGGAGAATATAGTAGACTTCATAATTCTTTAAAAGAAGGTCTCGTTGAACTTGGTCATGAGGTGGTCATCGTTGGTAATGGGGATGGTTTCAAACAATATCCAGTTGATATATTCATAGACCACTCTTTTCACAATCATTTTCTAAAAAAGTTAAAAATTGCTTTTCACAGACTTACATCAATAGATTTAAGCTCTTTAGAAGTCTACTTAAAAACACTTTTGAAGTTTAAACAAATGAAAGGCTTTGATGTTGTTCAACTTATAAATGAGTCTGCTTTAGGTATTCAAGCTAGGCATGAAAAGCGATTTATTAAGCGTTTACTTAAACATAATAAAAAATTATTTTTATTATCATGTGGCATTGATCATCAATGTATGACATTTATGATGAACCGTAAATTTAGATATAGTATAATGAGCCCTTACTTAAAAGACAAGTCATTATATGACAACTATAAATTTCAGCTCCACTATTTAAATCCTGACTTTACAGATTTACATGATTTCATTTACGCAAATTGTAAAGGCGTCATCGCAACAGATATGGATTATCATTTACCCTTATTAGGACATCCAAAGTATTTAGGCTTAATACCAAATCCCATAAATACATCCAAAATTAAATTTATTCCCATCACTACTATAGACGGAAAGATTAAAATTTTTCATGGCATCAATACATCTGCAGTAGTAAAAAAAGGAAATGACTATTTCATTGAAGCCCTTAAAGTTATTGAAAAAAAATATGTCGATAGGGTAGAAATCATCTCAACGCGCAGTATTCCCTATGAGGAATACATAAAACATTACGATGATTGCCATGTCCTATTAGATCAAACGAACAGTTATGATCAAGGCTATAATGCTTTAGAAGCCATGGCTAAAGGAAAAGTAGTTTTTACTGGCGCAGAAGAAGAATGGCTGGATTACTATAAATTAGAAAAGAATACGGTTGCTATTAATGCTAAGCCTGATGTCAATAGTATTATTGAAGATTTAGAATGGTTAATTAATAATCCAGAACACATTGGGATAATTTCTAAAAATGCTAGGGATTTTATAGAAAAAGAACATGACTTATTGATGATAACTAAAACATATTTACAGACTTGGAAAAGATAACTAAAACCAATTTTCCAAATTTATTTATTCCAGGAGCTGCAAAATCTGGAACAAGCACTTTACACGATTTACTGAACCAACATCCTGAAATTAGTATGTCTTCAACTAAGGAACCATTTCATTTAGTAAAAGACAATTTTCAATTTAATGTTGACAAGTTTAATCTAAAATATCAGGCACTATTCAATAATTTAGAGAATATAAAATATAAAGGAGATTCTAGTACGGGTTATATGCTATTTCCTAATTTCATAGAGAATTCTAAAACCCATCTTAAATTTGAAAAAAAATTCATCTTTATTTTACGAAACCCTATCGATAGGATTTATTCGCACTATTGGTATATTAAAGGTTTAGGCAGTGAATCCCTCGATTTCAAAAATGCTATACTTAAAGATAAAAATATAGAACCTACCATAAATTCTATGCTACCCGAAGGCAAATTCAAAAATTACTTTCAATATGGCTTGTATTCGAAATGGCTTGAGAAATTTCGTAGTAATTTTGATTCTAAAGACCTTAAGATTATTCTATTCGAAGATTTAAAAGACAACCCTCTAGATACAGTGAATGAATGTTTGCGATTTTTAAATCTTTCAGAATTAAGCACTTTAAATCCTGTTGAATCAAATAAAACTGTACTATTAAGACATTCTTATATTTACAAAAATGTTTTAAAAATTACGAGATCAAAATTTAAACTTCTGAAACCAATTAGTTTCTTAATTCCAACACGAATTAAAAATAATATTTCAGAATATATCTTCAGTAAGACCAAATCAAATAAAAAATACCCTAAATTATCAGCAGAAGATAGGCTATGGATAGCTGATTTATACAAAGACGACGTCTTATTACTAAAAAAAAACACAACTATAGATTTCAGTAAATGGACTGATTTCAACCACTATGTATGAGTCTAATTAAAACATCATTATATTCTTTTATTAGCACAATTATATCGCTGATAACCAAGTTAATAACCAATAAGGTTACTGCTATCTATCTTGGCACTTCTGGTATGTTTATTTTGGGACAATTGAAAGATTTCATGAATCTTGGTAAAGTTGCCAGTACTATTGGAACAGAGAATGGTGTTATCAAATATGTAGCAGATTACAAAAACTCAGATAACCTTAAACCATTTATAGGCTCTGCATTTAAAATTCATTTATTTTCCTCGATAGTAGTTTGCATACTCACACTTTGTTTTAACAAATCAATATCACAATATTTATTTAATGATTCACAGTATTCTAGTGGTATAGCCATATTGTCTTTCTCATTTATTTCGATGGCAATTCACAGTTTAATAATGTCTATACTAAATGGTTTAAAAAGAATAAAAACTTATGTTATTATTAGTGTTGTATCAACATTAATAACTGCTGTAATAATGGTTTTTTTAGTAGTTAAATATAATATTATTGGTGCTGTTTATGCCATCGCTATTAACCAAATCGTCATTGTATTTGTCTCCTTATTTTTTATTAGAAACCTAAACTTTTTATCACTTAATAATTTTAGAACAAAAATAGAATCAATCCATTTTAAAAACTTAACCAAGTTTTCAATTATGGCAATAGTTGCTCCTTTATGCATGGTGGGCTCTACATTTTTCGTTAGATTATATATAAACTCAAAATTAGGAGATCAATATGCTGGTTCTTGGGAAGGTATGTGGCGTATTTCTGCAATCTACATAATGTTCCTTACCACTACTTTCCAATTTTATTTAATACCAACGTTTACAGGATTATCAGGAAAAAAACTTAAGCAAGAAGTCTTTAAAGTATGGACTTTAAGTGTACCATCTATTCTAGTCATAACCCTCATAGTTTATCTACTCAAAGATTTCATTATAACATTACTTTTTACTAAAGAATTTTTATTAATTAATACAATCATATTCTTTCACCTCCTAGGGGATGCTGTTAAAATAAACTCTTGGGTTTTAGGTAAAATTTTAGTCTCGAAAGCAAACACTAAAATTTTCATTTATTTCCAAATCGGCTGGGCACTTATATTTTGTAGCCTTACCGTTTTACTTGTCAAAGGCTATGGCTTTGTTGGAGTTTCTGTGGCATATTTCATTACTTATAGTCTTCACTTTATAGCAATGAATATCTACTTTAGAAAACTATTGTGGATTAAAGAACGTTAAGTTTTATCTGATGTTTCTGGGATAATCCCAAACAGCGATGTACCAAAAACAAGTAACACAATGCCATAATGGAGTAAATAACTTAAAAAATGTCCCATTACAGCCCCTTCTACCCCATAAACATCAATAAGGTAAACACTAGAGAAATAAAGTGTTATGATTAAAAACACTTCAATAATAATAAAATGGGTGAACATTTTTTTAGCCAAAAACTGATACGATATAACGAGCGTTAATACCTTAATAAAATCCCCTAAAAGTTGCCAAAAAAACAAGTTTTCTACAGGTTCAAAATCTTCAGAAAATATTAGTGGTACCACTATAGGCTTTAAAAAATAAAGTAAGACTAGGCCTAATCCAAATATGGGCATAACAGACTTATAAAACCCATAAATCTCTTTTTTGAATTCCTTTTTACCGTGAATCTTACTAAACTTAGGCACAATATACAAAGCAATTATTGATGTTATAAACATTAAGTAATAACTAGAAATCCTATTCATAGCTTCCCAATAACCCGCTTCTTTTAATCCAATTTCAGAAATAATATAATTACGAATACAAATAGAAATTAAAGGCAAAGCAACTGCTGTTACTAAAGCCATTGCAGCATAAGGCCCAAATGATTTTAAGATATCAAAACTTATATGATCTGTTTTAATATAAGTCATTAAGTTTCTCCTGTTTAAAATACCCACCAAAGTAATTAAGAATATTAAAGATGGCGCTAAAACTGCTGCTACTAAAGCACCATCAATACGGTTTTGATAAATTAAAACCAAGGTTATTAGCAAACCCAAAATTTGACCTATGATATTGATTATAAGCAGCATTTTATAATTAGAAAAGCCATTCATTATAGAAAAACTCAACATATTTAATGCATAAAATGGCAATGCTAAAGCCATTATTTTAATAATATAAGCAAAGTCGTAATACGATGTAAATAATAAGTCGTTAATGAATTGGGCATTATAGTAACACATAAAAGCGACTACAATGGTGGAGAAGAAGCATAAATAATACGCAGTAGAGATCGTTTTACTTAAGTTAACACTGTCCTCTCTAAATTGAGCTATAGTCTTTACAACGCCGTCGTAAAACCCGAGTATTGAAATAGATTGAATAGCTCCTAAAAAATTTCTGAGATTACCAATCAAGGCCATGCCTTCAACACCTATAAAAAAAGCAATAGCTTTAGATGTTAAAATACCTGCAATAATTTTGGTAATGATTGTTGCAGAGTTAAGATGTGCTACTTTAAATAATACATTAGCATTAATGTACTTAATTAAGCTCTTCAATTAATAAAGGTTTAGGGCATTAATAATTATTTCAATCTCGTCATTAGTCATTACAGGACTCATTGGGATACTAATTACTGTATCATGAATAGCCTCTGTAATTGGTAAAGGTAAAGATTTATATAGGGATAAAGCGTCTTGATGATGAGGCGCAATAGGATAATGAATTAAATACCCAATGTCCTTTTGGTTCATATAAGTCATAAAATGCGCTCTATCCTTTACTCTAACCACAAAAACATGAAACACGTGATTATTAGAAAAATCATAAAATGGAAGTGTAATTTTAGGATTATCAATACCTTTTAAATACTGTTTGGCAATATCGCGTCTTATCTCATTATGGGCATCTAAATCTTTCAGTTTAATATTCAAAAACGATGCTTGCAGTTCGTCTAATCTACTATTAACACCTATTTTTTCGTTGACGTATTTCTTAGAACTTCCGTAGTTATGCAATAATTTAATACACGCGGCTAAGGCATCATCGTTAGTCGTCACAGCTCCTGCATCACCTAAAGCACCCAGATTCTTTGTGGGATAAAAACTAAAACCTGCTGCATCTGATAAATTTCCAGCTTTTTTTTCTTCGGAAATAGATACTGCGCCATGAGCTTGGGCTGCATCTTCAACGACTAAGAGGTTATTAGTGTTAGCAATTGTTTGTATTTCAGACATATTGGCTAACTGTCCATATAAATGAACGACCAATATTGCTTTAACAGATGGTTTTAGGTGTTTTAAAATTTCCGAAGGGGAGATATTAAAAGTCCCTTCGTTTGGCTCAACAAAAATTGGCTTAAGTCCAGAATTTATGACAGATAATATCGTCGCAATATATGTATTTGCAGGAATTATAACTTCATCACCAAGGTTCAATTTCCCAAGTTCTATATACCCTTTAAAAATAAGCGTTAACGCATCAAGACCATTTGCAACGCCAATGCAGTGCTTTGTACCGCAGTAATTTGCGAAATGCTCTTCGAATTGCTTAACCTGTGATCCTTTGATGTAATACCCCGACTCTAAAAACGCTCTAAACTGAGATGAAAAAGCATCGTCGTACTTTGAATTAATTTTATGTAAGTCTAAAAATTTAATCATAACATGACATCCTCTAATAATTGATAGTTTTTAGTGTTTATCGTATAAAAATCATGAGTTATTGAATTTGCTCCAAAACTCGCTTTCCAATTAAGTAACCCACGGTTGATTTGTTGACCTTGATTTTCATTTGAAATACCAAAACTAAAATAACGTATATTACTATATAAATCATTTATCAAAAAATCAAAAATAGCGTCGAGACCACCTAGATCATTTTTAGACGAAATTGTAGAGATATATTGTGCATGCGCGACTTGAGAGGACTCAAAAACAGTGACACCTGCAATAATCTCGTTGTTTTGATAGGCATTAAATTGTCTAATATTATTAGGGAACTTCAACTTTAACTCTGCCATATCCTCTAAAGTGTGTGTTGGCAAAGTCTCATATTTTTGCTCTAGATTTGGAATTAGAATTTGATTAAAAAAATCATCAAAAACTAAGACCTCCTCCACGTTTACATCATTTATTTTACTCCTTTTTAGGTTGCGCTTTCTATTAGATGACGACTCCTGTCTGCTATTATAATCAATAACCATTGATAGGTCTCGTCGATCTAGATTGGCCTTCGTTTTAAAAAGTAAATACTCTATTTCGTCACTGGGTAATTTAGTATAGATTTTGGGCAGCAACTTAAGTTTAAACGTCGTAATACTATTTTTATTTAAAAATTTTAAGACCTCATAATAGAGTTCTAATACCGTTTCGAACTTTACTTTTTGAGACAATAGTAGACCTCCATAACTTAACCCTTGATGTGAAAAGACCGTATCTCTAACTTTGTTGGCTGGGAGCAACGCTACTAATTTTTCGTTTTTATAAACCATTAATGAATAATCATCAAACCTATGTTGATGATACTCCATAAAATCACGATTAAATAAAAATGTAGCATTTTTAGAATTGGACACAAAAGTATTCCAAATTAAACGCTCACTTTGATTGTATATGTTAACTTTAAACTTGTTCAACTTAGATAGTGCCATTTAAACATTGAATGCTCCAAAATACAATATTTTTGAATCTTAGAATCTGTTTTGATTCAATTCTTTTATATTTGGAAAACCATAAAACCAACTCTTGAAATTAAAAACCATTTTTAAAGAAAATACCATTTTAAGAGCTGTTTATCTACTGGTGTTTTTGTTTGTTATCACTAACGAAGCCATCTATTCTCCAGACACTAGGAGTTATTTAAATGCTTTACCATATCGCCATCCAGGTTATGTGCTTTTCGTAAAATCTCTTAAATTTATTTTTTCTAGTTTTTTTGATATTAGCGTTCTCATTTTTCAAGGTGCTTTTGGTCTTATCGCGGTTAATTTTTTCTTTAAAAAAGCAGTACAGGTTTTCAATTTAAATATTTTGAGCAAGGTGCTATTATTGCTCTTATTAATAGTCCCTTTTTTTGGTCCACTATACGTAGCCAATAACATTTGTCCAGAGGGTATTAGTTATCCTTTATATCTCTTTTTTATAGCTACAAGTTTAGATTTTATAAAGAACGACAGTTATAAAAAATTATTAATTGCACTTATTTTTTATGTACTATTAGCACTCACACGAGGACAATTTATTTTAACCCCTCTTATTTTTGCGGTTATTTATTTTTTAGAGAAGAAATCTCAACTCTTAAAAATGTCAACGATTTTAAAGCTAACGCTATTAATCTGCATTCCTGTCCTAGTTATTTTGGCAGAATCCACCTATCATAAATTAAAAGATGGTATTTTTATGACCACACCTTTTGGCTTTGTTAATGCGTCTACTGCTGCATTTTATGTTTCAAATAAAAGTGATGCTCAATACATAACATCTCCAGATGATCGCATCGTTTTTGAAAAGAGTTATGAAAAGCTAAAAAATGAAAAGCTACTCATGTCCTCGCAAGATAGCCTCTACCCCTATGGGCAGTACTACAATTTTTTTCATAATCATGTACCTCCAATTTGCAATAGAACCATCCATGAATTGGGTAAAAAATATTACTTTGACAAAGCTTTAATTACTACTAATACTATCAAAATAGCAGATGCTCAAGCC
Organism: Psychroserpens sp.; assembly: GCA_034111845.1. Lineage (GTDB taxonomy): Bacteria > Bacteroidota > Bacteroidia > Flavobacteriales > Flavobacteriaceae > Psychroserpens. Next base: position 16,716 of record JAWUWM010000019.1, on the reverse strand, counting down.
TTTTATAATATTGAGAAGACCTGCAAAGCGTTAACAAAGACACTCATTAAAACTAATTTTAAAAAATGGATCCAGTTATATTATGCTAATATTTCACATGGGTTTTATTCATCTATTTTACTTATTTTTATTTTTGTTATTTTACTGTTTAGCTTTTTTAAAGCATTTTATAACAACAAAACCTACATCCTCTTATTTCTATGTACCGCTTTAACCCTATCTAATGCCATGTTAGTAGCTTTTGCGAGTCACTCAATAATGAGATACCTTTTCTATAATTATATATTTATATTTTTAACCTTTGTGATCCTTACAAAACTATTTAAGAATGGAATTAAAAACTGAGCTATCTATTGTAATGCCATGCTTAAACGAAGAAGAAACATTAGCTATTTGTATTTCTAAAGCGCAACACTTTTTGAGTTTAAACGCTATTTCTGGAGAAATTATAATTGCAGATAATGGCAGCACAGACAACTCTATTGCAATCGCCAAAAAACTCAATGCAACCGTAGTTCATGTTAAAGAGAAAGGCTATGGAAATGCGCTCAAAGGCGGATTTAAAGCCGCACAAGGCACCTATATCATTATGGCAGATGCCGATGATAGCTACGATTTTGAATCACTTATGCCCTTTTTAGAAAAACTAAGAGAGGGCTATGATCTTGTTATGGGAAACCGTTTTAAAGGTGGCATACAAAAGGGAGCTATGCCTTTTTTACATCGGTACTTAGGAAATCCTGTATTATCATTTATAGGTCGCTTGTTTTTCAAAATAAAAATTGGAGATTTTCACTGTGGTTTGAGAGGATTCTCAAAAAAAGCATATAATAAGATGCAATTAAAAACTACGGGAATGGAGTTTGCATCTGAGATGATCGTTAAATCAAAACTTAATAATCTTTCCATTACAGAAGTGCCAACCCTATTGCATAAAGATGGGAGAACAAGGCCGCCTCATTTAAACACATGGCCTGATGGCTGGAGACACCTCAGGTTTCTAACACTTTACAGTCCGAAGTGGTTATTTCTGTATCCAAGTTTAATACTCATGATTATTGGTATTATCACGTCCACAATACTTATTATAAAGCCAATTTCTATTGGCTCAATTACCCTAGATATTCATACATTACTATATACAAGCAGTATGATTTTAATTGGGTTTCAGTTTTTTGTTTTTTACGCTTTAACAAAAGTATTTGCTGTAGAAAATGAACTCCTACCAAAAAGTGGTCGTTATGAAAACCTATTCAAACACATCACCTTAGAAAAGGGTCTTATTTTTGGATTTCTATTAGTACTAATAGGCATCGTTTTAAGCATAAAGGGATTCTCAGATTGGAATGGTATTAACTTCGGAAATTTGAATCCTTCAAATACGTTAAGACTAATTATACCTGCTGTTATTACGATACTATTAGGGATTCAAGTGATATTATTTAGTCTTTTCTTTAGTATCCTAGGATTAAAAAAATAGTTTAAATAACGTCATTTTTCGTGCGGGTCAAATATAACAGACCCCTGTTCGTTAATAACTTCATACACTCCATTTGGCGCACCTTCCTCGATAATCAAATAACTCTTATCGTCTTGGAGGTTTTGCAAATAGGTATCATTATCGCTAAGATATGAAAATACAACTCTAAACAAATTGACAGACGTTTTTAAGCTATCATCATATATTGGCACATCATTATCTGGCCATTTAATAGCTAATACCGAAGAAAATACAGAATTAATAAGATGCTCGTCTTTCGTTTTTGTGGATGCACTTGCCATACTCTTAAAACCAACATAACCTCCATGATCCGCAGAAATAATAATTAAATTATTGGGGTCATTAGAATCAATAGTATTAATAATTTTTTTAAGCCATTCGTTCGCTTCTTTTAACTTCTCAAGGTAATTTAAACGCTCTTTAGCCACACCCTCAGACTTACGTTCAAAATTGACGATATGAGCGGGAAGAATTTTTTGTAAAAAATAAAAATTTGAAGACTTTTTATTGTTATTAATAAGGATTTTAAGCTCCTCATTTAAGTCTGAACCCATATCAAATCCTCTAGAAAAATGAGGTATATCATTATAATTGATATTACAATAATCATAAGCTAGCTCTGCTCTATTTAATAAAAAATAAGGTTGATCTAATAATAAATGTGTTTTGTAATCATTTTTATCAAAAACTGACAATACATCGTTTTTACCCACAATACGTTTTCTATAATCATAACTACCTCTATTAGTTTGGTCACCATAATAATGGTGTTTCATCGCGAAAATTGAGCTATTACTGTATAAAGTTGAAGAATAGTTACTTTTAAAACGATCATAGATCTCAAAGTTCTTATTATCTATATATTCTTCAAATTGGGAGTTATCAAAATTATAAATTCGATTTTTAAGCTCTGAAAAATTCACGTAACCATCAGGCTGAATAAAATAAATATTGGGCCGCTTTTTAAACACGACCTGCTCAATATCATCAGTATGATTCATCCAACCATGAGTTTGAAAACTATTTAAATACAACTTAGGTACAAGCATTATAAACGCTACAAAAGCTAATACATACTGTAATACTATTATTTTTTTAATATGCTTATATAGTAGTAATACTGTTATAACTAGTGTAATTGATAGTGCTAATACTAATATCTTTTTTTTAAGTCCAAAAGTTATGACCATCATAAAAAAAACAAAGAAACACATATTTAATACAGGTATTAAATACTTACTATAGGTTTGAAGAAAAGTGATGCGATTAAGTAAATAATAATGTAGAACATGAAATATTACACACGGTACAATGAAAAACATAACCGTAAAAAACAGAAAATGATACCAAGAATTAATCATTATAAAATTAGAATTATAATAATGAATTAAAGGATATAATCCTGAGGCAATAGCAGCGACTAGAGGTAATGCTTTACTACTAGAACTAAATTTATATATCTGTTGTAGTAATCTGCTCAATAATTTCATAATTTCAATACACGCATTAACGAAAGTTACTCAACTTTTTCAAAAACAATTTCTCCAGTGTCATCAATAGTTTCGTAAACACCTGCAGGTGCCTCCTCTTCAATGATTAAATAACTTTTATCATGCTCTAACTGCTTTAAATAGGAGTCGTTCTCCCCAAGATAGGAAAAAAGCACTCTAAATAAATTTACAGATGTTTTTAACTGATTATCATAAGTTGGAACCTCACCATTTGGCCATTTCACAGCTAAAGCCGATCCAAAAATAGAATATAATAAATCTCTATCTAACGTTTTAGTTCTAGACTGCGATTGGTAATCAAAACCCACGTAACCTCCATGATCTGCAATAATTACAATTAAACTATTTGGGTCGTTTTGATTTATTGAAGATACAACATCTACTAACCACTCATTAACCTCAATAAGTCGTTTCAAATACAAATCACCTTCTTCTTTTATTCCTTTTGAATTTGATTGCCTATTCTCAACGTGCCAAGGTTTAATTTTTTCTATAAAATAAAAGTTTGGACCTACTTCATTATTGTTAATTAAAGCGTTTAAATCAGATTTAATATCGTTATCCATATCAAATGCACCGGAAAAAAAAGACAGTTCCTCTGGTTGAATATTACAATAATCATAACCTAAATCCGACTTTCCTAAAACGAAATAAGGCTCTTGAAGAAGTAAGTGTGTTTTGTAATTATTTCTTTCTAAAACAGATAATACAGGATTACTTTCAATAATCACACTCCTAAAATCATAAAATTCATTCTCTTTGTTATCCTTTGCTAAGTATTGATGATGCCTCATAGCAAATAAGGAACTATTTGAATACAATGTAGATTCATAATTACTTCGAAAGTCCGTATACAGCTTAAAATTTTGATCGTGTAGAAATGATTCAAAATTGGAGTTATCAAAATCATAATACCCTTTCCTCAATTCAGAAAAACTAGCATACCCATCGGGCTGGATAACATATATATTTGGTTTTTTCTTGAAAATTACAGACTCAATATCATCAGGCTGATCCATCCATTCGTACGATTGATTGATTGAGTGATAGTATTTAATCGCAAGTACACTAAACGCCATTAAACCTAAAATAAACTGAAAAATTACAACCTTTTTTAAATGCTTATATAGCAATACTGCAAGAATTACAGCAGCAACTAGAGCTAACACAATAAGCTTCTTTTTCACACCTACGGTAATCAAAATAAGAAGAACCGAAAACACACTAAAATTGACAAAAGGCAACACGAACTTACTGTACTTATGTAATATCTTTACTTTCGTTGATATAAAATAAAATAAATAAGCGGTAACGGCAGGTAATACCAAGAACAATGTTCCAAAAAACAGAATATGTCGTGGGGAGTTTACAATAAAAAAACGGATATTTAAATACCGTAAAAAAGGATATATGCCAGCAGCTAATCCAGCTAATAGAACGTACTCTTTCTTAGAATTCAAAAAATTAATTACAGCTTGTCTCACACTACAGTAATTTATAAACGTACATAACACGGTCAGAATTATCAATAGACACTTTCTCTATTAGCTCAAAGTATTTAGAATAGCTAGACTCAAAATTATCAATAGTATAGAAATCAAAATGAGCTCTAAATTCACCTTTTGTATTCAATAAACGCTGCACCCATGAGTCGTTTCTCTTCGGAAATTCTATAACTAGATGTTTCGAGAAGGATGAGAAAAATTCTGCTGACATCTCAAATGGAATATTACCGCTCAACGTTATATGATGAATCACAGCCAACGCCATAGTGACATCAGGAGCATACCTCTTAATACGCTCTAGAAAGGAATCTCTTTCTTTATTATTAAACCCAATATTTGCAGACGGATTTAAGATATCAAAAACAAAAGGCAACATAAACGTTTCCTTCTTCTTTTTTACATAATTATGATTGGCGTCAACAGCATTATAATCAATATCGCAAACTAAAGCCTCTTCTAACTCTTGATTTATTTTTCTAACAAAAGTCCCATCATTACCACCAACATCAATAACCGTTTTAGCTCCTAATTGGACAATCCACTTATCAATAATAGTTGCCTTTTGATCAAAAGCATCATTAGCATAATTGGTTTTATCATAGTAATTACCCCATTCACTAGAGGTCTTTAATGACATCTTTTTTATAAAATCGTAAAGTCCTTTTATAATATTTAGTTGTGCGTTTTTTGATAACTTAGTTGCTTTAGATTCTCCTTTATAATCTTCATTATGCTTATCTTCAAATTTGGCCAACAAGTGAATATTTGAATATAAAAAAGGATTGAGCTTTGTCTTAAAAGGCAGCATTGACGATAGCATTTTAATAGGAACACCATCAATAAAACTATTCATTAGTTTCAAAGATTCTAATCCATTGTATTTTGCTAATACTAAAGGCCCAAAGAAATGAGAAATAAATTGTTTGTAAGCTCGCCATGGTGAATTTTCGTGATAAAAATCAAAAGACAAGGTGTCTATAAATACCATGTTCCCTTTATGAAAAGTCACGTTAAATGCTGAAGCATCTTTTAATGAGAATCCATTCTCTAAAGCAAATTTTTGAATTTTTAAGGTCAATAAAGCTGCTTCCTTATATTGACTAAAACTCCATTCATAAGGGTAGTTCATGAATGCAATTTGCTCTGGCTGTATGATAACTTCATTTTCTGAAGTGGATAGCTCTTCGTGCGGAATTAAGAGACCAGCGTTGTGTAATTTCTTAAAAAAATTAGACGATTTAAGTGCGTTATACTGTTTAAAATACAGCGGAGAAATAGAGCGTTTCACTAGACCTTGGTCTAAAAATATAAAACCAGAGGGATCTCTAAACGATGAGGAATGTCTATTATTACTTGTCACTATTTGATTTACTTTCTATATCAGACTCTTTTACATCGATATCATCAAAGACATCATCTTCTGGTTTAGACATTCCTAAAAATAACTTGATTTTATACAAAATATTCTTAGAAAAAAGTAATACTCCTGCAACTGCAGCCACAATAGCCTGAATAATCATTGCACCTAAACCTGGATCAAAATAAAGAAAATATGTCATTAGTAAATTTTTGTAAATATAGAAAACAAAAAAGGAACCCTATTAAGGATTCCTTTTTTTTATACTATCTTGATATGCTTAGTTATTCTTATTACGCTTACGATCCGTTTCCGAAAGATATATTTTACGTAGTCTTAAGAATTTAGGTGTTACTTCAACATATTCATCTTTTTGTATGTATTCTAAAGCTTCTTCTAAAGAGAACTTGATAGCAGGTACAATCTTAGCTTTATCATCTGCACCAGAAGAACGAACATTACTCATCTTTTTGGTTTTTGTGATATTAACAGCCATATCATCACCACGAGAATTTTCTCCAATCACTTGACCTTCGTAAATATCTTCACCTGGATCAACGAAAAACTTACCTCTATCTTGTAATTTATCAATTGAGTAAGGAATTGCTTGACCTTTCTCCATAGATACTAAAGATCCATTTTGACGTTCTGGAATACCACCTCTTAACGGTTGATATTCTTTAAAACGGTGCGCCATAATAGCCTCACCTTGAGTCGCCGTTAATAACTGGTTACGTAAACCAATAATACCTCTAGAAGGCACCATGAATTCACATACCATACGATCACCCTTAGCAACCATGCTCAACATTTCACCTTTACGCATTGTTACCATTTCAATAGCTTTACCAGACACTGTTTCTGGTAAATCGATTGTCATTTCTTCAATAGGCTCGCATTTTACACCATCAATTTCTTTGATGATTACTTGTGGTTGTCCAATTTGCATTTCATAACCCTCACGACGCATCGTTTCGATTAATACTGACAAGTGTAATACACCACGACCAAATACCATAAACTTATCGGCACTATCAGTAGGCTCTACTTTAAGTGCTAAATTCTTTTCTAATTCTTTTGCTAAACGATCTTTAATATGGCGAGATGACACGTATTTTCCATCTTTCCCAAAGAAAGGAGAATCATTAATTGTAAACAACATACTCATTGTTGGTTCGTCAATATTAATAGTTTTTAAACCTTCAGGAGCTTCCCAATCAGCAACTGTATCACCAATTTCAAATCCTTCTAGTCCAACTATTGCACAAATATCTCCTGTTTGTACGCTGTCAACTTTTAATCGACCAAGACCTTCAAAAATATGAACTTCTTTAATTTTTGATTTCACAATACTTTTATCGCGCTTTACTAACGATATGTTTTGACCAGCTTTCAACTCTCCACGCGTTAAACGTCCAATTGCAATACGACCAGTAAATGATGAGAAATCTAAAGATGTAATCAACATTTGCGTATTACCTTCTGTAATTGTTGGCGCAGGGATATGCTCGATAACCATATCTAAAAGCGGCTCGATGTTATCAGTTTCGTCTTTCCAATCATCACTCATCCAGTTGTTCTTTGCAGAACCATAGACCGTTGGGAAATCTAACTGCCATTCTTCTGCTCCTAACTCAAACATTAAGTCAAATACCTTCTCATGAACTTCGTCAGGTGTACAGTTTTCTTTGTCAACTTTATTAATAACCACACAAGGCTTTAGACCTAAGTCAATAGCTTTTTGTAGCACAAAACGCGTTTGAGGCATTGGGCCTTCAAAAGCATCTACTAATAATAAAACACCATCTGCCATATTTAAGACACGCTCTACTTCACCGCCAAAATCGGCGTGACCAGGTGTATCAATGATGTTGATCTTAGTATCTTTATAGATTACAGATACATTTTTTGAAGTAATTGTAATACCTCTTTCACGTTCTAAATCATTATTATCAAGAATTAAATCACCAGTGTTCTGGTTGTCTCTAAATAATTGACAGTGATACATGATTTTATCAACCAACGTAGTTTTCCCGTGATCAACGTGTGCAATAATTGCAATGTTTTTAATATTAGCCATAATAGACGCCTTGTTTTAAGCGTGCAAAGGTACGTTAATTTCTGTATAAATAATAAATCTTAATAAATTAATAAAAACGGTCTTTTTATAAGTGCTTCAGAAAATTAACAAACAACACCTATCACAGCTAATCAATTGATAAAGAATCCTTTTAAAGTTAAAGTTATGAAGTATTAAAATTTCCGAAGCTTAAGTTAATAAAATGTTATACTGAACACATAGGGAAATTTCTAATCGTATCTTAGTCTATCAGAGTATTAATGGTTTATAGCAAACTGATGGAAATAATTAACAAATATTCAAAATTTGTGCCTTACCTCTACTTTTTAGCGGTAATAGCCTATTGGTTCACAGATGTCAACCAACGCAGTGGGTTAACTGCTTACCCAATTCTCTTATTCGGAATTCCTTTTCTATTCCAAATATTTAAACCGAATAGGAAACTCAATTTTACGCTTGGCATCACCTTTGTATGTTTGTCATCCTACATGATTGTCGCCTATTTATCTGATGTATTTAACATCGTAAATTTATCTGAACAGACAAAACAAGTTATGGTTTATGGTGGTATTTTTGTTATTGCAAACTTTGTGATGGCATTATGGATGATTAGAAATAGTCTCGACAAAAGTTTCTAATACAGACGTTAGACTGCTTCGTTTTGAGGACATAGGAACAAGTCGCTACAATTTATTTTTCAATTAGTCCTCTAGCCCCTCAATGGTATTATATTTTGTAACTTTGCTGCTGAAATTTGAAAACTTTAAGTCTATGCAATTATCAGACATACCAAAACTAAAACACACCAATTCAAACAACTTCTTCTTGCTTTGTGGACCTTGTGCCATTGAAAGCGAAGATATGGCGCTGCGTATTGCTGAAAAAGTTCTAAACATTACCAATAAACTTGAAATCCCTTATGTGTTTAAAGGAAGTTTCAAAAAGGCTAACAGAAGTAGAATTGATAGCTTTACAGGTATTGGTGACGAGAAGGCACTTAAAATTCTTCAAAAAGTCTCTCAAACATTTAACATCCCTACGGTTACTGATATTCATGAAGTTTCTGATGCTGAAAAGGCAGCAGAATATGTTGATGTACTTCAAATCCCTGCGTTTTTAGTGCGCCAAACTGATTTAGTAGTCGCTGCTGCAAAAACAGGAAAAGTAGTCAATTTAAAAAAAGGACAATTTATGAGTCCGGAAGCAATGAAACACGCAGTTCAAAAAGTTAAAGATTCTGGAAGCGATAAGGCATGGATAACAGATCGAGGTACGATGTTTGGATACCAAGATATGATTGTAGATTTTAGAGGCATCCCAACTATGCGCGAGTATGCTCCAGTTGTATTAGATGTCACACATTCATTACAACAACCTAATCAAAGTGCAGGAGTTACAGGTGGGCGTCCAGATATGATAGAAACGATTGCAAGAGCTGGTATCGTAAATAGCGTGGATGGTTTATTTATAGAAACACATTTTGACCCTGCAAATGCTAAAAGTGATGGTGCCAATATGCTACATTTAGATAATTTGGAACATCTACTTACTAATCTGGTTGCTATTAGAAAAACAATAAATAATTTATAGCTTTTAATGTCATCCATTTTCATTAGAATTTTCACATTTTGAGGTCGACTTCATTACCGGCTTAAAATTCTCTCGATAGTTATCGGGATTCAACATAAACTTATGATTAAAGAATTAGAGATTAGAGAAGCTACATTAGAGGATCTTCCAGAAATCACCGCTTTGTATAGAGACACTGTGCGTGCTATAAATAGTAGAGATTATTCTGAGAAACAAATAGAAATCTGGTCATCTGGAGCAGATGATACCGAGGTTTGGGAAGCCCGCATTAAGGATCTTTATTTTATAGTTGCAGAGTTTAGGAGTCAAATTGTTGGGTTTGCACATATTAAGAAAGGATGTAATTTGGATGGATTATACGTCCATAAAAACTTTCAAAGACAAACCATAGGTTCTAAATTATTACGCATTGCCGAATCTCAAATTATGGCCGAGGGTTATGAAATTATTAATGCAGAATCTAGTATCACTTCAGTTGATTTTTTTGATTCTCATTACTTTGAACAAATCAAAAAGCAAAAAAAATCTTATAAAGGTAAAGGGTTTGCTTATTCTATTTTTTCTAAAGAATTGTAATCCTTATTTCAAAAACGAAGTATTCTTGTGCTTCTCAACTGCTTTTAGAATCTTGATAAACAACACATCATTAGTATCATCGAGAGACTTATAGCGCATAGATTTAACAACTTTCCTGTTTGCACAAACCAAATGCTCTGTATACTTTGTGAGATGTGCAGTATGCCAAAAGCCAACATCTACATAATCTTTAGATTGGTTTAGATAACAAATTGGACGCCTCTCAATATAATAACAGGGTATTTTCCATTTATATTCTAAATGTACTTCTGATAAAGTATGCTCAATGAGAATTTGCAAATGGAGTAGTATAGATCTAAATGGCTCTTTTTGATTTAGAATGTGCGCTTCTGCCGGTTTCATTGTATTTACATTGAGTCCTTTCAAAATTAACAAAAATTTAAATGGGATTATTCAATTAATTTCGTTTACTTTGTAATTCAAAGTACTTTAACATGGACTCAAGTAATTATTTAAAAGATATTTCAGAAATAAAAAACATGATGAATAAATCATCTCGCTTTATTTCTCTTAGCGGTTTGTCTGGAATCCTGGCTGGTATTTATGCTTTAATTGGAGCTTCTGCAGCCTATTATTTAGTAGCGCATTCGGCGAGAGGTTATCTTATCCTAGATGGCAGTATTTTTATTAAATGTTTTGCTATACTTATTGGAGTCGCTATTATTAGCGCTATAACTGGCATTTATTTAATAACAAAAAAAGCAAAAAGAAATGGCGAAAAAATCTGGGACACCTCCTCCAAGCGATTACTCATAAATTTTCTAACACCTTTAGTAAGTGGTGGACTATATATTTTAATCATTCTTAATCAAGAACGTTATGGACACACAGCTGCCTTAATGCTCATTTTTTACGGTCTAGCTTTAATCAACGCCTCAAAATATAGTTTAGGAGATATTAGATATCTAGGCTATACAGAGTTGATCATTGGGTTAATATGTGCCTTATACCCAAGTTACGGATTTTGGTTTTGGGTCATTGGTTTTGGATTTATGCATATCATATACGGAACAATTATGTATTTTAAATATGATAGAGTTCATAAGTAAAGCACTGACTCGCTAAATTTGAACTAATTTTGCACAAAAATCAGCACAAGATAAAAAATAAGATTGAAGACTAATTTAAATAGAGATTCCCGCTTTTGTAGGAAATTATGAGCATCATAACCAACATAAATAAAGCATTTGATCATCGCATAAGACTTGGCATTATGTCAATTCTCATGGTTAATGAATATGCAGACTTTAACATGCTAAAAGAGTTATTAGGAGCAACAGATGGTAATCTAGCAAGTCATACAAAAGCATTAGAAAAAGCAGAATATATCACCATAGAAAAACAATTTATTGGCAGAAAACCAAATACCCGTTACGCTACTTCAAAACTTGGGCGATTAGAATTCAAGAAACATATTGAAGCACTAGAAAAATTAATACAAAAAGGACAATAGATTTTTTTTAAATACTCACTTTGAAATTCAAAGTACTTTATAAATACGTTAGCAGTTATGATATACTTCGTAGACAAAAATTCAATCGTAAGAGACATTTGGGGAAGTAGCGATACTATTCTACTCATTTTTTCTGGAGCTTCTGCTGAGTTCGCCCTCAACAAAGCGGTAGATTGGTTATACTTCACAGGCAAACTTCCCAAAGACCCTTTGGACAGATTATTCTCAACCGTCTCCTACGCACGTGAGATTGTATTTGCCGAAAAAACAAAAGCGTTGCAATCTATTGACATGATAAACAAAATTCATGGTTCTGTTGAGAAAAAACGTGGTAAACATATTCCTAATTGGGCATACAAAGATGTCTTATATATGCTCATTGACTACTCCATCAGATCTTATGAAATTTTAGAACGCAAACTAGAACCTTTTGAAAAACAAGACGTACTTAATGTATTTGGCGAGGTTGGCAAGAGAATGGGAATCAAAGATGTACCTCAAGATTTTGAGACCTTTAAAAGCCAAAGACATCTGCATCTAAATCAAGATTTATATAATGGAGAATTCACTCAGGATTTATACAAGCAATACAGAAAACACATAGGGTTTGTGAGATACTATCTGCTCTTGGAAACTCAAATAATGATCTGTCCAAAAAAAGTAAGTGGTTTATTACAGCTTCGGAAATTCTCCGTCATCAAACCATTGATTTCTAGTTACAAATTAAGCCGACTGATAAAATTTGACGCGGTACTCAAAGCAATGATTTTACCTTCAGAGTATCACAGCAACATCAAAGTAATGAACACCATTTAAACCAATACCCACAATACACATACACATGAAAAATCTTATAATCATTATCGCATCCTTTCTTTTTAGCATTCTATTTTATGATAGAGCTATTGGACTTAACCTTTCAATATTCTCTTTAGTTACTATCGTTTTCCTGGTCATTTATAATCCTGATACATTCAAGAATAAAACAATTTTGCTTCAGACCTTTGCTTACGTATTAAGCGCGATTTTTGTATTTATAAATCATTCTAGTTTAGCAATAATAGCAAACTGTGCAGCTTTCTTCACTTTGGTTGGTGCTGTTTCACAAAGCTCCACTTCAATTTATGTGCAATGGTTTAACGGAATTTACACAAGTATCGCTGGCTTTTTTCATAGAAATTTTGATGTCAATGACGAGGCGAAAAGAGTAGATTTTAAAAAATATATTGACTATTTGCATATGGCAAAACTTATTGGGATTCCTTTAGTTTTTATAACCCTATTTATTCTTCTCTACAAAAACGGAAACCCAATATTCAATGATTTAGTATCTAAAATAGATTTTAATTTTATTAATATTCAATGGTTTCTATTTACGATTCTAGGCTACTATTTGTACAGTAATATTTCAAAACCTGTCCAGGTAGAGCCAGCGACTTCAATAGATTTGAAAACTGGAAATGAATTATATCAATCTAATGATTTTTCTGAAGAAAAACTAAAAAAGGAAAAACAGTTAGGCACGACATTATTAGGGTTTCTAAACCTTCTATTGGTATTCTACATAGTCACAGACCTTCTGTCTATGTCATCAATTAAGACGACTGTAGCATCAGAACTATCCAACCATGTGCATGGTGGCATCAACACACTAATCGCTTCTATCATAATTGCCATTGGCATTATACTCTATTTTTTTAGAGGAGATCTTAATTTTTATACTAAAAATAAAACACTCAAAAACATCACTTTTTCATGGATTGCGCTCAACATAGTCCTCATTATTCTAATCGCTTTTAAAAACCAAATCTATATCACATCATTTGGTTTAACCTACAAACGTATTGGTGTTCACATCTATATTTTGCTCACGCTTATTGGTCTTATTACAACAATTCTAAAAGTTATAAAAATCAAAAACCTAACCTTCTTATTCCGAAGAAACACACAAGTAACATTTGTTGTTTTAATTATTTGTAGCATGATAAACTGGGACTCTCACATCACCAAATACAACCTCACAAAAGCCAAAGCCTTTGACATTGATTACCTCATCAATTTATCCAATAGAAATGCCATCATGCTTAATGAACTAAAAGAAGATCTTACTATTTCACAAGAAAATAAAAATAGAATCAGTACTAAATACCGCAGTCATATGAAGGATTTATCGCAACGTAACTGGCAAGAATGGAATTATGAATTGATAGCCAATTTAGACAAATTTGATAAGACAAAGAATTAATGAATGTACCTAGAAACTTAGCAAAATCGAGTCTTTTAGCATCTATTATTTTTTGGACCATCATAGGAAGCAAAGAATTTGATTTGGATTTGATACCAATTGTAATGCTATCCTATATCCCAATATTTCTATGTGTAATTATTGTAGTTGTTGGGAGTATTTGTCCGTTTTATTGGTCCGCTAAAAATGACATATTTACTAAGGCACAAATATTTAAAACGTGTTTCCCATACTATACCTGCATTGCTTTTGGTTTGTGTTGTTATGGAATTTTCGCCTCAGACTGTGACCTATACTTTTCTGCATTTTGCATTTCCGCTTATATCACCACCAACCAATCTTGGGTTTGGTTCGCGAAAGAAGATAAGATAACAAGTATTCTAACAGCCTTAAACAACCAAGAAGATAATTAATCGCAAACAGCAAGTGACCATTGAAAAACAATAAATACACAAATGAAATTATTTAGAACACATAGAAAACATTTGATAGAATGGCTTTTTGAACACTCTCAAAGCGTCTACACAAAATTATTTAAGTCACATGAGGCTTGGGGAATTTCGCGCAAAGAACTCCTCACCTATCCTGTGCAATCCTTTGGAAGACATTTAGGAGAATTTTTAAACAAACATGGGTTTGAACTCATCGCAAAAGTAGAACGTCATGATGCCTATCACACCTTAACTGGTTATAGCACAAAAGTAGAAGACGAAATTGGACTACAATGCTTATGCTTTGGCAATGGCAAACGCAGTTTGTATCTCTATGGTGCCATGGTTTTAGGAATTATCATTCTACCAGATTATTACAACTATTATTATCAATCTTATAAAACTGGCAAACGCGCTAATCCATTTCATCAATTTGATTACAAACAGTTACTGCATGTTAATATTGATGATTTTAGAGCTACAATATTTTCAAAAAAGCAACGTATTCTTTTAACAATTAATTGAAATGATGAAAAAACTAAAACTATTAATGCTGATTGCCATTTTCATATTATTTGGATTAATGCTCACTAATAAAATGGTGAGTTATCAGGCGGAAGATGATCTTTATACTTCGGTTGATGACATTCCGAAGAACAAAGTCGGATTATTATTAGGAACGATTAAAATTCTTTCCAACGGAAATATCAACTTGTATTACAAATATCGTATTAATGCAACTGTAGAACTTTACAAGGCAGGAAAAATAGAATTTGTGCTGGTAAGCGGTGACAACGGAAGCAAGAGTTACGACGAACCTACAACTTTTAAAGAAGATCTCATTGCAAAAGGAATTCCTGAAGACAAAATCTTTCTTGACTATGCTGGCTTTAGAACTCTAGACTCCGTAATTAGAGCCAAAGCAATTTTTGGACAAGATTCCATTACCATAATCTCTCAACAGTTTCATAACGAGCGTGCCATTTATTTAGCAAAACATAATGACATAAAAGCTATTGCATTTAATGCTCAAGATGTTTCTGGTCGCTACGGACTCAAAGTACAGCTTCGTGAATATCTTGCAAGAGCCAAAGCATCAATAGACCTATTGTTTAATGTAGCCCCAAAATTTTTAGGTGATAAAATAGATATTAAATGACCATCAAATTCAACAAACCCTTTTTTGCCTCAAGCATACTGCTATTTTCTACGGAAGTCTGTATTGCAACATTTTTAACCGAAGGCTTTATTAGATATACTTTCGGCGATTTTTTGGTGGTCATTTTAATGTATTGCGCTATTAGAAGTTTTGTAAAAACAAAGCCTATTTATATTACCCTAACCGTTTTAATCATTGCTTTTGGTATCGAATTCTTACAACTCTATAATTTTTTAGATTATGTAAACCTTCGTAATAATAAACTTGCTGCCATTGTTTTAGGAAGCACATTTGAGATTTCAGACCTCATTGCCTATAGCTTAGGTATCATCATCATTTTTTTAATAGACATAAAAACAAATAGCTTATGAAAACCATAAAAACCCTTATTTTCAATAGATTTAAAATGATATCATTGCTCACCATTTCAATAGCATTAAGCATCGTCTTATTGTTCATTAGAATAAAATTACATCAATCTTTTTATTTACTATTTCTAGTATGGAATCTGTTTCTAGCCATTATTCCATTTGTCATTACCACAGGATTAATTAGTACTAAAAAAATCAATAAACTTACGCTGTTTTTTTTCTTCGGAATATGGTTACTCTTTTTACCAAACGCACCCTATATAGTTACAGATTTAATGCATCTTACACGCAGTGACCAACAGTATTTATGGTTAGATATTTTGGTAGTTATGTCATTTGCTTTTAATGGTTTAATAGTATTTTTCTTATCGTTATCAGATATGGAAAAACTTTTAAAACAGTATTTCAACCCTAAAGTATTGACATTAATAATGCTTTCAATTCTCATACTTACTGCTTTTGGTATTTACCTTGGTCGTTTCTTGAGACATAACTCATGGGAAATCATTATTAATCCATTAAATATATTGACAGATATCTTTGAAATTATTTTTCAACCTAATATAGAAGCTTGGGTATTTACATTGACTTTCGGGAGCTTTTTAGCAATTTATTATTGGATGCTGAAGGGGTTTTCAAATTATAAAAATTAAACTATTATGAGAAAATTAATCATATTATTTATCATCATCATTTCATTTTCGGCATGTACTAAAAGTGATAAAAGAAAAGTAGTTGATGACCCTAAATCAGTTTCAGAAATAAAAAAAGAGGATAATACTGTTGATATTGCACATCTACCTTTACATATTGATAGCACAAATTATTTAATTCACCCATAGGAAATTATCAAATTGAAAAATCTAGTCTGATAATTATTGTGGAGATGGAATTAATTTTAGAAGCTCAGGTCGTT
>JAWUWM010000018.1:0-39144 GCA_034111845.1 Psychroserpens sp. | reverse complement strand
CATTTATAGACCCGATAAAACTAGCAGTTGTAACACCTGTATTACCATCTAAAAGCCATCCAGAACCACCAAATCTACCCCATTCCAATGTTCCTGCATTATCAAACAAATAATAATATCCAGGTTCTACAGTCCCATTACTAGCGGTATTATAAACCATTTCAGATGCTTTAGGTGTTAAAACAGTTAATGTCGTTAAATCAGTTAAAGCAACTCGAGGTATTAAGAAACCATCGTTAACAGAACTAATATCAAGAGCGCCTTGGGGGTTTGTATTACCGATTCCGACCTGTGCATTCAAAGACAAGGTTAACAATAATATAACGAGCAAATTAAATAATGTTTTCATAATTATTTGTAAGAATTTTGATTATTCTAAAGTTAGCCAACATTATCGAACACTCCCTAATTATGAGGTTATATAAACCATACAAGTTAAAAAAAAGAGCACATAACTCTGATAAACACTTATTTATGTAGTATTTATGAAAAACCCTATGTCCATGTTAAATTTTTAAACACTACTAACAACACTGTTGTATAGGTAATGTATAGGTCTGTTTGATGGCGTCAAATTCAATAAAATACTAAACCCCAATCAATTGTATAGCATTTGCAAAATAAAATTAATTTAAAAGTCATAAAAAATCATGAACGGCATGGTAGTAAACGCATGAATATATTATAAAAAAACACAGTCTAACTATCAACAACGATTTGCAATTGACTTAACAATATCGTAACATTACATGACTAAACTTACATTACAATTACATGAGCGACGACAAAAACATTTCAGAGATTAAAATTCAAGATCAAAAAATTATAGATAACACTGAATTAAATATCTGGGAAGCACTAATTCCTGTAATAGCTTTAGTAGGAATGTTAGCTTACAATATTTATGTTTTTGGAGATGATGCTTTAAGTGGTAGTAATCAATTTATTCTATTGTTAGGAGCAGCTGTTGCAGCAATAGTTGGTTTTAAAAATAAAACATCCTACAAAAGAATGTTAGAAGAAGTTGCGGAAAATGTTAAATCTACTACTGGTGCACTTTTAATTTTATTAATGGTTGGCGCACTTGCAGGAACTTGGTTAATAAGTGGTATTATACCAACAATGATATATTATGGTTTACAAACATTAAACCCAACCATTTTTCTAGCAGCTTGTGTTGTTATTTGCTCAATTATATCAATCGCTACTGGAAGTTCATGGACCACTTCAGCAACGGTAGGTATTGCTTTGGTAGGCATAGGTGAAACTCTCGGTATTTCAATAGGAATGACTGCTGGAGCTGTATTATCGGGAGCTTATTTTGGGGATAAAATGTCACCTTTAAGCGATACAACAAATTTAGCACCTGCTATGGCTGGGGGCGAATTATTTGCACACATAAAGTATATGGCATTAACAACAATACCTACAATAGTTATTACGCTTATCATTTTTATTATAATTGGTCTTAATATCGACACAAGTGGCACTCCGGTTATTCAAGATAAGCTGGATGCTATCGATGGTGCTTTTAATATTAGCCCTTGGCTATTTATTGTTCCTGCACTAGTTATCGTAATGATTATAAAAAAAACACCGCCTTTAATAGCGCTTCTACTAGGTTCTCTTTTAGGAGGAGTTGCAGCCATTGTAGCTCAGCCAGATATAGTAGTTGCTATTGCTGGTGCTGAAACTTTGAATTTCAGATCAGCATATGAAGGTGTAATGAATGCTTTAACAGTTGATACTGTTGTGACCACTTCTAGCGCCGAATTAAACGATTTGTTTACTGCAGGCGGAATGAAAGGCATGTTAGGAACTATATGGCTTATTATTTGCGCCATGGTCTTTGGTGGTGTTATGGATGCTATTGGAGCCTTGTCCCGAATAACCAAATCACTACTAAAAATGGCAACAACCACATTTGGGTTATTCGCAAGTACGGTTGCAAGTTGCTTAGCATTAAACTTAACAGCTTCAGATCAATATTTGGCATTAGTAATTCCAGGTAAAATGTTTAAACAAGCGTATGAAGACAGAGGCCTAGCTCCTGAAAATTTAAGTAGAACTCTTGAAGATTCTGGAACAGTAACTTCTGTTCTAATACCATGGAATACTTGTGGCGCTTATCATTCTAAAGTACTATTTGGATATGCTGGAGCAACAGCTTATATACCTTATGCTTTTTTTAGTATCATAAGCCCATTCATGACTTTATTATTCGCTGGTTTTAACATCAAGATCAAGCAAATTAAAGGAGAATTCGACGAATAATTTACCATAAAACAGAAACTCAAACAATTTCTGTATTACCAATCTGTACTTTCAGAAGTTGGAATCAATGCTTGTTTTAAACACCTTTAGTTTAATGAACTGCATCTTTTAAAAGCGTTATTATTAGTGGATTTTAAAATTAAAAAAGAACAACTTTCTGCTAATAAGTAAGATTTTAATTAATGCATAAATCCTTACTTACAATTAATAAAACACCTTTATAAACTCCAATTTCAACTTAGCTCATAATCCCTTTAAAAATCAGAAAAACAAAATAAATAATTGTAATTCTAAAACAGTATCATACCCTATCGTCAATCAACTATATTGGCTCAACAGACATAAATTAGACAAAGTGCAATACTTAGCGATTAAACGGACTATCAGTTGACTAATTCTCGCTTTGGTAATAAAAAAGAGAGAATTTAAAAACAAATAAAATAGGTAACATATCGTTATTAGCTCATAATTGCATACTTGATAATTTGAACACCCATTAGTTATCAAATTATCATATTTTGAGACGCTTTTTTAAGACCATCTCCTCATACTATCACTTCATAGTTTCTTATAATTAAAACCTATTCTGATTCTCTATTCTATTCTTTAATTTTGTTGAAAATTATAACAACTCTTTAAAAATTATATATATGGCTTTAGTAGGAAAAAAATTTCCAGATTTAAATGTAAATGCAATGAACGATATGGGTGATACTTTCAAACTCAACGTTCTTAAAGAAGCAAAAAATAACAATAAGAAAGTGGTTTTATTTTGGTATCCAAAAGATTTCACTTTTGTGTGCCCAACAGAATTACACGCTTTTCAAGCTGCTCAAGCAGAATTTGAAAAAAGAAATACAATCGTTATTGGTGCATCTTGTGATACTGCAGAAGTTCACTTTGCATGGTTAAGTACAACAAAAGATAACGGAGGAATTGAAGGTGTAACCTACCCAATTCTTGCTGATTCAAATAGAAACTTAGCAACTGCTCTTGATATTTTAGATATCTCTGAAGGTACTTTTAACGAAGAAACTGGATTGTATACAGTAGAAGGTGATAACGTGACTTACAGAGCAACATACATTATTGACGAAGAAGGAACCATCCAACACGAGAGCGTTAACAACATGCCATTAGGTAGAAATGTAAACGAATACTTGAGAATCATTGACGCTTTAACTCACGTGCAAGAAAAAGGAGAAGTTTGTCCTGCAAACTGGGAAGAAGGTAAAGATGCTATGCAAGCTAATGCTAAAGGTACAGCTGAGTATTTAAAGGCACACTTGAACTAAAACAAATAGTCATTGCGAACACAGTGAAGCTATTTTAAGATTCAATAGATTGTTCACTGCGTTCGTAAAGACATTTAAAATATTTATTATGGTCAAAGACTTAGAACAAGATAATTTATCTGAAATAATTTCAGAAAACAAAACAGTAATCGTACAGTACTCTGCTACTTGGTGTGGAAACTGTCGTATCATGAAACCCAAATTTAAAAAGTTAGCTTCAGAAAATGAAAACATCGTGTTCATTATGGCAGATGCAGAACAATTTCCAGAATCTAGAAAATTAGCAACCGTTGATAATTTGCCAACATTTGCAACATTTCAAAACGGAACTTTTGTAAACCAAACGCAAACAAATAAGTTTGATGTATTGAAGGTGTTAGTGGAAGAAGTGACGTAAGTTTTTAGTAACAACGAAGTTTTCGCTTTCGCGGAAATGAAAAATAAATTTTTAATGAAATTACCAGTAATTAAGCACTTGTCTCAATTTATCGAGGACAACGACGAGGATTATGTTATCGAAACCATTGAAACACTCGAGAATCTTACCGAAGTCCCTTCATTAAAAGATGAAGAATTGGATGTTATTGGAGAATTGATCTCTAATATGTATGGTGCACTAGAAGTTCAAAAAATGATCAAATCTGGCACACCAAAAAAAGAAGCATTAAATTCTTTTATGAAGCGCGTTATGGGTTCTATAGATAATTAGAAAGAAAAAAACAGTATTTAAAGGCCACGTTGTGAAAGCAAGGTGGTTTTTTGTTTAAATCAAAAACAGGTAATAGTCCTACAAAATATAAAAACTTAAACTAAAAGAACTCAGTGCTAATAAAGTATACAAAACACAATGTATTTGTACTAAACTCAAAGTGTATGAGCATTTATAAAGTACGCTAAATGTAGTTGCGCTACGCTTCTTATATGTGCCTTAACGAACAACTCATCACTCTAAAAGTCCAACAATCTCATCAAAGCCTTTTTCCGAAGCATAATCTAAAGCTGTTTTTCCCTCATTATCTGTTATAGTCTTATCTGCACCTTTTTCTAGAAGCAGTATCACACTAGTTCTCTTATTATACATCGTTGCAAAAATCAAAGGTGTTGTCCCTAAATTATTTTGAGCATTTATATGTGCACCGTTATCAATTAACAACCTTACTAACGTTTCGTTGCCTTTAAAACAAACACCAATCAAAGCTGTATTTCCAGTACCATCTTTGGCATCAATAACTGCTTTGTGTTCAATTAAAACTTTGGTTGCAATTTCATTATCAAAATAAGTTGCAAAAATTAAGGGTGTAAACCCTCTTGAATCTTTGGTAATAACCAATTCTGGATTAATAGCTAAAAGTGTTTTTAGGGTATCGTGGTCTTTTGCACGAATAGCTTCGAAGAATAATTCTACCTGTGTCATAAACATGTTATTTTTTTGATTTGATGTTCAAAGAACTATCATTTGTGAATCTCCCAATTTAAAATAAAAAAAAAGAGCAAGTTAAATAGACTTGCTCCTTCTCTCTTTCACTATTTTCTATTGTCTAGTTTCTTCTGAAATTTATTTCAAATCAAAACGATCTAAACTCATCACTTTAGTCCATGCTTTTACAAAATCAGACACAAATTTCTCTTGTCCGTCATCTGCTCCATAAACCTCCGCAATTGCTCTTAATTCTGTGTTAGAACCAAAAATCAAATCTGCTCGCGTACCTGTGAATTTAACTTCACCCGTTTTGCGGTTTCGACCTTCAAAAACGGTATCATCGTCTGATGTAGCGCTCCAGGTATATGTAAAATCTAAAAGATTTGTAAAGAAATCATTAGTAAGGTGACCTACATTTTCTGTAAATACACCATGATGTGAGCCATCATAATTAGCACCTAACACTCTTAATCCGCCAACTAAAGCAGTCATTTCTGGCGAAGATAAGGTCATGAGATTTGCTCTATCAATTAAAAGATCTTCTGCTGCAACTTCTAAATCAGCGTGGATATAATTTCTAAATCCATCAGCCAAAGGCTCTAAGTATCCAAAAGATTCTAAATCTGTTTGCTCTTGAGATGCATCTCCTCGTCCGCATGAAAAAGGAATGAACACATGGTACCCAGCCTTACTTGCTGCTTCCTCAATACCTGCATTACCGCCAATAATAATTAAATCTGCAATAGAAACGGTCCCACCAAAATCTTTTTGGATCGCTTCATACACAGAAATTACATGTTGTAATTCCTGAGGATTATTAACCACCCAATTTCTTTGTGGTTGTAAACGTAAACGTCCACCATTTGCACCACCTCTTTTATCTGAATTTCTATATGTAGAAGCAGAAGCCCAAGCAGTAGTCACTAATTGTGATTGTGTCAACTCTGAGGCTAAAATCATGCTCTTTAATGTAGACACATCCTCCGCATTCAGCTTATAATCTACTTTTGGAATTGGATCTTGCCATAATAACTCTTCTTTAGGAACTTCTGGTCCTAAATAACGATCTATAGGTCCCATATCCCGATGCGTTAGTTTATACCAAGCACGCGCGAAAGCATCTTCAAAAGCTTTATGATCTTTATGAAAACGTTTAGAAATTTCTAAATATGCTGGATCCATTTTTAATGCCATATCTGCTGTTGACATCATTAATGCTTGCTTAGCATTTGCATCACCTGCTTTTGGAGCCATTCTAGCATTAGAAGCTGCAGTTGGTCTCCATTGATGCGCACCTGCAGGACTTTTTGTTAATTCCCAATCATAATTTAATAAGACATCAAAATACTCATCATCCCAACGTGTTGGACTAGGAGTCCAAGCGCCTTCTAACCCACTAGTAATCGTATCATCTAATACTCCAGATTTGAAATTATTTTTCCAACCTGTACTCATTTCTTCTATGGATGCGCCATGAGGCTCGGTACCTACATGCTCATCTGGATTTGCTGCACCATGTGCTTTTCCAAAGGTATGACCACCAGCAACCAGGGCCACGGTTTCTTCATCATTCATGGCCATACGACCAAATGTAATCTTGATATCGTGTGCCGATTTTAATGGATTTGGATCACCATTTGGACCTTCTGGATTCACATATATTAATCCCATGTGTACAGCGCCTAAATGCCCTTCTAAATCACCATCACTCGTGTCATAGCGCTCATCATTATCTAACCAACCGGTTTCGCTTCCCCAATATATATCTTGTTCTGGCTCATAAATATCCTCTCGTCCTCCTGCAAATCCAAATGTTTTGAATCCCATAGATTCTAAGGCACAGTTTCCTGCGAGCACCATTAAATCTGCCCAAGATAAATTTTTACCGTATTTCTTTTTTACAGGCCATAATAATAAACGTGCTTTATCTAAATTCCCATTATCTGGCCAACTATTTAAAGGCGCAAAACGCTGTGTTCCTGAACTTGCTCCTCCTCTACCATCTCCAACACGATATGTTCCCGCACTATGCCAAGCCATACGAATCATAAATGGACCATAATGTCCATAGTCTGCTGGCCACCAATCTTGAGAATCTGTCATTAAATCAATAACATCTTGTTTTAGCTCTGCATAATTTATACTACTGAAAGCTTTAGCATAATCAAAATCTGCATCCATTGGATTAGAGGGCGTCCCGTTTTGACGAAGAATATTTAATTTTAATTCGTTAGGCCACCAATCTCGATTTTTAGTACCTGTTCCCGCAGTTTTCTTTTGAGTTCCGCTTAGAAACGGACACTGACTAGCGTCAGTTTCATTGATATCCCAAACGTTAGAATTTGATTGTGCATTGTTATCCATAGTATGTCTGTATTTTAAATATTCCTAATTTTTAAAGTTAGAAAAATTAAGCACTCCAGTCCAATAGAAATTTATTATTAAAAATTATATTATAATTGAAAAAAACTATTGACAAAACTCTAAAAGGGAACACAACTCAAGTTATTAGAGGTAGCGCACTAATAATCTTGTAAAACTACAAAAAGCTATATTCTAAACGAATATAGCTTTTCAACAACCTAACTAAATCAATCAAAATATTATCTATCACAGATAATGTTCAATTTGTTTAACGAATTTACAAAAACATTAAACGTTATTTTAATGTATTATAAAAATTTTAACGTTAGTCTTAATTTTTATCACGACTAATAAAGTGAAACATTTTTTGTAACTTATAAATCATTACAAAATCCAAATATATTAACGCTAAATTTAAAACTATGCCAGATACAACGTATACTAAAATATTCTCAGGTAGTTTCATTATTGTACAACTAGCTTTAGACAGGCTTAAAAGCGCTGGAATAAACGCCATTATTAAAGATGAATCAGAGTCTGGAAGACTTGCAGGTTTTGGGGCGTCTATACAAGGTTTCCAAGAACTGTATGTTAGTGAAGACGAATTACCCCAAGCACAACTAATTATCTCAAGTGTTAAGGAAGAGCTAGAATCTTAATGTACTTGATTTCTCTAAAGTGATGCTATTAGGACTTAAAACCCTTTTATAAACTCTCTAAAGCTCCTATTTTTATTTAAAGGAGCTGCGAGCTATAAAATTTTGGAAGAAAAAAAATTCCTTTAAGACACCTGTAACTATTACAGAATCCTAAAGGAATTTTTAATTATTATGAGCTAATTCTATGCTTTTACCGCATACATTTTTTCTCTCATCTCTTTAATTTTCTTGTCACTCATATACTCATCAAAAGTCATGTAACGATCAATAACTCCGCTTGGCGTTAATTCTATAACTCGATTTGCTACTGTTTGAGCAAATTCATGATCATGAGTTGTAAAAAGAACTGTGCCTTTAAAATTTTTGAGTGAATTATTAAACGCTGTAATACTCTCTAAATCTAAGTGGTTTGTTGGTTCATCAAGCATTAATACATTTGCTCTTACCATCATCATACGACTTAACATACAACGTACTTTTTCTCCTCCAGACAACACATTTGAAGTTTTTAAAGCCTCTTCTCCACTAAAAATCATTTTACCTAAGAACCCTCTAATAAAAACTTCTTCACGTTCTACTTCAGTTGTAGCCCATTGACGCAACCAATCTACAAGTGATAGGTTATTATCAAAATATTCGCTATTATCTAGGGGTAAATAAGACTGTGTTGTTGTAACTCCCCAGGCAAACTTACCTGAGTCCTGCTTGTCCTTACCATTTATAATTTGATAGAAAGCTGATGTTGCTCTAGAATCTTTTGAAAAGAATACTACTTTTTCACCTTTATTAAGATTGATATCAATATTACTAAATAGAACGTCGCCTTCTAGTGATTTTGATAGTCCTTCAATATTTAAAATTTGGTCTCCTGCCTCGCGATCACGTTCAAAAATAATAGCAGGATAACGACGACTAGAGCGTCTAATATCTCCAATATTTAATTTTTCAATCATTTTCTTTCTACTTGTTGCTTGCTTTGATTTTGCAACATTGGCAGAGAAACGTCTAATAAATTCTTCTAGCTCCTTTTTCTTGTCTTCTGCTTTTTTGTTTTGTTGTGCATGCTGTCTTGCTGCTAACTGAGAAGACTCATACCAAAATGTATAATTTCCAGAAAAGTGGTTGATTTTACTAAAATCAATATCAGATATATGGGTACAAACTGCATCTAAAAAGTGTCTATCGTGAGATACGACTATAACACAGTTATCATAATTAGCTAAAAAGTTTTCTAACCACGAAATAGTTTCATAATCTAAATCATTGGTAGGCTCATCCATTATTAACAGGTCAGGATTTCCAAAAAGCGCTTGAGCTAACAAGACACGTACCTTTTGTTTACCATCTAAATCCCTCATTAGGGTATAATGATGTTCTTCTTTGATACCTAGATTTGAAAGCATTGCTGCAGCGTCACTATCTGCGTTCCAACCATTCATTTCTTCAAATCGCACTTGAAGCTCTCCTATTTTTTCTGCATTTTCATCTGTGTAATCGGCATATAGTGCATCAATTTCAGACTTTAACTTAAACAACGGTTTATTTCCCATAATGATGGTTTCTAAAACAGTGTGCTCATCATATAAATTATGATTTTGTTCTAAAACCGACATACGTTTACCTGGCTCTAAATGTACATGCCCAGAGGTAGGATCTTGTTTTCCTGCTATAATATTTAGAAATGTAGATTTTCCTGCGCCATTTGCACCGATGATTCCGTAAATATTTCCATTATTAAAAGTGGTATTCACTTCATCAAATAGAATTCTTTTTCCAAATTGCACCGAAAGATTTGATACTGATAACATACGCTGTTTATTTAAGTTACTACTTTGAGCGTTTTAAAATTTCCGAAGACATTATAGTGCTCAAAGTTTAAGTTGGCAAAAGTAGAGAATTCTAGTGATTGTATGAAACTAAAATAGCTTATTTTTTAGCATTGAAATGTCATCTAATCTTAGTGAAATCAACATTTAACAACCTATTAACAGCAGTTAGACATCGCTTCCTTTATTTTTGTTGAGTATATAAATACCCACGACTTAAATTTTCTATGAAAGTAATTATAGCTAGCATATTAACAAGTTTCTTACTTTTAGGTTGCAATTCTAAATATGAAACTACCGAAACAGCCTATTTTGGTGGAGAAATCGTAAACCCTAATAATAATTACATCACCATCTACAGCAATGAATCTGAGAGAGATACTATTCTTCTTGATGCACAAAACAGATTTGTTTATAAAATTACAGACCTTAATGCTGGTCTGTATTATTTTACCCATGGTGGAGAATACCAAACGCTACTTATTGAACCTAATGATAGCATAATGCTGAGGTTAAATACAAGTGATTTTGATGAATCTTTGGTGTACACTGGAATAGGTTCAAAAAAGAATAATTTTTTGATTAGAGGTTTTTTAAACGATGAAGTTGTAAGTAAGCAATTTTATAAACTCCAACATTTAGAGCCTGATGAATTTGAAAATCACATTAAAGAAGCTAGGGAGCGACGATTAGAACATTTAGAACGTTTTGTATTACAACAAGAAACTTCACCGTTATTTAAAAAAATTGCAGAGGCTGGTATTAATTACAGTTATTACACGTATAAAGAGAAATATCCTTTTGGTTACTTCGGAAATAATAAATTGATTCATTACAAAGATCTTCCTGAAAAATTTTACGATTATAGAGTAAATGTCGATTTTAATGATGTATCGCTTAGTGGTGTCTATTCCTATAACAATTTCATGGATTGGTACTTTCATAATACAGCTCTAAAAGACTATTATCACAATGGAAGTCACCATAAATTTGACAGACAAGCTTTAGATTACAATCTTGAAAAACTGCGATTAATTGATAGCGTCATTGCTAATAGAACCATAAAAGATTACGTGCTTAAACATGCGACTAGAGTTTTTGTCTATAACAGTTCTAGCGCTGAGCAATCTCAAAGTATGTTAGATTCTTACTTAGAAAAAAGCACCAATGATGTTGACAAAACTTATATAAAAAACTTGGTTAGTTCTACTTTAAGTCTATATCCAGGCAATAAAATACCTAGTATTGAAATCGTAGATTTTAATAGTAAAACTATAGATCTTCATGACGTCATTAAAGCACCTACAGTGATTTATTGTTGGTCATCCAATTTTAAGTTTAGCTATAGAAATAATCATTATATGATGAAAACGTTAAAAGTTAAATATCCTGATATGGATTTTATAGCTATCAACATTAATGATATGAATACGAGATCATGGAAGAAAACACTAAATTTATTAAAGTATCCTACTGAAAATGAATATATGTTTAAAAATCCAAATGAGGCAATACAAAAATTCGCTATCGCTAATTCTCAAAAAGTATTAATTGTGGATCACAAAGGACATATAATCAAATCAAATACAGATTTATTTAGCACTGATATTAATGAGCTTATTGAAATGACGTTGACTTTGAATTAGTCTTTTGCAATTATCCCAAATGATAGAATGGGCGTCTTCAGTATAAATAAAAATAAGACTATACAGCAAAGGACATTTTAAAGCGATTTAATGATTGCGCCAATGACTTCACCTTCCCAATGCTCGACAATGGATATATTTATCCCATTACTTCAAAATTTAGTACCTATCGTGATGATAAAAGATGAACCTTAATAATTGAAATAATCGGTTTTAATTATCATGATGGAAATCACCAAGGAATTAGTAATTGTTTACACATCTTTGGGAACTATATAATTACAAAGCCAGGAACAAATAACGCAAACTTTTTAATCTTGATAGAGAACAACTTAGACTTTCAATCTTTTGACGAGAAACATGAGGAAAGCTTAAACTCAAAAGCTAAAACTATGAAATTGCGTGATAAGGAAATAAATCTAAATCATAATAGAGAGTTTTATCTCAACAAAGGAATTGATTTAAAAGAAGGTGATAAAATCTTCGTTTGAGAATTTTTGAGAAGTTTAGAACCTGAATATTTTAACAAATTTAGTGCTACCGCAAATGAAATTCGAAAACGCATTCCTATTAATTTACCAAAAATAATGGAATTGACAGAGTGGCATCATCCCGAATTCGCGAATTCTGAACTTCCTAGTAATAATCAAACATTTAAGCAAATAGGAAAAGTTTTAGAGACTGGAAAAGTGGACTATTACAAGCCTACCAAAAAAACCAATAACCACTGGAAGAATTGGCCAAATGGTGGAACATTATAAACATTAAAAATCAATAGACGCAAACAAGACTTCTTTTGGAAACACAAAAAAACTCTTGAATATTTATTCAAGAGTTTTTTTGTGTTTCCAAAAGAAGTACTAAATAGTATTTAGTTTCCTTTTTTATAATCTGCTAGAAATTTCTCTAAACCTATGTCTGTCAAAGGATGTTTTAATAATCCTGTAATCGAACTTAAAGGGCCTGTCATAACATCTGCGCCTAACTTTGCACAATCAATAACGTGCATAGTGTGACGGACTGAAGCTGCAAGAATTTCAGTTTCAAAACCATAGTTATCATAGATCATTCTAATTTCGGCAATAAGGTTTAAACCATCTGTAGAAATATCATCTAAACGACCAATAAAAGGGGATACATACGTTGCTCCTGCTTTTGCTGCTAATAATGCTTGACCAGCAGAAAACACCAAGGTTAAATTTGTTTTAATTCCTTTATCTGTAAAATACTTACACGCCTTGATACCATCTTTAATCATAGGTAACTTCACGACGATTTGTGCATGTAAGTCTGCAAGGGCTTCACCTTCTCTTACCATGCCATCAAAATCTGTAGCAATAACTTCTGCAGAGACATCACCATCGACAATATTACAGATGTTGACGTAATGCTTCATAATATTATCATGTCCTGTAATACCTTCTTTTGCCATTAATGACGGGTTGGTAGTTACACCATCTAAAATACCAAGATCTTGAGCTTCTTTTATTTGTTCAAGGTTTGCTGTATCAATAAAAAATTTCATCTGTTGTTATGTTATAGTTGTGATTAAAATTATGAGCACGAATTTACGATTTTATCAGACTTTCCGCAGAACATATTATGAAATGATATTAACAATGCGACACTTAGTCTCCAATAATAATAGTATACTCTTTAGATGTCGATTCTGAACATAGTGGATCATCATACGTCTCATTGTCTTCATCATAAGTTAATGGTGGATCCACATATAAAAACACAGTAAATCTAAACGTACCAGCCGCTGATGGTGTGCCTTCAATGGATACTGTTCTGAAATCAACAACCATTCCAAGTCCATCAGGAAGATTACCATCAAGGTCAAAATCATAACCATAATTATTATCTCGAGGTTCATTTTTAATTTGAGCGTCAAACTCTTCATAATAATAAGAGTCTATAGATCCAACAGCAAAAGATTTATCAGGTAACTCTGGTCTGCGGTTAATAACACAATCTAGGAAATCATCGCAGCTATAAATTGTAAATAGGCTAAAAACTAATAGTAGAGTTAATAGTCGTTTCATAAGTTGGTTTATTTGAACTAGTAGTTATCAATAAGCATACCGAAAACTATAATTTATAATGATACAATAACATCTTCTCATAGACTTTATCTGGCAATATTCTTTTTAATACGATAGAGAATTTTTGCATAAATGCGCCCACCTTATAATGTATTTTTGGATTTGGTGTATTAATGATTTTATAAATCATGTTTGATACTATAATAGGATCATCACCACTGTCTACATCATCATCAATAGCTTTTAAGACTGAACCATACGTTTTTTCATAAGGAGATCCCTTAACAACGGGAGCATGAAAGCGTCCAGCGGCAATATTTGTTGCAAAATCACCGGGAGCGACATTAGTCATCTGGATGTTAAAGTCTTTAATTTCCATTCTAAAGGCTTCGGTAATCAACTCTAACGCACCTTTACTTGCGCTATAAATTCCGCGATATGGTAATCCCATATAACCTGCAATCGATGTGATGTTTATAACCAATCCAGAATTTTGTTTACGCATTTGAGGTAGCACTGCTTTTATAACATTAATAGGACCAAAGAGATTAGTCTCAAAATTACGTTTGATTTCTTCGTTAGGGATATCCTCAATAGGCCCGGTAATTCCTGCACCTGCATTGTTGATGACCACATCAATTCGGCCAGCATCATGCACCACAGTTTCAATTGCTTTTTCTACAGAAAGCACATCAGCTACATCTAATGCAACCAATTTAATTTTAGTATCAGGATAACGTTCTGGCGATCTACTGGTCCCATAAACCGTAAATCCTTTATCTGATAAAAACTCACCAATTGATTTACCAATTCCTGAAGACCCTCCTGTGATTAAAACAACTTTAGACATATAAAAAGATTTGAGCAATTAGCATTCTTACCAATACTGCTTTAACGTAAAATTACTAATGAAATTTACAGGAATGGTAAAAATGAAAAAAGATTTGCCAGTTTTATCTAACAAATCTTTATTATTTATAGTTATCAGTCTCTTATAAAGACTTCAATTTTGATCATAAAAAAAGGCAAGCTACCTACATCACACTGCTACGACCATTTACCTTTGCTTCGTTCCCGACCTGGAGGATTCAACAGGAGCTAGTTGTGTAGGACTTGCCAGCTGCAAAGATACAATCTTTTCATACTTTTACAATTATTTTGCGATTATTTTGCAATGATTTTTAAGGCAAATTTATTTTGATTTTTTAAACTGAATTTTATTAAATAACTTGCGCCTAAATCTTAATAAAATGCATTCAATTAAAGCTTTCATAATCACAATTTTAAGTGTTACTATTATTTCCTGCGGAAATTCAACACCTCAAAAAACGAGTCTTTCCATTTCAACAGATGCCAAAAGCAATGTTACAACACTTGGAAAAACTGTGAATCTTTCAATTAAAAACCCAAAGGGAATCGAAATTTCAGCAGTTAGCTACACATTAAATGGAGAACCAATTGATGCATCTTTAAAATTGGATGATGCCCTTTTAGGAATTCAAACAGTCAAGGCTACGGTTAGCATAGGAGAAGCTTCCGAAGTTATAGAAACTAAGATTACCATTTTAAACAACCAATCTCCTAAAGTTTACGGTTATAAAATAATTAACGAATACCCACATGATATTACCTCTTACACGCAAGGTTTAGAATTTCATAACGGAGAATTATATGAAAGCACTGGTCAATATGGTGAATCTAAATTGAGAAAAGTAGATTATAAAACGGGAGAAGTACTTAAGAATAAATCCATTGGAAATCAGTATTTTGGAGAAGGCTTAACCATTATGAATGATAACATCTACCAATTAACTTGGCAAGAAAATATTGGCTTTGTTTACGATGTCAATACGTTTGAAAAGAAAAGTAGTTTTACCTACGGAAAAAGTAAAGAAGGCTGGGGAATTTGCAATGATGGCAAAAACATCTACAAATCTGATGGTACAGAAAACATCTGGTTACTAAATACTAAAACTCTAGTTGAAGATTCTAAACTTCAGGTCTATACCAATAAAGGAAAAATAATTGGCATGAATGAATTAGAATATGTTAACGGAAAAATTTATGCTAATCGGTATCAAAAAAATGGAGTTGCTATTATTAATCCAAAAAATGGAGCGATAGAAGGTGTTATTGATTTTTCACCTTTACATAATTTAGTAACGCAACATGCAGGTTTGGATGTGCTCAATGGAATTGCATATAATCCTGAAACCAAAACACTTTTTGTGACTGGTAAGCGTTGGGATAAATTATTTGAAGTGGAGGTTTTTGAGAAATAAACCAAAGGTTTCCTTCACTCACTCAAAAGTACCATTCACTCATTCTTACTTTTAAAACAAGGCTTTCTTTTGGTTCTTTGAATCATGAGAACGACCTTAACCATAAATATTCCAAAGCCTTGTCATGAGGACTGGAACACAATGACACCAGAAAAAAAAGGGCGTCATTGTGCATCGTGCGAAAAAACTGTTTATGATTTCACAACATCCACAGATGAGCAAATAGTAAAGACTTTTTTAGATGAAGGTAAAGTTTGTGGACGCTTTAAATCAACACAACTTAAGAGAGAATTGGTGTTAAGCAGAAAAGAGAAAAACAACTATTTAAGCTACGTAGCCTCTACCCTTTTTGCCTTTTTAAGTTTTGGAACACAGGACGTCGAAGCACAAGGGAAACCTAAAATTGTAAACGTAGATTCTTTAAAACCTCAAATCATAAATGGAAAAATTGGGACTTCTATCTTAAATACAAAACTTATTAATGGCACGATTTTTAATTCTGAAAAATTCCCAATACCCAATGTAAAAATTTCCATCAAAAACAATGCTATTTCAACAAACTCTAATATTAGTGGACATTTTAATATAAAAGTGAAATTAGAGAATACACTAATCATTAAAGCTTCAGGTTACGAAACTGCAGAAATCACAATTAACGATTTTGGTAAACTTCAAATTTATTTAAAAAAACAAACTAGAAAAAAAGCAACTAGCGTGATACCTGATAGCCATCCAAAAGAAACAAAAACGGAAACAATAACCACTTTATTAGGAGGTATCGCTGGTTTTCCCATAATTATTAAAGAGGATAATATAAAAGACCCACTTCCAATTGTAAATGGCAGTTTGACTGGTTCTTCAAGCTGTTTTTTGTACAGCATGCGTAAAATGTTCAACAGAAAAAATTAAAACATGAGCACCAGTCTAACCATAAATATTCCAAAGCCTTGTCATGAGGACTGGAGCACAATGACACCAGAAAAAAAAAAGGACGTCATTGTGCATCGTGCGAGAAAACCGTTTATGATTTCACAACATCGACAGATGAACACATTATAAAAACCTTTTAGATGAAGGTAAAGTTTGTAGACAATTTAAATCAACACAACTTAAAAGAGAACTGCTATTAAGCAGAAACGAAAAGAACAACTATTTGAGCTTCGTCGCTTCAACCCTATTTACTCTTTTAAGTTTTGGAACACAAAATATTGAAGCGCAAAGAAAGCCTATAATTGCGAAAATCGACACTTTAACTCGAACATAGTCAATGGAAAAAACAGGTGTTACTTTATTAAACGAGCGACTAATAAAAGGCTTCATTACTTCCAAAATTGATAGGCTACCACTACCTGGTGTTACAGTTGTCAATGTGAGGTCTAAAGCTGAAACCCAATCAGATTTTGATGGTTACTATACAATAAAAGTAAAAACTGGTGACATACTACACATGACGTTTGTTGGTCTTTCTGAATACAATCTGGTAATAAATCAAAATAACAATTACAAGGTAGAACTTGAAGAAGCCCCTGATGACTGTGGAGAACACAACATTTACGCAGGAGTAACAAACTATTCTCGAATAAACAATTGCTTAAAGAATAAGGAAAGAAAAGGAAGGCGTAAAAAAATTAGAAACAAAGAACTAGAGCGCACTGTAATTGGAAAACTACTATATAACATGACTAATATTTTCCGAAGAAAAGAATAATACATATTTTTGAGTTTCTAAATCAGAACTTAAAAAAAATGCAAATTCACGAGCAAGAACTCACTGTTACAAAAGACCATTTAGACGCGTTAAACCACGTGAATAATATAGAATATGTGCGTTGGGTTCAAGATATTGCAGCAGCACATTGGAATTTTAAAACTACAGAAAAGATAAGAGACACCTATTATTGGGTTTTACTTAGTCATCACATTCAATACAAAGCC
This sequence comes from Psychroserpens sp., assembly GCA_034111845.1. Classification (GTDB taxonomy): domain Bacteria; phylum Bacteroidota; class Bacteroidia; order Flavobacteriales; family Flavobacteriaceae; genus Psychroserpens. The sequence continues at coordinate 21,395 of JAWUWM010000018.1, read as the reverse complement.
GAAGCACTTTTAGGCGATATGTTGCTCTTAAAAACATATGTCGTAAAATCTGGAGGCGTGAGATCTACAAGAACTGTAGAAATCTATAATAAAAACACAGATAAGTTATTGACAACCTCAGAAACGATCTGGTGTTTTATGTCTCATGAAACAAATCGTCCAGCAAGAATCCCGGAAGACCTCGCTTCATTATTCAGTTAAATAAAAACTAAAAGGGCTGTTAAATTCTCTTAAACCTAATTTTATTCTCTTTTTAAATGTCTTAATTTGAGATATAAACCAATTAGAAATTTCATTGAAATATTTAATCGTTCTACTTTTTATCATTCCGTTGGTGTCCAATGCTCAAACCATTAATGGTTTTGTTTATGATCATGAAACAACTGTTAAAGGCGTAAAACTCTTAAATACAACTCAAAATATCCTAGCCTATTCTGACGACAAAGGTCAGTTTAAAATAGAAGCTAAACTTAAAGATACACTTATCATTCGTTCTTATTTTCATACCATAAAAACCATGGTTGTAACGCCATACTATTTTGAAAAAGAAGTCGTCATAGAACTTCAAAAAATAACCAATGAATTGGATGCAGTTGAAATCAATAAAATTCTAGAAAAGAAATTTGACTCTATTGTATTTAAAGTAGAAACTAATAATCAAATTGCAAACGACATAAAAAATAGACCCTATTTATATGGCGTTCAACCAAGTAGCAATATAGACATTATAGCGATTGGAAGACTAATAGGCAGCCTGTTTAAAACTAAAAATAAACTTCCTGAAATCACCTATATCTCAAGCGGAGATCTAGTCACCTTATTTGAAAATAACAGACTTTTTAATCAAGCCTTGCTCATTTCAGAATTAAAAATAAAAAAAGAATTACAGTATTTATTCTTCGAATATTGTAGTGCTAAAAATATAAACAAAACCCTGATTACACAACATCGAGATATTGAATTATTAGACCATTTAATCGAATCTGGTGAAGTATTTAATGCACTTGTAGAGCATCATGTAAACAATTAGATATAGGAAACAACAGTATAGATTGTCGTTAAACTCTATTAATTTCTAGTTTTTTTATTCGGAAATTTCTTAATTTTAAAATTAAATCAATAAACACACTTTTGAAACACCTAAAACTACTTATTATTCTGTTTTTACCAATATTCACTGGAGCGCAATCTATAACTGGTTTCATCTATGATAACGAAGCGCCCATATCAGGTGCAAAGATTATTAATAGAACACAAAATATCTTAACTTATTCTAATGATAAAGGAGCATTTCAAATTGAAGCTAAAGTTAATGACGTCTTAGTCATTAACTCCTATTTTCATGATCAAGAATTTATAAGTCTTAATTCGTCTCATTTCGAGGAAGATCTCGTAATCGAACTAAAAAAAATCACTAATGAGTTAGATGCCGTTGAAATTAGAAAGGTAAAAGAAAAGATGTTTGATTCTATTTCCATAAGCAGTACCACAGCAAAACAAGGACAAATAGCCTATAAAGAGCGTACGTTTGGAAGTGGTGATAACCTGCTCCCTACTTTAGACCTCATTGCTGTTGCCAAATTAATTGGTAAACTATTTAAAAAGAAAAACACAAAACCAGATGTAATCTATGTGGCGCCAGAAGATTTGGTTACCCTTTTTGAAACGAATACGTATTTCAATCAGAAATATTTGACCACACAATTAGACATCCCAAAACCATATCAACAACTATTTTTTGACTACTGCAGCGCACAACGATTAAATATTACAATACTTAAAAAACAAAATGAATTTGCTTTGGTTGATGCACTTTTAATCCACAGCAAGGCCTTCAAAAAAATTCTAGAAACGCATACTAAAAGTTAGATTTAAATTTTTTTATAGATAACCATAATAAAAGTTGACTTCAAAAGTTATATTTGTGCCTATAGGCACATTTAATAGTGCACTCATGCGCTAAAAACCTTATAAATATGATGAAGCGGGTTATATACTTTCTATTTACAATAGGCATATTAATGTTCTGGAGCTCCTGCCGAAAAGATTTCGATTTTGCACCAAGCTCGGGAAATCTAGAATTTTCTAAAGACACTATCTACCTAGATACCATCTTTACAAATATTGGATCAAGCACCTATAACCTAAAAGTCTATAACCGTAGTAATGATGATATTTCTATTCCTACAGTTCGTTTATCACAAGGTGAAAGTTCAAATTACCGATTAAATGTTGATGGGCTTCCAGGTAAAGAGTTTCAAAATGTAGAACTGTTAGCTAATGATAGTTTATTCATTTTTGTAGAGACTACAGCAGATATTCAAACGCTTGCGCTCAACAGTTTAGAATTTTTATATACAGATGCTATTGAATTTGATACAGGTACTAATTCTCAAAAAGTAGAATTAGTAACCCTCATAAAAGATGCGGTGTTCATATATCCAGATCGCGATAACACCACTGGAATTGTTGAAACATTAACTTTTGATGTGGATGGTGACGGTACTGAAGACGAAACCACACTACAAGGTCGTTTTCTACAAGATAGCGAACTCAATTTCACCAATGAGAAACCCTATGTTATTTATGGCTATGCAGCTGTTGATGATGGCGATGTATTAACTATTGAAGCTGGAGCACGTGTGCATTTTCATGCTAACTCAGGTCTTTTAGTAACCAACAATGCCTCTTTAAAAGTTAATGGTGGATTAAGTGATGATCAAGAACTTTTAGAAAATGAGGTCATATTTCAAGGTGACAGACTTGAGCCTCTGTATGAAAATATTCCTGGACAATGGGGAACGATTTGGCTATTTAGTGGCAGTGTGGATAATGACATTAACTATGCAACCATTAAAAACAGTACGGTTGGTATTCTAAGTGAAGGCAATCAAAATGCTGTGGATGACAAATTAACGATTACTAATTCTCAGATTTATAATTCTAGTAACTTCGGAATATTAGGTCGCGCAAGCTCAATTACAGCTAAAAATATTGTTATTAATGCTAGCGGACAATCTTCTTTTGCTGGAACTCTTGGCGGAAAATATAATTTCACACATTGTACAATCGCTAATTATTGGAATAATAGTTTTAGACAGTTTCCAGCAGTATTTTTAAACAATTATATTACCGATGCAAACAATATGAATATTGGTAATGATTTAATGGAAGCTAATTTCAACAACTGTATCATCTTTGGAAATGACAATCCAGAAATTGGTTTTGATAACATTTCTGACAATCTGTTTAATTTTAAATTCACGAATTGCTTGATTCGTTTTCAAGATACTAGTGGTTTCTTCTCAGGTGATGACAACTATTTGACTAGTAATAGTGATTTATATGACAGCTGTGTTTTCAATGATGATCCAGATTTCAAATTACCTTTTGAGAATATGTTGATGATTGGTGCTGATTCTGGCGCGAATAGCGAAGCTAGTGATGACTTTATTATTACTTCAGATATTTTGGGAGAGACTAGAACTTCTCCAGCAGATATAGGTGCTTACAAGAGTACTATTTTTACTGAGGATTGATTTTACAACTGTGAAGCCTAATTGGTATGTACTATTTAATCGATATACATATTTAAGTCCATTTTCATTCCCAATCATAGTTCCACAGATAGTTTAAAAGAGTCGTCAACACGCATAGTAAACTCCTTTTTAGATTTAAAAACTAGATCTAAATTGCTGTCATTAGTACTAACTTGAAATAATCAGAAAGAGAGCACATACTCAATGTATTGATAACCCTCATCAGTTTTAAGACCTGCTAGTGGATGAACATTAGTAACTCTAGCTTGTCTTTTGGATTGCGAACAGGCTTTGTTATTTATTTTAGTCCTGAGATAAAAAACAGTCTTATCTATAAACTCTTCTAATTGATACTCATAATGCGCTTTATTCTTTTCTTCTGAACGTAAGTAAATATTATTCATAGGGTTTACTATTGCTTTTACAACCAATAAGAATTAATAAAATAAGACTAGTTAATATGACTTTTCTAGCCATGACAAATGAGATTTCTTTACAATTGATTATAATAATCTATGTTTTACACTGTTAATTTTAGCACTAAAACGGTCATCTCTATAGATTTCTAATAATTTATCTTTTCCGAAGAAAAAAAATTTTTATATCTATCTGACAACAAAAGACCTCACAGGTTTTAAAACTTGTGAGGTCTACTATTATTATATTTAAATGTCAATGGTTTAAAAAACCTAAGCAAACAAAGGTTTATCACCCATCATATCATTCACTTGTAATGCAATAGCTTCTAGCTTGGCATCATCTTCATGGTTGGTAATGGCTTGATCGATAAAATCAACAATCGCTTCCATATCCTCTTCTTTAAGACCTCTCGTTGTAATTGCAGCTGTCCCTACTCTAATTCCTGAAGTCACAAACGGACTTTTGTCATCAAATGGCACCATGTTTTTATTCACTGTAATATCTGCTTTACCTAAAGCTTCTTCTGCAGCTTTACCTGTAATATCTTTATTTCTTAAATCGATAAGCATCATGTGATTGTCTGTACCACCAGAGATAATATGATAATCTCTATCTACAAATGCTTTTGCCATTGCTGATGCGTTATTTTTTACTTGTAACATGTAATGCATAAACTCATCAGTAAGTGCTTCACCAAATGCGATAGCTTTTGCTGCTATAACATGCATCAATGGCCCGCCTTGATTACCTGGAAATACTGCCGAATTTAATAACGAAGACATTTTTTTGAGGTTTCCATTTTTCAGTTTTAAACCAAAAGGATTGTCAAAATCTTGTCCCATCATTATTAGGCCACCTCTAGGTCCTCTTAATGTTTTGTGCGTTGTCGTCGTTATGATATGACAATGAGGTAAAGGATCATTTAAAATACCTTTTGCTATTAAACCTGAAGGATGCGAAATATCTGCCAATAATAATGCACCAACACTATCTGCAATCACACGAAAACGTTTAAAATCGATATCACGAGAATACGCAGAAGCACCAGCAATGATCATTTGCGGTTTTTCGCGAGTCGCAATCTCTTGAATCTTATCATAATTTAAAACGCCTGTCTTCTCTTCTACTCCGTAAAATGTTGGATTATATAATTTACCTGAAAAATTTACTGGAGATCCGTGTGTTAAATGTCCGCCATGAGATAAATCAAAACCTAAAATTTTATCACCTGGTTTTAAACATACTGAAAACACCGCAGTATTAGCCTGACTTCCAGAGTGAGGTTGGACGTTTGCATACGCAGCTCCAAATAGTGTTTTTGCTCTATCAATAGCAATTTGCTCAACAACATCTACCACTTCACAACCACCATAGTAACGCTTTCCAGGATACCCTTCTGCATATTTATTAGTAAGTACAGAGCCTTGAGCTTCCATGACTTCATCACTTGCATAATTTTCTGAGGCAATAAGTTCTAAACCATTTGTTTGTCTGTCTTTTTCAGTATCTATTAGCTCAAAAATCTGTGAATCGCGTTGCATATCTAAAGTTTAAATTAAGTTTTACAAAAGTAAGAAATCGTTGCCTTAAAAGGATTCAAAAAATCAGATTTATAACAAACTTTTATAAGCAGGTTATTAACAGTTAAATTATCCCTATTTTTTATACTTTAATGAGATTAAAATAAAAAAATTATGTAGGTTTGAATAGAAATAAAAACCATCAAAATACCGTACTTATGCCTTTATCAGCAAATAATCCTGACCGCTCATCGTGGCTTCACGTTGGAAAAAATTCTGATTTCCCAATTCAAAACATTCCATTTGGAGTTTTCTTAACTCGTGATGACATCGTCACTATTGGAACTCGAATTGGAGATACAGCCATTGACCTTGGTGCTTTGCATCAACTTGGTTATTTTGAAGGGATTCCATTAACAGATGATATTTTTCTTCAAGACACTTTGAATGACTTTATTGCAGATGGTAGAAAAACATGGCGTTTAGTTCGTGATCGTATTGCTGAAATCTTTGATGTTGAAAACGATGCACTAAAAAATAACAATCCGCATAAAGAAATTGTTTTATTTCGTTTTGATGAAATAGAAATGCAATTACCAGTTCAAGTCGGTGATTACACAGATTTTTATGCCAGTAAAGAACATGCTACAAACGTGGGTACGATGTTTAGAGATCCTGATAATGCCTTATTACCAAATTGGGTTCACATGCCAGTTGGTTATCATGGTCGTAGCTCATCTATAATTCCATCAGGAATTCCTATTCATCGTCCGCAAGGACAAACGATGCCTGCAGACGCTGATAAGCCTATTTTTGGGCCATCAAAATTAGTGGATTTTGAATTAGAAATGGCTTTCATTACAACAGACGCCAACGATTTAGGAGAACCAATACCTATAGAAGAGGCAGAAGAATACATTTTTGGATTGGTCTTATTTAATGACTGGTCTGCGCGGGATATTCAAAAATGGGAATATGTACCATTAGGACCCTTCTTGGGTAAGAGTTTTGCGTCTTCTATGTCGCCTTGGATCGTAACGCTTGACGCTTTAGAACCGTTTAGAGTTGAGAGCCCAAAACAAGACCCTAAGCCTCTTAAGTATTTACAAACAAAAGGTAAAAAGAGTTTCGATATCAATTTAGAAGTTGGTATAAGACCAAAAGGCGGTAAGGAAACGACTGTTACTAAATCAAACTTTAAACACATGTATTGGAATATGTCACAACAATTGGCGCATCATACTGTAAATGGATGCCCTGTGAATTCTGGAGATACGATGGGAAGTGGAACAATTTCTGGACCTACACCAGATTCTTATGGATCTATGTTAGAATTATCTTGGAAAGGCACAAAACCACTAACAATGAAAGATGGTACTGAGCGTAAATTCATTAATGATTATGATACAGTAATCATGAGAGGTTATTGCGAAAACGACGGTACACGTATTGGATTTGGATCTGTAAAAACAGAATTGTTACCTGTTTTTAATACTAAGAAAAAAAAGTAATACAATAACACAGCGCTAAAAGACGAAAGCTTGAAGTTAGAAGGATATCCTTTTAATTTCAAGCTTTTTTTTGTTAAACTAAAAACCTTCAGCCCCCTTTTAAACAGTATACTTTTTAGTTTGGCACGTAATTTGAATTTACGAGTTTAATATCCCGAAACGAGTTCGGGATGAGTTCAACTAACCATGTTACTACATCCTAAAGGATTTGCAACATAGCGTTTCACTAAAATCCAGAATTATGAAGCAATTACTACTTACCACAGTACTTCTTCTGATACTAACATCATGTAGCGGAAGAAAACAGATTGAAAGGGCCATAAGTCATGGCAACTATGACCAAGCCATCAATGACGCCGTAAAAAAACTCAAAAACAACAAAGACAAAAAGCGTAAGCACGACTATATCGTTATGCTTGAAGATGCTTACTACAAAGTTTTAGAGCAAGATTTACAGGATGTCGCTCATTTAAAAAAGGATGGAAATCCTGAACAATACAAAATGATTTACAACATCTATTTAGATCTAGAAGCACGACAAAACGCCATTAAGCGGGTTATGCCTTTAAAAATAAATGGTAGAAATCTTAATTTAAATTTCAATGATTATTCTTCGGAAATCGTCGACTACAGGTATAAGACTTCAGATTATTTAATTGGTCAAGGGATCACACTTTTAGATTCTGAAGATAAGCACAAAGCTAGACAAGCCTATGATCTCTTTAATTATATAGAACATATAAATCCAAATTTTGAAGAGACTAGAAGTTTAATGACTGAAGCTCACAATAAAGGAACAGATTATGTTATGGTGTCTATTGAAAACCAAACAAGACAAATCATTCCGCAGCAATTGGAAGTCGATTTATTGAACTTTGATACTTACGGATTAAATCAGTTCTGGACGGTTTATCACGCTCAGCACATTTCCGAAGTGAACTATGATTACGCCATGCAACTGCAATTAAAGCGTATTAATATTTCGCCAGAGCAAGTCAGCTCAAGACAAGAATTGAAACAAAAAAATATTGTTGACGGCTGGGTATACCAAACAGATAGCGATGGTAATGTGATGGTTGATAGTCTTGGTAACAAAACTAAGATTGATAAGATTGTTAACGTAAGAGCAAGATACTTTGAAGTTAATCAGTTTAAATCAACCCAAGTTATCGCAGATGTGGTGTACACAGATTTAAAATCTAACCAAACTTTAGATGCGTTTGCAATAGATAGTGAGGTTGTATTTGAACATTTCTATGCAACTGTTAGAGGTGATAAAAGAGCTCTTAATAGACAAGAACATGCGTTAACTAGAAATAGAAAACGCTACTTCCCTACAGATGACCAAATGGTGCGTGAGACTGGTAATGATATCAAATTAAAATTGAAAGACATCATTAGCTCTTATAGCATGAGAAGAGGATGATTTATAAAGACTAACAACAAAAAGCACTCAAAGTAATTTGAGTGCTTTTTTATTAAAACTAACACCTAAATGACCAAAACGAGAGTATCTCACTAGATAAAAATAAATGCTAAACTGTACTAAAATAATAAAGTATAGTATACTTTTACACACAAATCTAATCTAGACCCCAATCTAAATGAAAAAAATTCTACTTTTAATTACAACTGCAGCAATTATAATTGGTTGCAATACTACAAAGAGCATTGAAAAAGAAGTAAACAATGGAAACTATGATGTTGCCATTAACGATGCTTTAAGAAAACTAAGCAACAACAAATCTAAAAAAAGTAAACAAGCCTCTATTTTATTATTAAAAAATGCATTTAATAAAGCGACAGATAGAGATTTAGATCAAATTTCATTTTTAACGAAAGATGCAAATCCTGAGAATTTTGAGCGCATATATAATCTTTATCAAAAATTAAATACACGTCAACAAACTATAACACCCATTCTCCCTTTATATTACCATGGTAAAGAAGTGAAATTTTCGTTTAGTAATTATAATGTGGAAATCATAAAATATAAGGAAGAAACCAGCAATTATTTGTATAGAAAAGCCTTATCTCTACTAGAGACAGATAACAAATTGGATGCCAGACAAGCTTATGAGGATTTTAAATATATTGACAGAATAAACCCTAATTACAAAAATGTAAATACGCTTATTGAAGACGCTTTATTTAAAGGTCAAGATATTATTTTATTAGATCTTAGTAATAATACTCAGCAAATTATTCCAAAACAATTAGAGACAGATTTACTAAATATAAGTACTTATGGATTAAACGATCTTTGGACTGTTTATCATAATAAAGAAGTCGCTAGCATAAATTATGATTATAGTTTATCTCTAATTTTTAAAACTATTATAATAACTCCTGAACAAATTAAAGAACGTCAAATTATACAAGAAAAATTAGTACTTGATGGTTTCAAATATGTTTTAGATAGAAACGGAAATGTAAAAAAAGACTCCTTAGGTAACGATATGAAAGAAGATAAATTCACTAAAGTGACTTGCCAATATTTTGAAACACGTCAATTTAAAACATCTACTATTATAGCCTCCGCAGAATTTAAAAACCTGGAGACTAAACAGCTTTTAGATCGTTTCCCTGTGGAAAGCACATTTTTATTTGAACATTTCTTCGCCACATACCAAGGGGACGAAAGAGCTATTGATGACGGATTTTTAATTTATCTTGACAATCGAATAGTTCCATTTCCAAATACAGAACAGATGATTTTTGATACAGGCGAAGATTTAAAACTCAGGCTAAAAGAGATTATTACTAGATATAATTTTAGAGGTTAAAAATAACGACACAAAACTGGCAAATTTTATGGTTTTTACTTTATTGTAAAAATCATACAATGCTGCCATGGTAGATTATCAATATTATTTTCTAATACAAAACCAGCAGCTTCAAACTCTTTTACAGCTTGATCTTCTGTCATTTTGTGAATGGTTTTTATTGGTACGTTACTATCTTCACCTCGATACTCGATTAAAAATATTTTACCATTAGTTGTCAAAGCTTTTTTGATAGAGGCCAACATTTCTGCTGGTTAGTTAAACTCATGATACACGTCAACCATAAGTACTTTGTTGATAGAATTTTCTAAAAGGTTAGCACTTTGCTCACCACCTTGAATAGTTTCTACATTATTGATTTTGGCAGCAGCTATTTTATACGCCATAGTAGCTAACATTTCTGGTTGAATATCCACTGCATAAATCAATCCCTTATGAGCCATTTGTGACATTTTAAAGACATGATAACCAGAGCCTGCTCCAATATCTGCAATGACATCTGTAGCACTAATATTCATATTAGCTAGCAACTTTGTAGTCTTTTCTTCTTCTTCACGTTCTGTACGCTCTAACCAAACAACACCTTGATAACCCGTAACATAAGCGATTTCTCGTCCCATATAGCATTTACCAATACCATTAAGATCTCCTTCTTTGTAGGTATATGTATGTTTAGATAAACGGTCTTGAGCATGCATATTGGCAAATGCTAGTAGCATGGTTATAAAAAAAATAAAGTAGATTTTTTTTTTCATCCTAATCTTGATAATAGTGAATTATTCAACGAAGTTAAGGCATTGTCTATTCGCAAAAAAACCTTTAACGTTGAGATAACTAAAAGTATATTGAGCCCTAATAAAACTAAAATGACAAGAAAAACCTAAGACGTATGAGTTAATGTTAGATTATTTAATTCCTTTATCCATACTAGAAACTATGTAAACCTCATCCAACGCTTTTGAAATTTCTAGAGCTTCATCAATAATTTCCTTTGGATAGTCATTAATCTCAAGAATTCTTATCGCATTTCGATTTTGAAGCTTACCTTCTTTAAGCTTATAATCAAAGTCTATTTTGTTTTCATCTATTATTTCGCTAAAATGATAGAGTTCATAAGTATCTAAAAGCAAATCCGCAAGTTCAATATCATGTGTAGACACCAAAACCATATTATTGTTTTTCGAAAGTGAAGACAACACAGCTTTACCTGCAGAAATACGTTCTACTGTATTTGTACCTTTAAATAATTCATCTAGAAGAAAAAGGTTTTTCTCGTTATTCTGACCTTCTACAAGCATCTCTTTTATTGTTAGTACTTCTTCAAAGTAATAACTTTTATCATTTAATAAATCATCACTTATGCGGATCGCTGAAAATACTCTCAGCAATGGAAAACTCACCGATTCTGCAAAACAAGTGTTGATTGTTAGCCCTGTAATTACATTGAGTCCAATAGCGCGAATAAAAGAGGTTTTACCAGACATATTAGACCCCGTGAGCAACATGGACTTATCAGTCATTGTTATGCTATTGGGAGTGCAATCATAAATTAACGGGTGCCTCATTTTATGTGCTATAATTCGGTTACCACTTATAACAGTAGGTTTACAATACGCGTCAATACCTGCTCTCAAAGAAGCTATAGAAATTAGCATATCAATATGACCAACAAATTTAAAAATGTCTTCTATTTCATCTCTTTTGGAATCCAATCGTCTCAAAACTCCAAATAAAAATAAAGGTTCTATTAAAAATAATGTTTTAAATATTTCAAAGAGAAACCAAAATATGATTTGAAAATCTCCTTGTAATTTTGCTTCAAGTTGAAAGAGAGACATCCTGCTTTTTACTTGATTTATTAATTTAATTGACGTCGGTAATTTTGGATTTAAATCTTTAAATAAAGGCAGACTATATAAAAATATTGCGACGTTATTAAGATTTATTAATTGAGGAATAGAGCTTACGTATTGAAATAAATTGTTTTTGTTCCAAAAGTGAATGACACAATTCACACAAAACACACCAAGTAAAATAATAAAAAACATTGGATTGATAACTGACAAAATCAAGGATATGAAACTCGTAAATGATAGTAGTTTCATTACAAAAAACCACTTTGGTGGTTTTACGTGTGGATCTTGAAAAAGCGAGATCACATGATTAGCATCCTTATGATTTAGTTTTTCAATCTTTTTTTGAACTGAAATTCTAAAGCTCGAATCTCTAGATAAAACATCAATTATAGTCTCATCTAATTTAGTTTGTTCTTGATTACGCACAATAGTACGAAGTTTATTATAAAGATATTGCTGACCAATTTTTGAATGTGTTCGATCCAAAAAAGTATATAAATCTTCAAAATCTAAGTCATTACATGTTTTATCAGATAAGACCTGATGTGCTTTAGAATTGTCTTTATTTCTAAAATATTTACCAATTAGGTCAAAATCAAAAGCGTCCTCTTTGAGATGACCAAAAGAGGATGCCAATCTTTTTTCGATTCCTTTTTTGCCATTCAAGGTGAGTTCAGAAATCACATGCTTTATTTGAAATAGAATATCTTTTATCATTGACTAGTTAGTATCAGAGTTCCTCCTCACGTTACAAAGTAGTCATTAATAATCTAAACAAATTTCTCTAAATCCAAATCACTAATACCTCCGTGAGATGCGTTAGCAACTGCAACTCCATTTTTTATAATAAGCAATTGTGGAGATTGATGAATGACTTGAAATTTATAACCAGTTTCATTAGATACATCCCTATAACTCAACAAATCTAAATAATGGAGATTTAAATTAGCATCCAAATTATAAGCACTAACAAATTGTTTCATTGCCATTTTACTAATCCCGCAAGTTGTAGAGTGTTTGAATATCACTTGCGTTTTAGTTTGTGATTGTTTTTCTATTTCTGCCAACTGCGCAACTTCAGTTAACGCTTGCCAAGGCAATACTTTTTCTTCCTTAGGCTCCGAAGCGCCAAATACATTTTTGAATAATCCCATCTATACCTTTTTTGTAGTCCCCATGAAAACGGGAAACTCATTATTAATTCTATTATTGTATGTCGTTCCTTTTCTCAAATCTTACAAGCTGTCCTTTGTGGATTTAAGATTACAAAGTTACTGCTTTATAAATTTAAAGGTTTGGTTTATTCCATTATCAAAAGACAGTGTCATAAAATAGACTCCTACATTAAGGGCTGACGTATTGTAAATAAGAGTGTCACCATTTTCGGCATATTGCTTTTTAGAAATAATACGACCACTTAAATCTGTAATCTGCACCTTAGTATTTGTATTTGCAAATTGATGTGTATCGATATGTAGTTTGTTTTGAACTGGATTTGGATAGAAGCTCACTTTGTTCTTCTCAAAGTGCTGCACAGATAATGGCGTTTCTTGGTATACTCTAACATAATCTATTTCCATAGCGTCTTGATTAAAGCCAGGTTGTATATCGCCTCCTAAACTCCCACCCATGGCAACATTAAGCAAAATGTAATACTCCTGATTAAATGGATTCACTGAATCCATTTGATTAACTAAAGTATCATCCATATAAATTTTCATAGTATCTTCACTCCATTCTAAAGTGTAAATGTGCCAATTTTGAGAAGTATTCGCATTTGTTGACGGGACACTGTTACTGTTTATTTGGTAACCACTGCCATTATCCCAATGCCAAGTAGCCAAAATTTGGTTTTTTGCAACATTAGGCTCCATGATATCAATTTCGCCACATAAAGGCCATGACGTATTTCCAAACCCTGCAGCATCCCAATAACCACCATCTTCATTTATATTTTTTCCTAGCAACCAAATAGCTGGCCAAGTACCAGCAATTGACGGCAATTTAGCACGCACTTCTACGCGACCATACTGAAATGCAAATTTAGAATTTAATCGAGCAGATGTATAGTCTTTTGTTACATCTTGATCATTATAGGTTTCACCTTTTGCTACAATTTTCAAACTACCATTATCTAAAAATGAATTATCCTGTCGGTTCGTATAATGCTGAAGTTCTCCATTTGCCCAACTGTCTCCTGCAATTAACTGGGTTTGTTTAAACCATTTAGAAGCATCAACAGGGCCATTTCCATCAAATTCATCAAACCACACTAAATTATCGTAAATTGGATTATTAGATACTGTATCAAAATATAATACGTCATCCAAGTAAGCCAGTACCTCATCATCATTATTTTCTCCATTAACTTGAATTACGACTCTATTGAAGTCTGTTCGTTCAATTGGAGGAAGAGAATTAGAATCTAAATTAATGTAGAAATCATTTTCAAAATCGAAAGTAATCGTTTGCCATTGATCTAAAACTATTGGCTTTACAATTTCACTCTGGGTCATCCAAGGAAACTCTATATTTTTATCTTGAAGCTTTAGAGAAATTTGATTGATTTCACTTCCTGTTAATCCACTTGAAGGCACATAAACGTTTAAACTAAAACTATTGTTCATTGTTAAATCATAGGTTGTATCAATATCAAACTGCACATTAGCGTATTGTCCGCCAATATCATGATATTCTAAAACCGTATTAGACACGTTAATTCCTTGCTGGTAAGGGTTTAAAAAATTGGCATCCACAATACAATCATCTCCATACCATGAATAAATAGTTCCAAATCCTTCAAAATCATCTGCAACAACTTGAGCATTTAATTGGAATGTAAACAGCATAAATAGTAGAAATAAATAACGCATAGGCCCTTTTTTTATCAAAAATATAGCTACGACTCGGTATTAGCTAAAATCCCAACCATACACGGCCTATACAAAATTAAAGTATTGTGTTAAAAATACAGTAAAAAGACAAAATGTCGCTCAAACCAACAATTTATATGACTTTTTGTCATTTAATTCTCACGTTTTACTATTGGTAAGATTATTGACTTATCGCTAATATAAAATTGAAATAACTGACAATTATCATTCTGAATAATCGATAAGATTCTTAATTTAGATTCCACAATTAATTCGAAATGATAGTCATTAAAAATCTTAGATAAAATGAACTTTAATAATTATACCATAAAGTCCCAAGAAGCCATCCAGCAAGCGCAACAACTTGCACAAAGCTTAGGGCATCAACAAATAGAAAATGAGCACATCATAAAAGCCATTTTTGAAGTTGATGAAAATGTATTGCCATTCATTCTTAAAAAACTGAATGTCAATATTGATATTTTAAAATTAGCTTTAGACAAGCAGTTAGAAAGCTTTCCGAAAGTTTCAGGAGGTGATTTAAATATCTCACGAGAAGCTAGCAAATCGCTTAACGAAGCCTCTATCATCGCTAAGAAAATGAATGATGATTATGTTTCCGTAGAACATTTAATACTGGCGATTTTTAAATCTAAGAGCAAAATTGCTCAAATGCTAAAAGATCAAGGTGTTACTGAAAAAGGCCTAAATGCTGCCATTGAAGAGCTACGAAAAGGAGACCGAGTCACCTCTCAAAGTCAAGAAGAAACGTATAATTCGCTTAACAAATATGCGAAAAACTTAAATCAGTTAGCTAAAGACGGAAAGCTAGATCCTGTGATTGGTCGTGATGAAGAGATAAGAAGAATTCTTCAAATTCTATCGAGACGAACCAAAAACAACCCAATTTTAGTTGGAGAACCAGGAACTGGTAAAACTGCTATTGCTGAAGGTTTAGCGCATAGAATCGTAGATGGCGATATTCCAGAAAATCTAATAGACAAACAAATCTATGCGCTTGATATGGGCGCATTGATTGCTGGCGCCAAATTTAAAGGAGAATTTGAAGAGCGACTAAAAGCGGTCATCAAAGAAGTTACAGACAGTGATGGAGATATTGTTCTCTTTATTGATGAAATACACACGCTTGTCGGCGCAGGAGGCGGACAAGGTGCCATGGATGCAGCAAATATCTTAAAACCAGCTTTAGCTCGTGGCGAATTACGTGCCATTGGTGCAACAACTTTAGATGAATATCAAAAATATTTTGAGAAGGATAAAGCCTTAGAACGTCGTTTCCAAAAAGTAATGGTTAACGAACCAGATACAGAGAGTGCCATTTCTATTCTTAGAGGAATTA
This sequence comes from Psychroserpens sp., assembly GCA_034111845.1. GTDB lineage: Bacteria > Bacteroidota > Bacteroidia > Flavobacteriales > Flavobacteriaceae > Psychroserpens. The sequence continues at coordinate 5,530 of JAWUWM010000018.1, read as the reverse complement.
AAGAAAAATATGAAACACATCATAAAGTTCGCATCAAAGATGAAGCAATTATTGGCGCTGTAGAACTTTCAGAAAGATACATTACCAACCGTTTCCTACCAGATAAGGCAATTGACTTAATGGATGAAGCTGCAGCTAAACTGCGTATGGAGATCAACTCTAAACCAGAAGAACTCGATGTGTTGGATCGTAAAGTTATGCAACTCGAAATTGAGATTGAAGCTATTAAACGTGAGAAAGATGAAGTGAAGTTAAAATCTTTGCGTGCAGACTTAGCAAACCTAAAAGAAGAACGTAATGAACTAAACGCGAAGTGGAAAAGCGAAAAAGCGGTCGTTGATAATATTCAATCTATAAAATCAAATATAGAAGAGTATAAACTAGAAGCTGAACGTGCAGAGCGCGACGGTGACTATGGGAAGGTTGCTGAAATTCGTTATGGAAAAATTAAAGAAGCGCAAGAAGAACTAGAAAAATATCAAAATGAGCTCAAAGAAAATCAATCTGAAAGCTCACTAATTAAGGAAGAAGTCACTTACGAGGATATCGCAGAGGTTGTCGCAAAGTGGACTGGCATCCCGTTGACGAAAATGTTACAGAGTGATCGTGAGAAGCTTTTAAACTTAGAAGACGAATTACACCATCGTGTTGTTGGTCAAGAAGAAGCAATCACCGCAGTAAGTGATGCTGTAAGACGTTCTAGAGCAGGTTTACAAAACCCAGAAAAACCAGTAGGTACTTTTCTTTTCTTAGGAACTACAGGTGTTGGTAAGACAGAACTTGCTAAAGCACTCGCAGAATATCTGTTTGATGATGAAAATGCGATGACGCGCATAGATATGAGTGAGTATCAAGAAAGTCATAGTGTGAGTCGTTTGGTTGGAGCGCCTCCAGGATATGTGGGTTATGATGAAGGTGGTCAATTAACAGAAGCTGTTAGACGTAAACCGTATTCAGTAGTATTACTAGATGAAATTGAAAAAGCGCATCCAGACACCTTTAATATCTTATTACAGGTACTAGATGAAGGGCGACTAACAGACAATAAAGGACGTGTAGCCGATTTCAGAAACACAATAATCATAATGACCTCAAATTTAGGAAGTCAAATTATACAAGAGCGTTTTGAAGCGACCAAAGATGTAGAGTCTGCCATAGAAGCTGCAAAAGTGGATGTTTTAGCGTTATTAAAACAAAGTGTTCGTCCGGAGTTTTTAAATAGAATTGATGACACCATTATGTTTACGCCTTTAACAAGAGGCAATATTAAAGACATTGTAGGCTTGCAATTAAAAGGGCTGCAAAAGATGCTCATAAAACAAGGGATCACTTTTGATGCTACACCAGAAGCTATTTCGTATTTAGCTGAAAAAGGCTATAACCCAGAATATGGTGCAAGACCTGTAAAACGGGTCATTCAGAAAGAAGTACTTAACGAGTTAAGTAAAGAAATATTATCAGGAAAAGTCACAACAGATAGTATTATTCTGCTCGATTCGTTTGATGATCATTTGGTATTTAGAAATGAAGCGAGCCTCGTTTCCGAAGAAATTTAAAATAATGTTGTAACACTTTTACACTATTACAGTCTTTTAAGTGGTTGGTTAGTGAGGAGCAACGCGATACTTTTTTAAAGTTGAGCGTTGCTCTTTTTTATTTAAATATAGATGTATTCATATAAGCATCTATGCTAGTTCATATTAATCATTTTCAATATTTTAGCGTTTCAAACCACCAAAGAATGGGCATCATAAAATACTATAATTAAAAAAACGTAGAAGTCTTTATTTTTGACCATTACGTTATTAATCAAATTCACGAAGGTGTTATCATAGAAACACCAAAGGATAAAGAACTCAATAAAATCATACAAGAGCATTTTTGTGGTCGTGATATGGTTTATGTTTCTAACCGTATTAAATCGTATAGTGTTGATCCCTTAATTTATCATAAAATTGAAGACATCCCAAACCTACTAGCCATCGCCATAGTTCCAAAAACAGAAATTATGAGAAAAAACGCAGAGTACGAACGTAAATTTTATCATAAACCTTACGGCATTTTTGATTCTTTACGAGATGCTATTTTATGGACAGATCAAATATTAAACCCAAATAAAAACGAATCGATTTAAAACTTAAATTTTATACAAATCTTAGGTATTTTTTTTAGGATGCATTGTATTAATAGATCATTGCACGTTAAAAATTATAACCTATCGGCATGTTTGGCTATTATGATATTGGACACGCTGAAGTCTTTATTTTTCATAATTTTTTAATCAAACAAGTCAGAGAAGGCGAATTAGTTGACCAAAAAGAAACAGACGAATTTAAAGTTATCCTTAAAGACCATTTTAATGTAAAAAATATGGCTTACATCTCAAATCGAGTTTCTTCATATTCTTTGAATCCTTTAGTATATAAAGAAGTAGAGAAAATATATAATTTGGTAGCCATAGCTAGTATTCCATCAAATGAAAAAAATACGCATTAGTGCTGAATACGAAAGTCAATTTTATGATCGTCCTTTTGGTATTTTCGGTGACTTAAGTGATGGCATTGAACTTTCGTATGATATTCTTTTTCAAGGATATCAAAGAGTTAACGCGTTAAATTACCGAAGTTAACCTCAGCACCCCGACTAATTCTACTGACTGATATTTTTTCATCCTGAGTTCTGCCTTGCGCTATTAAAGGAAACCATTCCTTCATTTTTTCAATTTGTTCTGTATATTCGATAGTATCAAACATTAAATATGTTTTCATAGTATCAAAACATTTCTTGAGATAATTGACATTATCTTCTCCATAAACCCAACTGCGATGTGTTACATTTTTAATAAAGTCCAATGGATTATCTAATAACCCTTTTTCAACTAAATATAACCAAAATCACTTAGAGACTTCAAATTGATTACAAATATCTATGGCTTTTTTTAATAGAGACGTCTCCATTTTATTCCGGACAATAATTCAACTCACATGATATAGAGTGACCCGCTCCTGCGTCATTCCAAGCAGCAGAACTCTCTAACACTACATTATCCAATCGCTATAAAAGGAGAACTTTCATTAAAGGATCAAATAGTTTTGCCATTAGTGCTAAGGTCGCACTGATTATACCAGCTCCAACACAAATTAAATCGTAATCTTTGTCTATGTGAATAGATGATGTACTCATAACATGTTTTTTTACACAGTTTCATTAAGTTTTTGTAACATTTGTAATTAAAAGCGTACTAATATCAAAAACTATAACACTATGAAAACAACGATTTTTACTTTTATTATAGCAATTTGTTCTGCTTTTACATGTCAAGCTCAAGAACTCGAGAAATCATTGCTTTGGGAAATCTCTGGTAATGGCCTGACAAAAACCTCATATCTTTATGGCACTATCCACATGACTTGTGATGCTACGTTAGATAAAAATGTACAAAAAGCCTTAGATGACACTAAACTTCTTGTTTTAGAAATAGATATGGATGACCCATCCATGCAAGCAACTATGATGAAAGGCGTTTATATGAAAGATAATACCTCTATCAAAGACCTGGTTTCAGCCGAGGAGTACGTGCTGCTATCAAAGTTTATACAAGAGCAAATGGGAATGCCTTTAGATGCGCTCGCTACTATGAAACCCTTTTTTCTAACCGCTATGTTTTACCCTAAATTATTGGGTTGTCCTGTAGAGTCGTATGAAGCAGCGCTAATGAAAGTAGCTCATGACCAAGAAGAAGAAGTTTTAGGATTAGAGACCGTTGAAGAGCAACTAAGTGTGTTTGACGCTATTCCATACAAAGACCAAGCAGCAGATTTATTAAGCTCTGCGCAAGACAATCTAGCTTATGATACAAATTCATTCAAAAAACTAATGGAATTATACAATAGTGCAAACATAGAAGGTATGATTACAATGATGGAAGACGATAAAAACCGAAGCACATCAAAGCATATGGATAAAATGTTGAATAACCGAAACAAGAATTGGATTTCTAAAATTGGGGATCATGCTAAAACCCAACCAACCTTCTTTGGAGTTGGCGCAGCGCATCTTGCAGGAGAAGAAGGCGTCATTAAACTCCTTAGAAAAGCAGGTTATACGGTAAATGCAGTTATGTAAAATTGACTTAAAACTAAATAAAAGCCTCTCATTTAGAGACTTTTATGTTGAAAACTGACGGTTTCTACAATAAAACTTAAGTAATTAAGGTTATGTATACTGGTTTTATTTGTAACTTTGCTATTAGTTCCCAAATTTACATCTAATACAAGACATTAATCCTTCTTCAAATCAAGGATTGATATTAATACACCTACTTAACAATGAATGTTAACTCATATATAGAGCACACACTTTTAAGTGCATCTGCCACTGAACGAGATATTATTGATCATTGCAATGAAGCAAAGACTCATAAATTCTATTCCGTTTGTATTAACAGTTGCTACGTCCCACTTGCAAAACAATTACTTAAAGGTTCTACTATAAAAATATGCACTGTAGTTGGTTTTCCGCTAGGAGCAGCATCTACTGAGTCAAAAGTTTTTGAAGCTAAGCAGGCTATAAATGACGGTGCCCATGAGATAGATATGGTTATGAATTTAGGCATGTTTAAAAGCAGTAATTATGTTGAAGTTTTTAAAGATATCAAAGATGTGAAAACTGCAATTGGAAAAACCCCTTTAAAAGTTATTCTTGAAATTAGTGAATTATCCAAAAACGGAATCGTAAAAGCTTCTGGAATTTGTTTAGACGCCAAAGTAGATTTTATCAAGACCTCTACAGGGTTTAGCAAAAGTGGAGCAACACTTACTGCGGTAAAAATAATTAGAAAAACAGTTAGAAAGAATTGTAAAATAAAAGCCTCTGGAGGGATTAGCGATTACAAAACTGCCAGAAAATATGTTGATATTGGCGCAGATCGTATTGGTACTTCAAAAGGCGTCGAAATTTCTAATGAAAATAACATCTCAAATAAACTTTCAACTTTAATCAATCTTTAGTAAAATTCTAGTCAAGAGTTTTTATATTTGAATATCATTAAATTTTCAAATATGAAAACTCTTTTCACATTATTCTTAGTTGTTCTATTTAACTTACCATCTTTAGCTCAAGACGCTGCAACAATATCTGAAACGACAACGTATTACTTCATTCGTCACGCAGAAAAAGACAGAACAGACAAAGCCAACAAAAACCCAGAATTAAATAAACTGGGTGAAAAGCGCGCAAAAAACTGGAGTAACTATTTTAAGAAGATTGATTTCGATGCCATTTATTCAACGGACTATAACCGCACGCAACAAACTGCTGCACCTACTGCTAAAAAGCAAAAACTAGACGTTGTCAGTTACGATCCAAGAACCTTGTATACAAATGATTTTGCAAAAGCTACCAGAGGAAAAACGGTGCTTGTTGTTGGTCATAGTAACACAACTCCTGCATTTGTTAATATGGTTTTAGATAAAAAAAAGCATAAGGATATTGCTGATAATGACAACAGCAAATTGTTTATTGTAACGAT
>JAWUWM010000017.1:0-12991 GCA_034111845.1 Psychroserpens sp. | reverse complement strand
AATGTCCCAACACTTAATCCATAATTAATTTATGAAATTTAGATTTACTTTTTTATTCATTTTAATAATTTGTTTTAATATCTACTCTCAAGAAAAGACAGTATTAATGATTGATTATAGTCATTCTACTCATATTGAAGGTATGCCATCTGCAACTATTGTTAAAGCAAATCTAGTTGCATCTCAAGTTGCTTCAATTTATGAAATGGATTATTTAAATATATCTAATTTCATTGATGAAGAAGATGGCGAAAATGGACCAATTTTAAATGTAAGAGCAAATAAGAATCCTAGAATTTTTAAAGATTTTACCACTCAATCAATTTATAGTGTTGAGCGTGTTTTTATGAACCCTTTTTTAGTAAAGGATACTTTTACAATTTTTAATTGGTCACTAACCAACGTTTTTGAAACTATACTTGGTTACAAATGCCAAAAAGTTAATTTAAATTATAGAGGACGAGACTATGAAGCATTTTTTACAACTGAAATACCTTTTAATGCAGGACCTTGGAAGTTTTCAGGCTTGCCAGGGTGTATTTTAAAAGTTAAATCTACTGATGGTGTTTTCGAAATTTTTGCTGAAAAAATCCAGATTAAAAATGCTGTTGTATCTTTTGAAAAACCTTTTGTGAAAGAATTAGATAAATCTATTAGTTGGGATGATTTCATAAAAAAATACAAGAAGAAATATGAGGAATTGCAATCATATACTGGTCCAGATGGAGGGTCAATGTCAATACCTAAACGTAAAATAGAAGTTTTAATTGAGGACTAGCAACTACTTTCAATTTTTTAAAAACAACAGAACCATAAAACTTTTTATGGTTCTGTTTTTTTTGTCTTCGTTTTTATCAAATGCGCAGGAAATTGTTTTAAAAGGGAATATTGTTGATAAAACTTCTCTCAAACCTATACCAGATGTAAATATACTTTTGAAAAACATGGATGGTATAATTTTAGATTACACAAGTACAGACCTTAATGGTAATTTCAATATAAAATTACCTGCTGGCTTTGATAAACTAATTTTTGAGACATCCATAATTAGTCATCTAACATACCGTAAAGAAATTTTAACCTCTAATTATATAAATACTAATATAAATGTAGATATTAGTTTAGAACAACGACTTACAGAATTGGAAGAAGTATATATTGAAGGAAAAAAAAGGCCAATTACAATAAAAAAAGATACCACAGTTTTTAACGTCAACCAATTTAAAGATGGCACAGAGCGAGTTGTTGAGGATTTACTTAAAAAGTTACCAGGAATTACAGTAAGTGAAAATGGTAATATTAAGTTTAAAGGTAAGCAAGTAATCAGGTTGCTTTTGGATGGCGACAATTTGTTTGATTCTAATTATACTGTTGGTTCTCGTAATATAAATTCAGATATTATTGCTTCAATTGAAGCTATTGAAGACTATAACACCAATCCATTGCTAAAAGGCGTTAAGAGTTCTGAGGATGTTGCAGTGAATTTGATACTAAAAGAGGGTAAAGTTGATGTTTCAGGAGATGCTGAGGTCGGTTTGGGTATAGAAGATCGAACGTATTTAAGAGCCAATGTGATTTCAGTTTCAAAGAAGCTTAAAGGTTTCGGTACGTTTAGTCATAATAATATTGGAGAAAACTATAGCCCATATAATTTTGTCTCTAATGGTCTAGACATATCTTCACTTAACGAAATTAACCAAAGAACAAGTAATTTAGTAAATGGAAGTGGTTTTAATTCAAGTTTACCAGATAATAGAGTAAGAGTTAACAATAATTTTTTTGGAAGTTTAAACGCACTTTATAAAATTAAAAGTGATCTAACTTTAAGAGCAAATTATAATGTATTTACAGATAAATTAAAGAGAAATGAAACAAACGTTGTTTCTTATAATTTTGATGATTCTCAAATAGATATTTTTTCTGAGAATAACATCCATAGAACACCAACATTGCATAATATTAGTTCTGAGCTTATATACAATATCAATAAAAAATCATTATTTACTGCTACATCTAAATTTGAATCTAAAAAAGTAACAGAGAATACCACAGGAAATAATAACGGATTAGAAATAGCGAGTATTTCTGAGAGTAGAGATTTATTTTTTAACACCGATTTAGAATACACATATAAAGTGGATAGCAAAAGTGTTTTTCAAATCATAACAAACCTATCTACAAATAAAATACCTCAAGATTTAGATGTATTAGAAGACACAGATTTTAGACGTCAAAGTATTGATATTGAGAAAACAGCGGTAAATATTCAATCTAATTATTTCACAAAGGAAAAAAATACTGAATACGGGTTAAGTTTGGGTTATAATTTTGAAACCAATGATATGGTTTCTAACCTTGATGGTATTCTAACCACGTTACCTTTAACAAATAACCTTAATTACACATTATCAAAACCATTTTTAAACCTATCTTATAATTACAGGAAAAATAAATGGCAATTTTTAGCAGAAATTGAAAATCAATTGCTTAATATAAACATTGAAGATGGGAATTTAGAGCCTTTTAATAATAGTGATTTCATTTTTAATCCATCAATCACATTAAAATATAATATTAGTAGAAATGCTAACTACTATGTAGATTATAATCTTTCTAATCAAACACCAACATTATCAAATATATATTCTGGTTTAATTTTAAGGGATTTCAGATCTCTTTTTACAAACGATTTCAGCTTTAATTTGTTTAATAATAACACGTATACATTAGGTTATGAAATTAACGACTTCTATAATTTATTTCAATTTAATCTTTTTGGTCGTTATAGTTTTAATAAGTATGGTTATGTCAATGATTTTAGTGTTTCTGAAGATGTAGATTTTTATAGATCTATCGTAAGTGTAACAAATAATAATAACTATAACTTTGGATTGAGACTAGAAAAGTATCTTCATTTTATGAGAAGTACAATTAACTTTGACAGTAATTATTCAATTTCCGAATATCAGAATATCATTAACGATTCAGAGTTAAGAAATAATACAAGCAAATCACTATTTGCTAAATTTCAATTGAGAACAGGATTTAAATCTGCTGTCAACTTTGAGAATAAAATAGCCATTAGAAACAACGTATTTGATAATCAAGATGGTGCAAACAATTCATTTACTGCATTACAAATGGATTTTAAAACAAAATTTGTTAAAAACGAATTTCAATTTGTATTCAACACACAATATTTTAAACCAGACTTAAAAACGAATGTTAATGGTGATCTATTTCTGGATGCTACTTTTCAATATACCTCTAAAAAGAGTAAAATTGAGTATCAATTAAAAGCCAATAATTTATTGAATAACAGCACGTATCAAAATATAAATGTCTCTGATTTTTCTTCGTCTAGCTTTGAACATAATTTGCTTGAGCGTTTTTTATTACTTTCAGTTAAGTTTAGGTATTAAAAACAAAAAAGCCACCCCTGGCACGGAGTAGCTTTTCGTCATCATTGCTCATCATTTTGCAATAATTATCTAACCAACTAAAAAACCTAAAACTTAAAACTAAGTCCTGTATAAACACCAATGAAAAACGGTTGGAAATTACCAGACGTATTATTAAAGGTGTTTATTTGATACTTGAACGTGGGCTCAAGATTAAATCGTAACTGTTCTGAAATATTATAATTAATACCAATTCCAAAATTGGCACTATAACTCATATCATTAATATTTGATGCTTCACCCAATCGTGTTTTGGCACCATTATTTTCTACAGAATACACATCATTATCACTTAAAAATAACGTACTAAAACCACCAATAAGGTTTAATCCAATTTTAGTGTCAAGCACAGTATACTCTAATTCAATAGGCACTTCTATAAACCCTAATTGTTGGCTAATAGACCCTTGCTCTTTTAGAAACAACACTTCTGGACCGTTAGTAAGCCTTAAATTATTGGCGCTTAAATACGTCGTGGTAGAATCACTCATATTGACATTTTGTAACGCTCTATTAGAAGCAGATGTAGTTGGTCTTGCAAAAGCAACAACATTATTTGTAGAGTAGCCTAGATTAACCTTATTAACTCCTGCTCTTACGGTAAATTTTTTAGTGATAGCATAAGCACCTTTAACACCATAACTTACGTTAACCTCCCCTTCTTTAGTGTTATTTACAAATTGCTCATCAATTGAAGACCCATTGCTTAAGGTATTAAAATATACAGGCGCCATGTTTGGAGCAACACTCCAGCGTTTTGTTAATGGATTAATAGAATCTTTAATTTTCTCGGTACTTTCAGTTTCAGCAATTGCTTTTTCGATCGCATTGTCTTCTGTAAGTAATGCGTTTGTTTGTGAAGTATCGATTATCGTTTTGCTGTTCTCTTTTTCTAAAGTAGTAGAAGCTGTTACTTGAGTCGCTGTGTCACGCTTATTTTGTTTTATAAGTTTATCAATTTCAAATGTTTCTTTTCTAATAGCGTTCTTAGAATCTTCACTTTTAGACGTCGTGGTTTTCGAATGGTTTACCACAGTATTTTTGTTTATAAGATTGCTATTATCTGTCTTGTCGTTATTATTTTTCTTGTCATTAGAGACTATGGCATCACGTTGAAGTGATTTGTTATTAATAATCGATTTGTTCTTATAATTCTCTGTCTTATTCTGTTTGACGTCTTGCTTCTTTTTCTCTTCGGAAAGCGTTACACTCACTTTATTGTCTCTCTCATTTGGTGATGTGAGATTATTTTCAGGTGTCGTACTGATGTTTTTTGCGACTGTTTCTTCTAGATTTTTTTCGCGGTCTACAATTGGATTTTTATCTAAACCTTCCGAAGTATTAAGTTCTGAACCATTTGGTGTCGTATCCTTGTCTAGTGAACTATTAGTGGACTTTTCTGTATCAACTACGTTCTGTTCAATTGCGCTATTATCATCGCTGAATACTGTGTTTGCAACAGTAAACATCAATAATAGGGTCGCAGCAACTCCAGCGAATTTCCACCAAATTGGGATCACTCTTCGTTTTCGCTTATCGCTATTGAGTTCAGCCTCAATATGTTCCCAAACAGCATCACTAGGAGTCACCTCAAAATTTTTGAACTGCTCTTTAAAGAGTTTGTCTATATTTTTCTTTTCACTCATTATAAACTTTGCGAATTGTGACTCGCTTTATAGTGTTTTATTTTGTCTTTTAAAATCATACGCGCTCGTGCTAAGTTTGATTTTGATGTGCCTGTTGAGATCGTTAACATCGCAGCAATTTCTTTATGCGAGTAATCATCTAAGGCGTATAAATTAAATACCAATCGGTAACGATCTGGTAATTCTTGAATAATGCTCAACAGATAATCAAGGCTGACACCATCGTCTTCAATTTCAACCGTTACCTCTTCAATTTGATCTTCATTTACTATATCAAATACACCCACACTTCTATAGCGTTGTAACGCAGTGTTGATGGTGATACGTTTCATCCAACCTTCTAGCGAGCCATTACTTTTAAATTGTATTATTTTTTTAAAAATAGTGAGGTACGCATCTTGCAAATTATCTTCGGCCTCCACATAATTGCGCGAATACTTTAAACAAACCGAAAACAACTTACTAGCATATAGCTTATACAGTTGACTTTGGGCTTGAACATCATTTTTTTTACAGCGCTCAATGAGTTGGTCTAAACTCACATAATTTTGGTTTAATTAATTTATATTACTCGTCTACAGGGACTTCTACAATTAAGTATAGGTCACTTCCGTTAACGTCTTTTCCTTGCCAGAATTTGAAAATATGAGTCTCAATAGTATTAACTTGATAATTAAATGTTGCTTGAGTTAAACCAGAGTCTGCCCCAAAAGTTTCACAATCTAGATCTTCATAAACCGTATTTAGTAAAATGACTGTGGATTCATTATCATTATTATCAACTAAGAAGTTATTGAATATATGACAGCCAGTAGGTCTATAGTAATTGACTTCTATAGGGAACACTTCTCCAAACTGAAATGATTGCGGTACAATAACGCTTTCAATAGGTAATGGTTCCTCGTAAAAGCTTACTGAATCATTATCAGTACTACAAGAAAACAGTAAAAACAGTAAAAAGCTTAGTAAAAAAATTTTCTTCATTGCTATAAATTAATTTTGAAATATAAATGATTTCATCATGTAGATGCAAAAAGTTTAAAAAGGTTGCGTCTAAAAACAAAAAAATCCCTACGAGAGGGATTTTTTATGTGGTATGGATGTTTTAATCGGCAGAATTTATAGTAGCTCTAACCTTTTGTTCGAGCTCATCCATTAATTCTGGATTGTCTTTTATTAATGCTTTTACCGCATCTCTACCTTGGCCTAATTTGGTGTCACCATAGCTAAACCAAGACCCACTTTTTTTAATAATTTCTTGTTCTACAGCAACATCTAATATTTCTCCTACTTTAGAAATACCTTCACCATACATGATGTCAAATTCACACATTCTAAAAGGTGGAGCGACTTTGTTCTTTACAACTTTCACTCTGGTTTTGTTACCCATGACGCCTCCATCTGTGTTTTTAATTTGGGTAGAACGACGAATATCTAAACGCACAGATGCATAGAACTTTAAAGCATTACCACCAGTAGTCGTCTCTGGGTTACCAAACATAACACCAATTTTTTCACGTAATTGGTTAATGAAGATGACCGTACAATTTGTTTTACTAATTGATCCTGTTAATTTTCTAAGCGCTTGTGACATTAAACGTGCATGTAATCCCATTTTAGAATCACCCATTTCACCTTCAATTTCACTTTTTGGAGTTAATGCAGCAACCGAGTCAATAACAACAATATCAATAGCACCAGATCGTATTAGGTTATCAGTAATTTCTAAAGCTTGTTCGCCATTGTCAGGTTGTGAAATAATAAGGTTATCTATGTCTACGCCTAGATTTCCAGCATAAGTTCTGTCAAAAGCATGCTCTGCATCAATAAAGGCAGCAATACCTCCAGCTTTTTGAGCTTCAGCAATGGCATGTAAGGTTAATGTGGTTTTACCAGACGATTCTGGTCCATATATTTCAATAACGCGACCTCTAGGGTATCCGCCAACTCCTAAAGCAATATCTAAACCTAAAGATCCAGAAGAAATAGACTCAACATCTACTATAGCTTGATCGCTCATTTTCATTACTGTTCCTTTTCCGTAGGCCTTGTCAAGTTTATCTAATGTTAATTTTAATGCTTTTAATTTTGCGTCTTTTTCACTGCTCATTTCCTTGTTATTTTTATAATTAAAACCCTTTAAAAAGGGTTAGCTAAAATACAACATCTTTTAATTTTTTTTGAATTATGACGCAACCTTTTTAATCTTTTTGCATCTACTAATTGAGATTGGGAAATCTTGCAATGAAAAGGAAGCTGTAATTCTGCAGATGAGTTAAAAAATTATTGACAAATTGAAACCAAAAGCTTTGTACTTTTTATGTATTTAAAAAGTGTGCGACTTAGTTTGAAGTTCTTTAAAACTCAATAATTTTTAATTAATTATACGGGATAAGGCAGATCCAACAAACTTAAATTCTTATTAAAAATGAGATTTTTCACAAAAATAATTTTTAACAATGTATCAGGCTTATCAATAGCTGTTCTTGTAAACAGCAATTGTAAAGCCGATGGTGGATAACTCGTCATGTATTTTTAAGATAAATTTAAAAATATTAATCACGAGTTAGTCCTCTAAAAAAGCCCTGTTTTTTGTCAAATCCTCAGGGCTTTTTTATGCGTTATACTTAACACGCAATACTTTTCTTATCTTTGGCTTTCATTTTTAACCTTAATAATTAGTATAGCATGCAACTGTACAATAACTTAAGTGCTAAAGAGAGAGCAGAACTTATTGAGAAAGCGGGAAAAGAACGCTTAACAATCTCTTTCTATACGTACGCCAAAATTGTCAACACTCAAATTTTTAGAAATCACCTGTTCTTGGCATGGGATGAATTTGAAGTCTTAGGGCGAATTTATGTCGCTCGAGAAGGCATTAATGCGCAACTCTCTGTTCCTGCAGAAAATTTTGAAAGGTTTAAAAATCATTTAGATAGCATAACTTTTTTAGAAAATGTGAGAATAAATATTGCTATAGAGCACGATAACTTTGCCTTTTTAAAACTCAAAGTAAAAGTGCGCGAAAAAATTGTGGCAGATGGTTTAAATGATACTACTTTTGATGTTACAGATATAGGTGTTCATGTAAATGCATCAAGATTTAATGAACTTATTGAAGATCCCAATACCGTTTTGGTAGATATGCGTAATCACTATGAAAGTGAGATAGGTCATTTTAAAAATGCGGTAACTCCAGACGTAGACACTTTTAGGGAATCTTTAGATATTATTGAGGAAGATTTAAAAGCGCATAAAGAAGATAAAAACCTTGTCATGTATTGTACTGGTGGGATTAGGTGCGAAAAAGCTAGTGCTTACTATAAACATAAAGGATTTAAAAATGTGTTTCAATTAGATGGAGGCATTATAAACTATGTAAGACAAGTAGAGTCTAACGAATTAGAAAACAAATTTATTGGCAAAAATTTCGTGTTTGATGAACGTCGTTCAGAACGCATTAGTGATGACGTAATCGCCAATTGTCATCAATGTGGAGAACCTGCAGATTTACATACCAATTGTGCTAATGAAGCTTGTCATTTGTTATTCATACAATGTGATACCTGTAAAGAAAAGATGGAAAACTGCTGTTCTACTACTTGTATGGAAATTAGCAGATTGCCTTTTGAAGAACAGAAAGCACGTCGCAAAGGTCAAGGTAATAGCAATGACATATTTAAAAAAGGACGAGCAGATCATTTACCTTTTAAAAAAGATTTGAGAAATATTTTCGAATCTTTTACAAAGTAATAGCAGGCTCCATTTAGGAGCCTGTTGCGTTTTTATTATTTATTTTTCTTCTAAATTAATTTTACGAGTAGAATAGTTCAGCCCTTAATAATTTAGTTATACTGCTAACATTGCTATAAATTACACACGATGATCACAGCTCTATTTTATGAATAAATAATCTTATATTTACATTTCAAAAGAAACATTAATCTTCATTTGATATTGTATTCATAGTATCAGATTATATATAAAATTTCATGAGTTGTAAAAGTTGCTCAACGGGCAAAGATGGACAACCAAAAGGATGCAAAAATAATGGGACTTGTGGTACAGATAGCTGCAATAAACTCACTGTTTTCGATTGGTTAGCCAACATGACACTACCTGAAGGTCAAGAACCTTTTATAGGTATCGAAGTTCGTTTTAAAAACGGACGAAAATTATACTACAAAAACACCGAAAGTTTAACGCTTAGCATTGGAGACGTCGTTGCTACTCAGGCCAGTTCTGGTCATGATATTGGAATGGTAACACTTACCGGAGAATTGGTAAGAGTCCAAATGAAGCGTAAAAAGGTAAATATCGATGACGAAGAGAACGTTATGAAGATTTACCGCAAGGCCAGTCAAAAAGATATTGATATTTGGTCTGCCGCCAGAGATAAAGAAGAACCAATGAAGGTCAAAGCAAGGCAATTTGCTATTGATTTAAAGCTTCACATGAAAATCTCAGATATAGAATATCAAGGAGATGCAAGTAAAGCAACTTTTTACTATACTGCAGAAGAGCGTGTTGATTTTAGAGAACTTATCAAACTTTTTGCACGTGAGTTTAGAACACGTATCGAAATGAAACAAGTTGGTTTTCGACAAGAAGCAGCCCGACTTGGTGGTATAGGTTCCTGCGGAAGAGAATTATGCTGCTCCACTTGGTTAACAGATTTTAGATCTGTAAGTACCTCTGCAGCGCGATACCAACAATTATCTCTTAATCCTTTAAAGTTAGCTGGACAATGTGGTAAATTAAAATGCTGCTTAAACTATGAACTAGATGCGTATTTAGACGCATTAAAAGCATTCCCAAAAACGGACACAAAATTGTTTACCGAAAAAGGAAAAGCAGTCTGTCAAAAAACAGATATTTTTAAGGGTCATCTCTGGTATGCTTATGAAGGAGAATGGATGAATTGGCATGTCTTAACGACAGCTCAAGCTAATGAAATCATAGAGAAGAATAAGAAAAGAGAAAAAGTAGTAAGCTTAGAAGAATACGCTTCATTATTAATAGAAGACACTAAAACTGAGTTTGAAAACGTTGTTGGTCAAGATAGTTTAACACGATTTGATAGTCCAAAACGTAAAAACAAACGTAGAACTAATAAAGGGAAACAAAATCAACGTCCTAAAAACACAAATAATAGTAATGCAAAAAAGTAAGTATTGGATACCATGTGTAATGCTTGTATTGAGCATTGTGTCTTGTGATTCTAATCGTGTTTTTGATGAATACCAGTCGGTTTCTGGAGCATGGGATAAAGACAATGCCGTTGAGTTTAAGGTGACACCTCCAGACTCTACGAATGCTTATAACTTGTACGTTAACTTAAGAAATACAGAAAATTATAAATTCAGTAATTTGTTTTTAATTGTAGCGCTTAACTACCCTAATGGTAAAACCTTAAAAGACACCTTAAAATATAAAATGGCAAATCCAGATGGTAGCTTTTTAGGCACAGGGTTTTCAGATATTAAAGAAAATAAGTTGTGGTATAAAGGACATGAAACACCATTTATATTTAATGAGTTAGGAGAGTACAGCATTAGCATACAACACGCTATGAGAGAAAATGGAAGTATTAATGGTGTTGATAAATTAGAAGGCATCACAGATGTTGGTTTTAGAATAGAGCATTCGCAAACGCATTGATTATGGCAAAAAAAACGGTAGCAAAGAAAAAACCTGCTAAGGCTAACGCTCAAAATTTTTCAAAATATATAAGACGCTTCTGGATTATTTTTACTGGAGGTGTTTTCGCGTTTTTCTTTATGTTTCTATTAGCATCATGGGGACTTTTGGGTGAAATGCCAGATCACACCATCTTAGAGAATCCAAAGACATTTTTAGCTACAGAGATTATATCTTCAGACGATCAAACACTAGGTAAATTTTACTTAGATGATAATAGAACACCTGTAGATTATGAGGAGTTACCAAAAGAATTGGTAGACGCTTTAGTCGCAACAGAAGATATTAGACATTACGACCACTCAGGTATTGATTTAAGAGGTACTTTGAGAGCTATTTCTCAATTGGGTAAAGGAGGAGGAGCAAGTACAATTTCTCAGCAATTAGCAAAACAACTGTTTACAAAGCAAGTGTCTTCAAATAAAATTGAACGTCTTTTTCAAAAAGTTAGAGAATGGGTCATTGCTATTCGCTTAGAACGTCAATATACCAAGCAAGAGATCATTGCAATGTACTTTAATATTTATGACTTTGGTAATAATGGTGATGGGATTAGAAGTGCGTCTCGTATTTACTTCGGAAAAGAGCCTATAAACCTCACCATGAAAGAATCTGCAATGTTGGTAGGCATGTTCAAAAACTCATCATTATATAATCCTATTCCATCGCGAAACCCTGAAGGTGTTAAAAATAGACGTAATGTTGTTTTGGCGCAAATGTATAAATATGAGTACATTTCCGAAGGTATAAAAGATAGTCTTCAAGATACAGAATTAGATTTAAATTTCTCGCCAGAATCGCACCGCGAAGGATCTGCAACATACTTTAGAGCGTATTTAGATAAGTTCATGAAAAAATGGATCAGAGAAAATCCAAAGCCAGATGGTGAAAAGTATAACCTGTATAACGACGGACTCAAAATCTACACTACCATAGATTCTAGAATGCAGCAGTATGCCGAGGATGCAGTTGGTCGTCATATGCCAAGATTGCAAGCAGAATTTGATAATCAAAATACACCAGACCGAAATAAAACAGCACCATTTCTAGAACTTGATACCAAGGAAATAGAACAATTAATGAACTCAGGCATGAGACGTTCTGAGCGCTGGAGAGTCTTAAAATTAGCAGGAAAATCTGAAAAGGAGATTAAAGCTTCTTTTCAAATACCTACACAAATGAGCATTTTTGCATGGAAAAATGGACAACCAACCGAAATTGATACGGTGATGAAGCCTATGGATTCGATGCGTTATTATAAATCATTTTTACAACCAGGAATGATGTCTATGGATCCTCAAACAGGTCATGTGAAAGCTTGGGTTGGTGGTATGAATTTTAGACATTTTCAATACGATCATGTCAAAACTGGAAAGCGTCAAGTGGGCTCAACATTTAAGCCATTTGTATATGCTACAGCTATAGATCAATTGCATTTATCGCCTTGTGACACAATACCAAGACAGCAAATCACTATTGAAGCTGGTAAATATGGAAATCCAGAACCATGGACGGTAAAAAATTCTGATGGTCGATATGATGGGTTCTTAACGCTTAAAGCTGCTTTAGGTTTTTCTGTTAATACAGCAACAGCGCGTTTAATGGATAAGGTGGGTCCAGAACCTGTCGCAGATATGGCTAAAAATTTAGGAATCACCGCAGATATTCCTATAGTGCCTGCAATTGCCTTAGGGACGCCTGATATTAGTGTGTATGAAATGGTGGCAGCGTATTCAACATTTGCTAATAAAGGGGTCTATAATAAACCAGTAATGGTGACACGAATTGAAGATAAAAATGGAACAGTACTGTTCCAATTTACTCCAGAAACTAAAGATGTTTTAAGTGCTGAAGTAGCTTATACCACTATAAATTTAATGCAAGGTGTTGTAGAGTCAGGCTCAGGAGCAAGATTGAGACGAACTTGGGGAGCAGATCAAGGCGTTTATAAAGAAATTATAACAGGTTATCCTTATGGGTTTACAAATCCAATAGCAGGAAAGACAGGGACGACACAAAATCAAAGTGATGGTTGGTTTATGGGAATGGTTCCTAATCTCGTAACAGGTGTTTGGGTTGGAGCAGAAGATCGCGCAGCGCACTTTGCAAGCATTACTTACGGTCAAGGTGCAGCAATGGCTTTACCAATTTGGGGATTGTATATGAAATCATGTTATGCCGATG
>JAWUWM010000016.1:0-30376 GCA_034111845.1 Psychroserpens sp. | reverse complement strand
AAAGTCATTGGTCATCCAGCTGGACTGTTCGTGATCTTTTTTACTGAAATGTGGGAGCGCTTTTCTTTCTACGGAATGCGAATTCTGCTTATATTATTTTTAACAGCCCCATTAGTTGATAGTAATGCAGGATGGGGATGGACTAGTGAAAATGCCTTATCTCTCATTGGTACTTATGGTTCGTTGCTATACCTTACGCCAATTCTTGGTGGATGGATCGCTGATAATTATACTGGATATAGAGTCGCAGTTGTTATAGGTTGTTTACTTATGACATTGGGCCATGCGGCTATGGCATTAGAAACGACCACAACATTTTATTTAGGTTTAGGGCTGTTGATTATTGGGACAGGGTTTTTTAAGCCAAATATGACCTCAATGATATCTGACATGTATAAAGGTAAAGAATCCAAAAAAGATGGCGCTTATACTATTTATTATATGGGTGTTAATGCAGGAGCTTTTTTTGGAATGATGCTTTGTGGTTATTTAGCAGAAAATTATGGTTGGAGTTATGGTTTTGGACTAGCTGGAATATTCATGCTATTGGGTTTGATTCAATTTTGGTTAGCAAAAGATCTTTTTGGAAGTATTGGGGGGAAACCGTCTGGAGTTCATGAAGTAGAACTGCCTCAAAATATAAATGAGGAAAGTCCTAAAGAAGACAATACTGAAATTGCGCAAACTGAGAAACTCAATCCCTTTACACTATTTGATAAAATCTTAATCCTTTTATCTTCTGTTGGTGGTTTGTTATACTTATTTAATGACCCATTAGAAAAAATTGAGAAATTAAATTTACTGCCTTTTACCGTAGGTGATATGAGTGGTTCCAATGTCGTTGTCATAACAGCATTGATATTATTTCTAATTTTATTGGTCACTAGAATTTCTCGCTATTTACCAATCGTTAGAGATCGTATTATTGCAGTGTCTATTTTTGGTGTCTTTACAGTGTTTTTCTTTGCGTTTTTTGAGCAAGCGCTTGGGTCAATGACCTTGTTTGCTAGAGATTACACAGATAGGAGTTTAGTAGGTAGCTCTGCTATGATATTTAAAATT
This sequence comes from Psychroserpens sp., assembly GCA_034111845.1. Taxonomy (GTDB): domain Bacteria; phylum Bacteroidota; class Bacteroidia; order Flavobacteriales; family Flavobacteriaceae; genus Psychroserpens. Next base: position 29,314 of record JAWUWM010000016.1, on the reverse strand, counting down.
GTAGATCTATTATTAACAACTGTTCCTTTGATTATTATCACGTGGGTTCTTATACTTTTATCTAAGAAAACATACAAAAAAATAGGGATGTCCAATATCGTTCTTGCTATTGCATTTATTGGTTTATGGATTTTAGTAATTTTTAGATTAATAGATAAATTTTCACAAGATGGCAATGAAGTTGATGCTTCTTGGTTTGGGATTTTGAATTCTTTCTTTATTATAACATTAGCTCCATTATTTTCAAAATGGTGGGAAAGTAAATACAATCCTAGTGCAGCAATGAAATATGGTATTGGTTTAGTCTTATTGGGTTTAGGTTTTGCATTCTTATCATATGGAACAGGAGATGTTCCTCAAGGTGCAAAAACAGCTTCTGTAAGTATGGTGTTTTTAATAATGGCTTTCTTATTCCATACTATGGGAGAATTGTGTATTTCTCCAGTGGGTTTATCTTATTTGAGTAAGCTAGTTCCTGGTCGTATGATTGGTTTTATGTTTGGGATTTGGTATTTGGCTATCGCTATTGGTCAAAAAGCTGCAGGAAAAATGGGCGGAATGATTGATTCAATAAGTGAGCAATATTCTATAAGTCATTTCTTTTTGATTTTTACTTTGATCCCTATTGGTGTAGGTGTTATTTCGATAATACTAAATCCACTACTCAAGAAACTAATGCACGGTGTTCGTTAATCGATAAAAATCCGTTAAAATAACTTAAAATGCTCCACTTTTGGAGCATTTTTTGTAAGTTCGGAACAACTTTTGCAACAGATCAAATTATGAAGAGAATACTATTACTATTTGCAATCGCCTTGATGATATCAAGTGCTGCAATAGCCCAATCACAAAAAATTAACTGGGTGACGTTTGAAGAGGCTTTAGAGCTTCAGAAGAAAAACCCTAAGAAAATTATGATGGATGTCTATACCGTTTGGTGTGGTCCCTGTAAAATGTTAGATAAAAACACATTTAGTAATACCGATGTTGTTGAATATGTCAACAAGAATTTTTATGCTGTGAAGTTTAATGCCGAAGGTAATTCTGTTGTGAATTATAAAGGTGCAGAATTTAAAAATTCAGGATACAAAGAAGAACTTAAAACGAGAAGAAATAGCGCGCACGAATTGTCTCGTCATTTGGGCGTTAGAGCGTATCCAACCATCGTGTATTTTGATGAGGAGGCCAATGTGATTCAGCCAATTAGTGGTTATATGAAGCCGCAGCAAATAGAATTGTATTTAAAATTGTTTCACTCAAATGACTACAAGGATATAACAAGTAACGAACAATTTAATATCTATTGCAAAGAGTTTAAGCCAGAATTTCAAGAGTAGTAAACCTATATCACTTAATAATAAAGGCTCCCTTTTTACCTGTATGGTGGAAAGGGAGTTTTCGTTTTAGACAACTTTGTTTCCAACGATTTACATAAGATGTATAATTGCTTCCATCGGCTATGATATGTCTTGGGTGAATAGAATCTATCATTCGCTCTATATTTATTCTAGGTGAATTACACAGTAAAACATAATCAGGCGTAAAGCTTGTGACATTATAAACCCCTAAACTATCAATAATCAAAATGGTTTTATTTTTAAAGGTATAAACAGATTTTAAGGTGTCTAAAGTGTTTGTAGTTATAAAATTTCCGACGTTAAAATTAGTGATAATCTTATTTCGAGACCAAGATATGCTGTCAAGATTATGAGCAGTATGAAGTGATGCATTCGTTTTATGAGCGATTAAGGTTTTTCTGCTTTTATGGAAAATGACAAATGTATTAGTTGAGTTTTGATAATCTGTAAACATCCAAGCGCCTTGTAAACAAAGTATGGAGATTAAAACGAATGCAAGTCTTCTGAAATTTGGTTTTTTATACCAAAACGTAAGTGTTATAATTAAAAGGTAACATGCAAAGACTTGAAGTTCGTTGAATGATATATGCTTAAAAAGAAATGCCTCTTGTTGTGAAACCCACCCTACAACCATATTCATCCCACTAATAATATAGCCATATAGGTCTGCAAAAAACTGAGGTAGTGTGTTTAAAACGGCTAACACGATGACTAAAATACCTAGTCCCAAAATGAGACCTAAAAATGGAATAATCGCCAAATTGGAAACAAAAAACAGACTGGGGAATTGGTGAAAGTAATACAGACTCAATGGTACAACACCAAACTGGGCAGCAAGGGTAACCGTAAAGATCTGCCAGAAATAATCAATAACCTTCCAATGCGGTTGCCATAATTTATAGAGTAGCGGTTGTATAGAAACGATGGCTAAAACTGCTAAATAACTCAATTGAAACCCCACATCGAATAGAAACATGGGTTTTACTAAGAGCAAGACAAACATGGAGATAGCAAGTGTATTAAAAATGTTTGTAGGGCGTTTTTTATGCATAGCAATGGCAACAATACTAAACATGGTTACCGCTCGAGTTACAGAAGCAGATAAACCCGCAATAATGGCAAATGACCATAATAAAATTAGAATGAGGATAACCTTAATTATTTTACCGTTTTTAAGCTGTTCAATTGGTTTTAGGCCAACGGTAAGTAACAAGAGTATAAGTCCAACGTGTAATCCGGATACTGCGAGAATATGTATCGCACCAGCATCGGTATAACTTTCATAAATTTCTTTAGTCATGTCTTGTCGTTGGCCTAGAATTAGAGCGTTTATGATTGCCAATTCTTCAGGTTTAAAATTGTAGTTTTGGAGCTTTTTATTAATATGGGTTCTAATCCCATCAGCATAACCAAAGATTGAAGAGCGCTTTGATTCTAGGGAAACAACAGATGCGCTTTGTGTAAATATTTGATGATGTACATATTGCTTGCGTAGATAATTTCCGTAGTCAAATTGGTTTGGGTTTTTGGGTTTTGTGAAGGCTTTAAATGTTTCGGTCACCATTAAAGCGTCATCAATTTTATGCGGAGTATTGGTAGAATCTCTTCTTATATTAAATAGTGATTTTCCGGTTACCTTTTTACCGTTTACTTTGATAATATCTACGATATATTTATCATTATAATTCCCGGATTTTAAATGCTCTCTAATTTTAAATACAATGGACACAGATTTTTGATGTGCTTCGGAAATGTGCTGACTATAATGATTCTTGAAGTTGCTTTGATTATGAGTATTGTATACCAAAACACCCAAACTTATGGTCGTTACAATTGTGATGAGTCCAAACCAAATGGTCTTATGTAAGTGGGTTCTATTTATGAAAAACACAACCGCTAATAAACAAACTAAAATGAACGACGTGTATATGGAAGTATAAAGTGAAACCGTAATATACTCAGCAATTAAAATGCCTAAAATAATACAACAGGTAAGCTTAATAATTGTAAAGTTGAGTAACTTCATGATTAGAAGTTACAAAAATAATTGGTTACAGCACTCTTCTTGCTTGAACATAAGCAAGATACCAGTATTTTTCTGCTAGGTTTGATATCATGACACCTCTGCTAGAGGAGGCATGAATAAATTCGACATGACCAGGTCTGCTAGAGGTTACAATGCCAACATGATTAATCTTTCTGTTGTTTTTTTTCGTTGCAAAAAATAATAAATCACCCTCTTTTACTTTTTTAACGTCAATCCAATCCCCACGTTTTGATAAATCTGCTGTAGTTCTTGGTAATAGGATATCTTCTTTTTTGAAGGCTGTGACTATGAGACCAGAACAATCCATACCTCTTTTTGTAGTGCCTCCATATTTGTAGCGCGTGCCTTTGAAACTTTTAGCATGCTTAATAATGCTTACCACTTGTTTAGGTGTTGCAGCAGAAGGGGATGAATTACCTTTTTTTGTGATCTTTGAGGTTTTTGTTTTTTTGGTAGCAACGCGTTTAGACGAATTACAACTCGCAAAAAAGAAACTTAATATAAGAACGAGGACAATTTTTTTCATGTATGCTTTTAGATAAAGGCTAAAAATATAGAATTAAGAGACCTTGACATAGAAATACCCTTTGGGTTTTCAACAATCTTATGTACAACTTATATTTTTTAGCGTTAGATTTGCTTTTTGATCCTTTTTTAGGGCAATTTAGAGAACTCAAAAGTAGTTGTTGTAAATTTAATTTGAATTAAAATTTAAAACATGAATTTATTTTCTACATATAGTGTTGGACCGTTCCCTTGGTAAAGATTTGAATATATTTCTATAGTTGGCGTTTTGATAATGCTCGGAGTGATTGTATTCTTTCTTGCAATCAATAAGATATTCAATAAGGAACCTTTGAGATTTCCGATAGAGGATAAATTAGAACTAGAACAATACACTTTTGGTTTTGAGGAAATGCACGTTAATATAAAAAAGATAGCGCTCTCAAGAAAAATTGTAATTTGTATAATGGTAATGATATTAATACTGACACCTTTGAGCGATATTTTACGTTCTGATAATTTTGGTTCTTATTTTTATAATTTGTTGCAGGTATTTTCATAAATCAACGTGGCAGTCTTCTCACTAGCACCTTTGCCTCCTAATTTTTTCTCTAAATCATAATAATCACTAAAGAGTTTTTTGCGAATATCTTCATCTAATATTCTCGTCAATTCCTTTTTAAGTCGATTGGTATTTAAGTCGCCTTGAATTAACTCGGTCACCACTTCGCGATCCATAATAAGATTCACCAATGAAATAAACTTTAGTGTAATAATACGTTTTGCAATCTGATATGAAATAGCATTAGCTTTATAACACACCACTTGTGGCACTTTAAAAAGTGCGGCTTCCAATGTAGCGGTGCCAGAAGTTACCAAAGCTGCAGTAGACACGCTTAATAAGTCATAAGTTTTATTAGATATAAACGCAACATTGTCTTGTTTGATAAATGGCTTATAAAACTCAAAATCCTGACTTGGAGCACCTGCAATTACAAATTGATAGTCTGCGAAATCATCAACAAGACTGAGCATCACGCCAAGCATTTTTGTGATTTCTTGCTTTCGGCTTCCGGGAAGAAGTGCTATAATTGGTTTTTCAGATAAATTATGTTCGTCTCTAAATTGAAACGGATTGACTTGAGTTCTATCTGCGATGGCATCAATTAACGGGTGACCAACAAAATGAACCTCATACTTATATTTGGCATAAAATTCTTTCTCAAACGGAAGAATGACATACATGGCATCCACATCTTCTTTGATTTTTTCGACACGACCTGCTCTTGATGCCCAGACTTGTGGTGAAATATAATAATGGGTTTTATACTTGAGTGCTTTGGCCCATTTGGCTATGCGTAGATTAAAACCAGAGTTATCAATGAAAATAATGACATCTGGTTTGAATTTTTCAATATCAGACTTGCATAGTTTTATGTGGCCTAGAACTTTTCTAAGATTCATAACTACTTCAGCAAAACCCATAAACTGACGTTCTTTATAGTGTTTTACTAAAGTGCCACCAACAGCTTGCATTAAGTCACCACCCCAAAATCTAATATCTGCATTTACATCTTGTTGATATAATGCTTTCATTAAATTGGACGCATGAAGATCTCCAGAGGCTTCGCCAGCTATGATGTAATATTTCATGTGTTTATATTATTGTTTTTTAGCGGTCACATGGTGTTCGCTATTGGTACTTATATTGGTCGATATCGCTTTTGTTATGCTTTTTTTTTAACCTTCAATTCATCTTAAATAAACCTAATAATTAAGGTTGCAACAGCCACAATTATAGTCGCAATAAGTACACCTTTGGCTCTAGAATCTTGATTTGTTTGTATAAATAAGAAAAAGGCGCCTAGATTCAATATTGCTCCCATACTCATCAATTTAGTAAAAACACCTTGATGAAGTGCGATTTGAAGCGAATCCTTTAAAGAGTTTCCATTTCCGAAGAACAAAAGAACCAAAATTAGTCCTACAATACTGCAAACTAATCCTATGATGATACCAATGAGTGTGTCTTTATTTTTCATTAAAAGTCCATGTGTTTAATTTTTGAATACTATGATGTGCAGTTAAATCAAATTGAACTGGTACAACAGAAACATAGCCATGTGCTAAAGCCCATTCATCTGTATCTTCACCTTTGTCTAAATTTACAAATTTACCCGTAAGCCAGTAATAATCTTTACCAAAAGGGTTTTGACGCTTGTCAAATTCTTCTTCCCAATTGGCTTTAGCTTGTCTACAAATTTTAATGCCTTTGATCGCTTTCTTTTCTAGATTAGGGAAGTTGACATTTAAGACGGTTCCAGTGTCTAGACCATTTTTTAAAACATTCTCCGCAATAGTTTTTATATACGTTTTACAATGTTCAAAATTTGCACTCCAATTATAATCACACAATGAAAATCCAATAGCAGGAATCCCTTCCACACCAGCTTCTATCGCTGCACTCATGGTGCCAGAATAAATTACATTTATTGAGGAGTTTGAGCCATGATTTATTCCAGAACCGCACAAATCTGGGCGTCTGTCTAAAATTTGCTTCACGCCAAGTTTAACGCAGTCGGCAGGAGTACCAGAGCAGCTGTATTCTTCTTGATTCCCACCGTCTATGGTTACTTTTTCAATATGAAGGGTGGAGTTTATGGTAATGGCGTGTCCCATGCCACTCTGCGGACTATCGGGAGCAACAACAACAACGTCACCAATGGTGTTCATAACTTCAATTAGAGCTCTAACTCCTGGAGCTGTTATCCCGTCATCATTGGTTACTAAAATTAGTGGCTTTTTAGACATATAATGGACTTGTTTTTTACAGATAATTTGCTACCGCTAAAATACGCAAAGACGCTTGAAATTCCTATAAATAAAGGTTTAACAAAAAATTATTAGCTTCTCATTTTATTGGCACGGTTTTTTCTTTTACTTTAGTAGAAATTATGTAAATAATCTATATGTTCTATTAACCTTACATTATAATAGGTTACTACAATTTACATTTAAAATATGATTCATATGATGAAGAGGAATTATAAACTGTCGCTACTAGTTTTGCTTTTAGCTTTTGCTTCATGCAGTTTTACCACGAAAAAATTTCAAGACCCTAATAAAGACAAATTATTACTTCAGTTGATAACGTATGTCCTAGAGCAAGCGCATTTTAGTCCGCAAGAAATTAATGACCAGTTTTCAGAAGAAGTTTTCTCTGATTATTTAGAGCAGTTAGACCCATTTAAGCGTTATTTTTACACCTCTGATATTAAGGAATTTGAAGCCTATAAAACGCTTTTAGATGATCAAATTAAGGCTTATGATTTATCGTTTTTTAATTTGACGCACGAGCGTTACTTAGAGCGTATTTCAGAATCCAAAGAAATTTATACGGATGTGCTTTCTAAACCATTTGATTTTTCTGTAAATGAAAATATTTCTACAGACTACGAGAAATTAGACTACGTCGGTTCAAAAAAGGAAATGAAAGAACGTTGGAGACAGCAACTCAAATTTTCTTCGATTGCAAATTACGATGACTTATTGAGTGATCAAGAGTTTGCTAAAAATAATGATTTGACTAACGAAGGCATGAGTGATGCTTCGTGGGAGGAGCTTAAAAAAGAGAATGCCGACATAGCAAAGAAATCTGCAAAAGAATTAGAGGGTGAAGCTCGAGATGCGACACAAAAGTCATTGGATGAACTTTATAGTTTTATAGAAGATAGACAGCGTAAAGATTATTTTTCGGTGTATATCAATGCTATTGTAGAAGAGTTTGATCCACATACATTCTATTATGCTCCAGAAGATAAAGATCGTTTTGACGTCGCTATTTCAGGAAAATTTGAAGGGATTGGAGCAAGACTTCAACCAAAGATGGATGCTACAATTGTAAATGAAATTATAAGTGGAGGCCCGGCTTGGAGACAAAACGAATTAGAAGTTGGTGATCAAATCACGAAAGTACGCCAAGAGGACGAAACAGAAGCTATCAATATTGTTGGTATGCGTTTAGCAGATGCTATTAAATTCATCAAAGGACCAAAGGGAACAGATGTTATATTAACGGTTAAAAAAGTTGATGGTGTTATAAAGGATATCACAATTACGAGAGATATTGTGGAGTTAGAAGAAACATATGCTAAGTCATCTACAGTAATCAAAGGCGATAAGAAATTTGGAGTTATAAATTTACCTAAGTTTTATGTCGATTTTGAAGACTATAATAAACGTAACGCGGCATCAGATATTAAATTGGAATTAGAACGTTTAAAAGATGAAGGTGTAGAAGGTATCGTGCTTGATTTGCGAAATAATGGCGGAGGGTCTTTACAAACTGTAATCGACATGGGCGGACTATTTATAAAAGAAGGTCCAATTGTACAGATTAAAAATGCTGGAGAGCCAAGAGAAATTAGAAATGATAGAGATAAATCTATTGTTTGGGATGGACCGTTAGTGATTTTGGTAAATGAATTATCAGCCTCAGCTTCTGAGATTTTAGCCGCAGCAATGCAAGATTATAAAAGAGCAATTGTTATTGGTAGTAAGCAAACATTTGGGAAAGGAACCGTACAAACCGTATTGGACTTAAACCGTATGATAAGACAGAATAATGAAGGTGACATGGGTGCTTTAAAATATACGATCCAAAAATTTTATAGAATTAATGGTGGCTCTACACAGCTAGAAGGTGTGAAGAGTGATGTTGTTGTTCCAGACCGCTATAGCTATATTGATATCGGAGAAAAAAATCAAGAAAACCCTTTGCCTTGGGATAAGATTGAACCAGCAGAATATACAGCTTGGGGTAATTATTTCGATTATGACACGACCATTGCAAAAAGCAAAGAGCGTATAACTGCAAACGAGCAATTAAAACTCATAGATGCTAATGCACAATGGGTAAAAAGTATTAGGGATAGAGAAGTGTATTCACTTAACTACGACGATTATAAAAAGAATTTAGATATCAATCAAGAAGAGTCTAAGCGTTTTGATAAATTATCTGATTACAAAACCAATCTTACATTTCAGTCTTTACCTTATGAGTTAAAATTAATGGATAAGGATTCTGTTTTGATGGAAAAGCGCGATCGCTGGCACAAAACACTTAGTAAAGATGTTTATATTGAAGAGGCGCTTAACGTATTAAATGATCTCAAAATGAGTTATGATATTAAAAAGGTTGCCACGTCGGTAAAAAATTAAAATGAGTAACACTAGTGACTCATTATCAAAATTGGCGCTCCGAAAGTTCAAAAAGAACTTTTGGGGCGTTTTGAGTTTTTGGTTAATTTTGATCATTGGTGTCATGTCGCTGTTCGCTTATATGATTGCTCCAGATGATTCTCAAAATGCAAATGAAATGCATTTATCAATCCATTCGCAACGTCCCGGTTTTGAAGTGCAAATGCTTACTATTCCTTCGGAAATTGATAACCACCAGTCTGTAGTTTCCAAATTATTATTTGGAACACAAAGTAGCGATTCGGAAATCCCTATTTCAAAATACACTATAGAGAATACAACACTGTTTTATACTGAATACGCGTCAGATGGATTGATAGGTGCAGATAAGGCAGTAGATTTAAGTGTCTTTCCAAACAACGATTATAACTCCTATATTGAAAATAAAAGCTTTCTCTTCGGAACAGATAAATACGGACGCGATCTTCTCAGTCGGGTCTTAGTAGGTTCTAGAATTTCCTTTTCTATAGGGTTTGTTGCAGTGTTTATCTCGCTAATTATTGGTATTTTCTTCGGAAGTATAGCAGGATACTATGGAGGGAAAATAGATGCGTTTATCATGTGGATTATTAATGTCACTTGGTCTATCCCAACATTGTTACTAGTCATAGCTATTACTTTAGCACTAGGTAAAGGGTTTTGGCAAGTTTTTATTGCAGTGGGTTTGACCATGTGGGTTGAAGTCGCCAGAGTCGTAAGAGGTCAAATTATAAGTGCTAAAGAAATGCAGTATGTCACTGCAGCTCGAGCTTTAGGTTTTAATGATTATAGGATTATTACAAAACATATCTTACCAAATATTATGGCGCCAATTATTGTGATTTCGGCAGCTAATTTTGCAGCAGCAATTCTTATTGAAAGCGGATTAAGTTTTCTAGGTATTGGAGCACAACCACCAATGGCGAGTTGGGGAGCCATGATAAAAGATCATTACAATTATATTATTCTAGGGAAACCATTTTTAGCGCTAATTCCAGGCGTTTGTATAATGGTATTAGTTATGGCGTTTATGTTGGTAGGTAATGCGTTGCGAGATGCTTTGGATGTTAAGACTTAATACTCTAGCCATTTAGACAGGTCTCTATTTGTTAGTTTTTCAATAGCACGAATATCATCAGTAACGTCATTAATAATATGTTTTTTCGTTGCTCCAGTCAATTTAGGTTTTGAATCTATAAAGTCTCTATTGAAGTAATTTTTAATAATTAATCCAACTTTTTTTAACTTCTCCCAAATGGTTTTAGGATTGTCGTATTTGTAATGTAAGACGTGTCTATTAAAGCTTTTATTACTATTTATTGATGATATGTCAATATCTAATTGATCAATTTTAAGAAATCTATAAACGGTATTCAAAACTTCTTGAGGCTGAGTAATAAAATCTTCAAAAAATAAAAGCAGCACGTGTTCTTTGCCAAATTGCTCAATGTAAGGGATTATTTGTTTGGCATATTTAGACGTAGAAATATAGTGCTCGTTTTGAAAAACAGCCTCGTTTATATCTTGCATATGCTCATAGCCTCTGTTGTAAGTGTGGGTATAATGAGAAGTAATACGATCAATAGGATTTCGCATGATGTAAATGAGTTTCATCTCAGGATTATACTCAAAAATATCTGTGTGTATCTGCTTATTAAATGAAGGGTATTTGGTGTAATTTGTAGAGCCTTCACCATATAATTTTGCTTTGCTTGTAAATAAAGCATGGTACGCTGAAATATGGTGTCTCCAATTTGTTTTGCTGAAAAACTGAGGTTCTTTGGGTTGGCTAAAACAAATATCTGGATGTTGAGCGAGCCCATCACTTAAACTGGTAGTAGCTGATTTAGCAGCTCCAATAATGAGAAAATTAACCTTCAAGTTTTAGAATTTAGTTCATAGCCTTAATTTCTGTGTTTGTATCCTGTATGTACTGTAAAACTTCGTCTCTTCCAATAGTTTTTGATGATGAGGTTACAAAATGCTTCGGTACATCCTCCCAAGTTTCCAGTAGCTTTTCACAATAGGCTGCAACATTACGTTCAATAGCCATAGGTTTTAGTTTATCTGCTTTTGTGAAGATTATGGAAAACGGAATTTCACTAACACCCAAATATTCCATAAACTCCAAATCGATTTTTTGAGGCTCATGTCTAATATCTACGAGCACAAAAGCTGAAACTAATTGAAGGCGCTTCTCAAAATAATTAGTGATAAACTTTTGGAATTTTCGTTTTGCAGTTTTAGAAACTTTTGCATATCCATAACCCGGTAAATCCACCAAAAACCACTCTTTATTAATTAAGAAATGGTTAATCAGCTGTGTTTTCCCTGGTCTTCCAGATGTTTTTGCTAAGTTTTTATGATTGGTAATCATATTGATTAACGACGATTTCCCAACATTACTTCGTCCAATAAAAGCATACTCTGGTATCTGATCTTTTGGACATTTGTCCACTTCAGAATTACTTACTATAAATTCGGCTGTTTTAATTTTCATCTTCAGTTCCCTTGAAAACGGGAATCTCTTTTTAGTTAGAGTATCAATAGGCGATACTTTGTGATTTTAATTTGTAGTTTTTAGAACTATAGGTTCTTGCTAACCATCCAATCATTTAAAATTCGATTAAACTCATGAGGATGCTCCATCATAGCAGCATGACCACATTTGTCAATCCAAAATAAATCAGAATTTGGTAATAATTCATTAAATTCAGTCGCAACTTCTGGAGGTGTAACACCATCATTTTTGCCCCAAATAATGCAAACAGGTAATGTCATTTTTGGTAAATCACTAGACATATTGTGTCGTATTGCACTTTTTGCGATGGCTAGAGTTTTTATAAGCTTATTTCTATCATTTACAGTTTCGTAAACTTCATCAACGATGTCTTTCGTAGCAATTGCAGGGTCATAAAATACATCTTGTGCTTTTTTCTTAATAACTTCATAGTCGCCACGTTTTGTGTAACCTCCACCCATTGCACTTTCATATAAACCAGAACTTCCAGTAATAATAAGCGCTTTCACTTTTTTAGGATATAATTTTGTATGATACAAACCAATATGTCCACCAAGCGAGTTTCCAAGTAAAATAACCTCCTCAAATCCTAGGAATTCTATAAAATCATGCAAATATTTAGCAAAATTCTTCACATTCGTTTTGATCAACGACATGCTGTAAATTGGTAACTCAGGTATAATAACCTTATATCCTTTTTTACTAAAATATTCTGTTACAGCATCAAAGTTACTCAAACCACCCATTAACCCATGTAAAACGATTAACGGTTTGCCTTCTCCTACCTCAATATAACTGTAATTCTTCTCCTTTTTTAAACGATGTGCCATTAATAGTTAATCATTTTGCTTAAAAACAAATATAGGTAATTCAATTAAAACATTTAACATTATTTCGTCCTCCAAAGATTCTTGTAACTGTAGATATTAACAAATATTACACGCGTTTGAATTTCAAAATTAGTGCCTTGATAGTAAGTGTTTTGTGGTTTTTTATTCGGAAACATGAAGACTTTAAACTTGTACAGATTATTTACTTATCAACAAATGTGGAGTATAGTGGTAAAAAGTGGTATATTTTTCAATATCTTTGAAACATAACCGTTACTTTAAGTAAATCAGTCATTTTGAACCCGTTAATAGGAACATACGAGTGTAAAGTTGATGCCAAAGGAAGGCTCATGTTGCCTGCTGCGATAAAAAAGCAGTTGCTTCCTGTGCTGCAAAATGGTTTCGTGCTTAAGCGAGCTGTGTTTCAGCCATGTTTGGAGTTGTATCCTATGACAGAATGGGAGATTTTGATGCAAAAGGTCAATAAACTCAATAGATTCAAAAAGAAAAACAATGATTTTATTCGTCGTTTTACAGCAGGATTAAAACAAGTTGAAGTGGATGCTGCAGGACGATTATTAATCCCAAAAGATCTCGTGGCTTTTTCTGGAATAACAAAGGATATTGTGGTGTCATCTGCAATCAACATCATTGAAATTTGGGACAAAGATAACTACGAGAAAGCAGTTGATGACGCAACAGGGGACTTTGCAGATCTAGCGGAAGAAGTAATGGGGCAAGACGATGACGATGGACTATCATAAACCAGTATTATTAGAAGAAACAGTCAAAGGCTTAAATGTTAAGCCTGACGGGATTTACGTTGATGTCACCTTTGGAGGTGGTGGTCACAGTAAAGAAATATTAAAACAATTAGGTCCTAACGGAAAGTTATTTGCTTTTGATCAAGATAAAGACGCGCTTTTAAATATAATTGACGATGATCGTTTTACATTAATTAATGAAAATTTTAAATACGTTAAGCGCTTTCTAAGATTTCATGGGGCTAAACAGGTGGACGGAGTTTTAGCAGATTTTGGAGTGTCGTCACATCAATTTGATGTTGCCGAACGCGGGTTTTCAACACGTTTTGAAGCTGACTTAGATATGCGCATGAATCAAGATGATAGTGTGTCTGCATTTAATGTGATTAATAATTATGATGAGGAGCAAATCAAGCATGTCTTGCTTCAATATGGAGAATTAAGGCAGGCACCAGCGATGGCAAGTGCAATTGTAATGGCGCGAAAGGAAAATGAAATAAAAACGAGTGAACAATTAAAGTTAGCACTTAAGCAATTTCTTAATCATCAGAGAGAAAACAAAGTTTTAGCTCAAATCTATCAAGCGATTCGTATAGAAGTAAATCAAGAAATTGAAGCGCTGAAAGCTTTTTTAAAACAAACTCCAGATATTTTGGTTAAAGGAGGTCGTATAAGTATGATTTCATACCATTCTTTAGAAGATAGATTGGTAAAGCGATTTATTAGAAATGGTTTATTTGAGGGAGAGCCTGATCGAGACGTCTTTGGGAATTTTGAAGTACCACTTAGAAAAGTTGGAGGCTTAATTATTCCAACAAAAGAAGAGATAAAGTTAAATAATAGGGCAAGAAGTGCAAAGCTTCGTATTGCTGAGAAGTTATGAGGAAAAATATTTACAGCATATTAAGAGGTAAATTTTTAGTGAGTGATGACTCCTTCAAGAATTGGAGAATTATCATTTTTATTTCGGTCTTAGCTATTATAATGATTGCGAGTTCTCATAGTGCAGATCAAAAGGTCTATGAAATTGCAAGACTAAAAAATGAAGCAAAAGATTTGAGATCTCAATTTGTAGATGGCAGAGGGACTTTGATGAGGCTTAAAAAAGCATCTCAAATAGAAATTGAAATGAAGAAAAAAGGATTAATGATTTCAGAAAATCCGCCAATAAAAATAAAAGTTAAAAGACAGAATTGATAGCGTGGCAATAACCGAAACTAACATATTAAACAGATTATATTTCGTGGCTGGCAGTATGTTTGTCTTCGCAATTGCTGTGGTGTTTAAGTTGTGCACCATTCAGTTTGTTCAAGGTGATGCCTATAGAGAATTGGCAGAGGAGCGCACCAGTCAAAATAAAGATATTCCAGCAAATAGAGGTAATGTGTATTCGGCAGATGGCAGTTTATTAGCCACCTCAATTCCTAAATATGATATTAGAATAGATGCTATTCAGCCAAAAAAGGGACTATTCAATAGCCTTGTAAAACCATTGGCAGATTCTCTGTCTCAGTATTCAGGAAAATCTAGTAGTTATCATTTAAACAGAATTAAAAAAGCAAGGTTGGACAAGAATAGATATTTCTTGTTAGCCCGCGATATTAGCTACTCTGATTATATCAGGATTCGCAATTTCCCAATGTTGAACCTAGGTGCTATTAAAGGTGGATTAATCGTTACTCAAGAAGAAAAGCGAGACCATCCAATGGGTGGTATAGCAGAGCGAACTATTGGTTACGAGAAAATTGATGAAGACGGAAATGTAACCCGACCAGGAATTGATGGCTACTTCGGAAAAAAATATCTACGAGGTACCAATGGCAAACGATTGATGCAAAAAATAGGAAACCGAAAGTGGAAACCTATCGTGGATTATGATCAAGTAGAGCCACAAGATGGTTATGATGTATATACTACTATAGATGTTAATATTCAAGATATAGCACATTACTCACTTTTAGGGCAACTAGAAAAATATGAGGCAGATCATGGTTGTGCAGTAGTCATGGATGTGAAGACGGGAGAAATTAAAGCGATTTCAAACTTGGGTAGAAGCAAAAGTGGTAGTTATTATGAGCGCCTTAATTATGCGGTAGGAGAAAGTCACGAACCTGGATCTACATTTAAAGTTATGGCATTTATGGCTGCTTTAGAAGACAAAGTTATTGACACCTCGACTATGGTTGATACAAAAAGGGGGAGTAAACGCTTCTACGGTAGAACGATAACTGATTCTAGAGGTTATGGTGAGATTTCTGCAGCAAGAGCTTTGGAAGTGTCATCAAATATTGGTTTAGCGACTCTTATTGATGACAATTACTCAAAACAACCTAAGAAATTTATTAACCGCCTTAAAAGTTGGAAACTTCATGATACTCTTGGAATATCAATTATAGGGGAAGGGAAACCAGTAATTCCAGAACCTGGAGATGCTATCTGGAGTAAAAATGCATTACCCTCTATGGCTTACGGTTATAATTTAAGAATGACACCATTGCAAACATTGACATTTTATAATGCCATTGCTAATAATGGAGAAATGTTGAGACCACGATTTATAAACGCAGTAAAAGAGTTTGATAGAGAGGTAGAGACTTTTGAAAAAGAAGTGATTAATCAAAAAATATGTTCAGATAAAACTTTGGGAGAAATTAGGGAGATTTTGAAGAACGTCGTAGTTAGAGGAACTGGAAATCGTATGTACTCTAAAAATTTCTCAATGGCAGGGAAAACAGGGACTGCAAGAACAGAATATAATAATGCTGAAGAATGGAGAAAAGATAGAAAGTACATATCATCTTTTGCTGGTTATTTTCCGGCAGACAATCCAAAGTATTCTTGCATAGTAGTCATACATAAGCCAAGTACAAAAATTGGAATTTATGGTGCAGATGTTGCTGGGCCTGTGTTTAAAAGAATAGCCAAAAAAATATATACAGAAACACCTTTAATCGATGAGCTAGAATCTTTAGAAGTTGTAGATGAAAAAATAGACGAGCAGTACGAGTTCTTTTATAAAACAGCGCAACTCCATAAAAGGATAATGCCAAATGTTGTTGGGCTTCCAGCAATGGATGCTTTAGCATTATTAGAAAATATGGGGCTTAAGGTAAACATGGAAGGCACTGGGACCGTGAAGTCGCAGTCTATTAATAAAGGTTTAAAAATAAAACCAAACCAAATTATTGTTTTAAGAACATAATGACACAATTAAAAGACATATTATACAAGGTTACCATAAATGCAGTCGTAGGCAATACAAGTGTAGTTGTCAATAACTTGCATTTTGATTCTCGTCAAGTCTCAACAGACGATGTGTTTATTGCTATAAAAGGCACCAATGTTGATGGTCATCAGTTTATAGATGCAGTCATTGAGCAAGGTGTAATTGTAGTTGTTTGTGAAACGCTTCCAGATCATTTAATAGAGGGCGTAACATATATAGAAGTAGAAGACAGCAATGAAGCTTTAGCCTATATGGCGTCTAATATCTTCGGAAATCCTTCGGAAAATTTACGCTTAGTTGGTGTTACTGGTACTAACGGTAAGACGACTATAGCAACCCTTCTTTATCAATTATTTAAGAAGGCTGGCTATAAAGTAGGTTTATTGTCTACCGTGAAAATTATGGTAGATACTATCGAATATAAAGCAACGCATACCACTCCAGATTCCTTGACTATTAATAGGTATCTAAAACTGATGAATGACGCTGGTGTTGAATTTTGCTTTATGGAAGTGAGTTCTCATGGGATTCATCAAAAACGAACTCATGGTTTACATTTTGAAGGTGGAATCTTCACCAACCTTTCACATGATCACCTAGATTATCATGACACATTTGCTGAGTACAGGGATGTTAAAAAATCATTTTTTGATAACCTTCAAAAAAGTGCTTTCGCTTTAGTGAATATAGATGATAAAAACGGTTCAGTAATGCTTCAAAACACGAAAGCTAAAACGTATTCTTACGCACTAAAAACCTACGCAGATTATAAAGCACAGGTTTTAGAAAATGAGTTTAGTGGCTTGCTACTTAAGCTGAATGGAAGCGAATTATGGACACGATTAATCGGTGATTTTAATGCGTATAATATCAGTGCTATTTATGGTGCAGCAGATTTGCTAGGTCTTGAAAAAGTAGAGATTTTAAGGTTGATTAGCGAATTAGAAAGTGTAAGCGGTCGCTTTGAGTATCTCATTTCAGAAGAAAAAATTACTGCTATTGTAGATTACGCACATACACCAGATGCGCTTAAAAATGTATTAGAAACTATAAATAATATTCGCACCAAGAATGAGCAACTCATTACGGTCGTTGGTTGTGGCGGAGATCGAGATACTTCTAAACGTCCAAAGATGGGGCATATCGCTTCGGCATTGAGTACTAAAGTGATTTTTACTAGTGATAACCCTAGAAGTGAAATTCCAGAAGCCATTATCGAGGATATTGAAAAAGGTGTGGAACCTCAAAATTTTAAAAAAACAATGTCTATTGTGGATAGAAAGCAAGCTATAAAAACCGCTTGCCAATTAGCTAATCCTAATGACATCATCATAATTGCTGGAAAAGGTCATGAAACCTACCAAGAAATAAAAGGAGAGCGCTTTGATTTTGATGATTTCAAAACAGTAAAAGAATTTTTAAAACAATTACAAAAATAAGAAGCCAATGTTATACTACTTATTTGAATATTTAGAAGAACAGTTTCAGATTCCTGGAGCATCTCTTTTTGGGTTTTTAACCTTTAGAGCTGCTATAGCTATTATTCTATCCTTATTGATTTCTACAATTTTTGGTAAGCGTATTATTCGTTTTCTTCAAAAACAGCAAGTGGGCGAAACTATTCGTGATTTGGGTCTTGAAGGTCAGGTTGAAAAAGCTGGAACCCCAACAATGGGAGGGATTATTATCATTTTGGCGACTTTGATCCCTGTTTTATTATTAGCTAAACTTGAAAACATCTATATCATTCTTTTAATTGTAACTACGCTTTGGATGGGAACCATAGGGTTTATTGATGATTATATCAAAAAATTTAGAAACAATAAGGAAGGTTTAAAAGGTCGTTTTAAGGTTTTAGGTCAGGTAGGTTTGGGGATTATTGTAGGCGCAACCATGTATGTTCATGATGATGTGACTATAAAAGAAAAACTGCCACAAGAACAGCAAAATATCTTATTAGCAGAGAGTCCAAATATGTCACCATCACAGTTGTTTAAAGATGAAGCGAAATCAACAAAGACGACGATTCCGTTTATGAAAAGTAATGAGTTTGACTATGCTGATTTAATTACTTGGATTAGTCCAGGTTTATCAAAATATGCTTGGATCATTTTTATTCTGGCGTGTATATTTATAATTACAGCAGTTTCAAATGGTGCTAATCTTACAGATGGAATAGATGGATTGGCAGCGGGCACTTCCGCAATAATAGTGCTCACTTTAGGTGTGTTTGCATGGGTGTCTGGTAACATCATTTTCTCTGATTATTTGAATATAATGTATATACCTAGAGTTGAGGAAATTACGATATATATTGCTGCGTTTGTAGGTGCTTTGATTGGGTTTTTATGGTACAATGCATATCCAGCTCAAGTTTTTATGGGTGATACGGGAAGTTTGACTATTGGAGGAATTATAGCGGTTATTGCTATTGCTGTTCGAAAAGAATGGCTTATTCCTGTATTGTGCGGAATATTTTTAGCTGAAAATTTATCAGTTATGATGCAAGTAAGTTATTTCAAATACACAAGAAATAAATTTGGTGAAGGCCGACGCATTTTTAAAATGTCGCCTTTACACCATCACTATCAAAAATCAGGATATCACGAAAGTAAAATAGTGACGCGATTTTGGATTGTAGGAATACTGTTGGCGATTATATCTGTTGTGACCTTGAAAATTAGATAGTATATTTTTGTGCGTAGAGGAATTAATAAAAAAAGAATCAATAGGGGCTTACTTTAGTGGGAACCACAAGAATAAAGATTGAAAAAACAACGATTAGTCATATTAGGAGGAGGAGAAAGTGGTGTGGGAACCGCGCTTTTAGGACAAGCAAAAGGCTATGATGTTTTTGTTTCTGATAAAGGATTAATAAAAGACAAGTACAAACACGTTCTTATACATAATGAGATTGAATTTGAGGATGGAATGCATTCCGAAGAAAGAATTCTAAATGCAAACATCGTCATGAAAAGCCCAGGTATTCCTGATACAGTAGCACTAATACAGCAAATTAGAGCCCATGGAGTAGCTGTAGTTTCTGAAATTGAATTTGCGTCCAAATTCACCAATGCAACGCTTGTAGGGATTACAGGAAGCAATGGTAAGACAACCACAGCAATATTAACACATCACTTGCTAAAGCATGATTTGAGTGTTGGGTTGGCGGGAAATATTGGAGATAGTTTCGCAAGGCAAATTTTAGAACACGATTATAAAAACTACGTATTGGAGATTAGTAGTTTTCAATTGGATGATATTATTGGCTTTAAACCACATATCGCTGTGTTAACCAATATAACACCAGATCATTTAGATAGATATGAGTATCAGTTTGATAAGTATATTGCCTCAAAATTTAGGATTGTAGAAAATCAAACTAAAGACGATTACTTCATTTACGACGGTGACGATGAGGTTATTTTAGATTGGTTAGAAAAGCATCCTGTTCAATCCACATTATTGCCTTTTTCATTGACTAAAATCATTGAAAATGGAGCGTATTTAGATAAAGAGAATATAAAAATAACAATAGATAACAACCAGATAATTATGCCAACAAAGAATTTAGCATTAGAAGGTAAGCACAATATTAAAAATGCAATGGCTGCATCAACAGTAGCGCATTTGTTAAAGATTAGAAAACAGACGATACGTGAGAGCTTAGAAAATTTTCAAGGTGTTGAGCATCGTTTGGAAAATGTACTTAAAATAAATAAAGTGCAATATATCAATGACTCAAAAGCAACAAACGTTAATGCTACTTATTTCGCATTAGAAACTATGGATGCGCCTACGGTTTGGATTGTAGGAGGTGTTGATAAGGGAAATAATTACCAAGAGCTATTTCAGTTTGTAAATGAAAAGGTTAAGGCTATTATTTGTTTGGGAACAGATAATAAAAAGCTGATGGAGAACTTTGGTGGTATGGTTGATATCATTATTGAAACTGAGTTTATGAGCGAAGCAGTTAAGATTGCTTATAAAGTTGCAGAAGCCGGAGATAGTGTTCTGTTATCACCTGCATGTGCAAGTTTTGATCTTTTCGAAAACTATGAAGATAGAGGTCGTCAATTTAAAGATGCAGTAAGAAATTTATAAAAACAAAGTGTCATTCAGAAGGAGGAACGACTGAAGAATCTAACTAAATCAAACTTATGAGATTCTTTGTTTCGCTCTAAATGATACGATAACTATTAAAACTAAGTGCAAAAAAGTGCAAACACTATTTAAAAATATAAAAGGAGATCGATTAATCTGGGCAATTGCAGCTTTACTTGCAATTTTCTCATTCCTTCCTGTGTATAGTGCTGCTAGTAATTTGGCTTATGTTGGCGGTGTTGGGAATACTTTTGGTTTTTTCGTTAAGCACTTAATGCATCTTGTATTGGGTTTTGCGATTATTTATGGTGTGCATAAAATTCCATATCGATATTTTAGAGGGCTGTCAATGGTAATGATTCCTATAGTTATTGTCTTATTGGTTGTGACAATGTTGCAAGGAACAACGATTGATGGCGCAAATGCGAGTAGGTGGATTCAAATCCCTTTTGTTGGGATGTCGTTTCAAACATCTACACTGGCTGCAGTCGTGTTGATGGTTTATGTGGCGAGATATTTATCAAAAATTCAAGATAAGACTATCACTTTTGTGGAGACCTTGTTACCGTTATGGACTCCAGTATTTATTGTGTTAATTCTGATTTTGCCAGCCAATTTTTCGACAACAGCAATCATATTTTTAATGGTTATGATGTTGACTTTTATTGGTGGTTACCCTATCAAATACCTTGTGGTTATTATTGGTGCAGGCATTTTGTTATTAGCCTTATTTGTTCTGGTGGCAAAAGCATTTCCAGATGCTATGGATAATCGTGTAGATACCTGGACCAGTAGGATTGAGAATTTTGTCAATGGGGAAGATACTGAAGCAGATTATCAAATAGAAAATGCTAAAATAGCCATTGCTTCGGGCGGAATACGAGGGAAAGGTCCGGGGAAGAGTACTCAAAAAAATGTATTACCACAATCATCTTCAGATTTTATATTCGCCATTATTATTGAAGAGTATGGTCTTATAGGAGGTGTTATTTTGCTAATTATGTATTCTTGGTTGTTATTTAGAATTGTGATTGTATCACAGAAAGCAGATACTATTTTCGGTAAATTATTAGTATTAGGTGTTGGCTTGCCCATAATATTTCAAGCTTTAATTAATATGGCTGTGGCAGTAGAGTTGTTTCCGGTTACAGGACAAACGTTACCTCTTATTAGTAGTGGAGGAACATCTATTTGGATGACCTGTTTGGCTCTGGGTATTGTTTTAAGTGTAAGCGCAAAACGAGAGCAAATAAAAGATGATGAGATTAACGAGGATAATCCGTTAGAAATTCTTTCGGAAGCTTTATAGTTAGAAAAGAGAAAAGAGAAAAGAGAAAAGAGAAAAGAGAAAAGAGAAAAGATGTTTCAAGAATAAATGAGTAGTCATTGGAATTTGAAGTTTTAATATTGGAATTTATAAAATAATACAAACGAAGTAGTGTCAAGTAAAAAGCAACAT
Source organism: Psychroserpens sp. (assembly GCA_034111845.1). Taxonomy (GTDB): domain Bacteria; phylum Bacteroidota; class Bacteroidia; order Flavobacteriales; family Flavobacteriaceae; genus Psychroserpens. Next base: position 7,263 of record JAWUWM010000016.1, on the reverse strand, counting down.
AGAATTATTTTATCAGGTGGAGGAACAGGAGGACATATTTATCCTGCGATTGCCATTGCAGATGAATTAAAGTCTCGTTTTCCTGATGCTGAGTTTTTGTTTGTTGGTGCTTCTGATCGCATGGAAATGGAAAAAGTTCCTCAAGCCGGTTATGAGATTGAAGGACTTTGGATTTCTGGAATTCAGCGTAAGTTGACGTTGAGAAACTTAGCGTTTCCTTTTAAATTAATCTCTAGTTTATTGAAATCTCGAAAAATCATTAATACGTTTCATCCAGATGTCGTTATTGGTACTGGAGGGTTTGCCAGCGGACCATTATTAAAATCTGCTACGTCTAAAGGGGTTCCTAGTTTGATTCAAGAACAAAATTCTTATCCAGGAATAACTAATAAGTTACTGTCTAAACACGTTGATAAAATTTGCGTGGCTTATGAAGGTTTAGAGTCATTCTTTCCTAATGAGAAAATCATTTTAACAGGTAATCCTATTCGTAAAGATTTACTAGACATAGCGCATAAACATATAGAAGGTAAAGATGCTTTTTCTTTAATCCATAGTAAGCACACACTTTTAGTTTTAGGTGGAAGTTTAGGAGCTAGACGTGTGAATCAACTAATAGAAGAAAAGTTAGATTATTTCGAGTCTCAAAATATACAGGTGATTTGGCAGTGTGGTAAATTGTATTATCAAGAATACAAGCATTATAATGCACTAGAAAATGTTCAAGTCCATGCATTTTTGAGTAACATGGATATGGCGTATGCAGCAGCCGATGTTATTGTATCTAGAGCTGGAGCGAGTTCTGTTTCTGAGCTTTGTGTGGTTGGGAAGCCTGTTATTTTTATTCCGTCACCAAATGTAGCTGAAGATCATCAAACCAAAAATGCTAAAGCCATTGCAGATAAGCATGCAGCTATTTTAATTAAAGAAAGTGAATTAGAGACTCAATTTGAAATTGAGTTTGATGGGTTGCTGTTTTCTTCGGAAAAAAGACAGGAATTATCAAAAAACATCAAACAATTAGCATTAGTAAATGCAACAAAAGATATCGCAGACGAAGTTGAAAAACTATTAAAGTAAGACATGAGTTTAGAACACGCAAATAACGTTTATTTTATAGGTATAGGAGGTATCGGTATGTCTGCGCTAGCTCGTTATTTCGTGGCCAAAGGATTGCGGGTTGGTGGTTATGATAAAACCAAAACTGATATTACAACTGCTTTAGAAGATTTAGGTGTTGTTATTCATTTTGAGGATGATGTAAAACAGATTGAAGTTCACTTTTTAGATGTGAAAACGACACAAGTCATTTATACGCCTGCAATACCAAAAGCACATAGTGAATTAAATTATTTTAATTCAAATGGTTTTCATGTGATGAAACGTTCTCAAGTACTGGGAGAAATAACTAGACAAACGTTTTGTTTGGCAGTTGCTGGTACCCACGGAAAAACAACAACTACAAGTATTTTAGGCCATTTGTTGAATGAATGTGATGTTGAGGTTACCGCTTTTTTAGGCGGAATAAGTGAGAATTATAACTCTAATTTAATCCTCAACGGAACAGAAGTTACCGTTGTGGAAGCTGATGAGTTTGATCGTTCATTTTTGACCTTGTCTCCAGATTTTGCTTGTATCACCTCTATGGATCCAGATCATTTAGATATCTATGGAGATGCTTCAGAACTTGTGAAATCTTTTAAAGATTTTTCAGAAAAAATAAAACCAAACGGAAAGCTGTTCGTTAAAAATGGATTGCCAATTAAAGGTATTACTTATGGGATTGAAGACGATTCAGATTATTCCGTAGAAAACATAAAAATAATAAATGGTAGCTATGAGTTTGATGTGAAAACACCAAATACGTTACTAGAAGATTTCAAATTTAACCTGCCTGGTAGACATAATCTGTCGAATGCATTAATAGCCTTGGCGATGTCTGTAGAATATGGTCTCCCTCACCAACAGCTCGCCAAAGCTTTAGCATCTTATAAGGGTGTGAAACGCAGATTTACGTACCAAATTAAAAGGGATGATTTAGTGTATATTGATGATTATGCCCATCACCCAGAAGAAATTAATGCAGTACATCATGCGGTAAGAGAGATGTATCCAGATAAAAAGGTATTAGCTGTTTTTCAGCCACATCTATTTAGCAGAACAAAAGATTTTATAGATGATTTTGCTAGAAGCTTATCTAATTTTGATGAAGTATTGTTATTGGATATTTATCCAGCGAGAGAACTACCAATTGAAGGCGTTACATCTCAATGGTTGTTGGGTAAAATTGAAAATAGAAATAAACAATTAGTTCAAAAAACAGAATTGGTAGATGTAATTAAAGAAAGCGATGCTACGGTTATTTTAACTCTTGGCGCTGGTGATATTGGAGAAGAAGTCAAACATATTAAAAAAGCATTGAGTCATGCAAATTAATTATGGTTATATAAAAGTTCTTCTACTGCTAGTTTTAGTGGTGTTTTTGTATACCTTTTCATCAATAAGAAATGCGACGAGAACAGTGGGGACTCCGGTCATAAAGTTTATAGATGAAGATAATCTTTTTGTCACTCATGAAACTGTTAGTAAATTGTTAATACAAAATCAAGAGAGTGTTACCAACAAGCCTAAAGATAGTATAGATTTGAATGGATTGGAATCTGCCCTAAACTCCAATCCAATGATTAAGCAAGCACAAGTGTTTATGAGTGTTGATGGTTTAATCACTGCTGAAATTGAACAAAAAAAACCTATTGCAAGAGTAAGTACAAATGCGTCGTATTACATTGATGAATCAGGTTCGTTTATGCCTTTATCAACAAATCGTACAGCACGTGTGCCACTTATTACTGGATTTGTTGATAAAAATGACCTAGCAAATGTTCATACGGTTGCTAGAAAAATACAGAATGACGATTTTTTGATGAAACATGTCGTAGTGATTCATCAAAATCAAGATAAAACAATTGATTTGAAATTTAGAGGTCACGATTTTAAGGTTCATTTAGGGACATTAAAATTATTGGATAAGAAAATTAATAATTTAAAAGCGTTCTACAAGAAGGCAATGAAAGATAAAACACTAGATAATTATAAACTAGTGAATTTAAAGTTTGATAAGCAAGTGATTTGCACCAAAAAGTAAGAGGATGGAGAATAATAAAATTTCAGTAGGACTTGATATAGGAACCACAAAAATTGTGGCTATGATTGGTCGTAAGAATGAATATGGTAAAGCCGAAATTTTAGGAATAGGGAAATCCAAGAGTTTGGGTGTTCATAGAGGCGTAGTTAATAATATTACACAAACTATTCAATCTATTCAGCAGGCTGTTCAAGAAGCTGAAGCTGAAGCAGGACTAAAGATTGAAGAGGTTACTGTGGGTATCGCAGGTCAACATATTAGAAGCTTACAACATAGTGATTATATAACAAGAGCAAACTCTGATGTGGTTATTGATGAGGAGGACATTGATCGTTTAATTAATCAAGTTCACAAATTAGTAATGCTTCCAGGTGAAGAAATTATTCATGTCTTACCGCAAGAGTACAAAATTGATGGTCAAGCTGAAATTAAAGAGCCTATTGGAATGTATGGCGGACGATTGGAAGCTAATTTTCATGTGGTTGTAGGACAAGTGTCCTCTATAAGGAACATTGGTCGCTGTGTAAAAAGTTCTGGTTTAGAACTAGAAGGAATTACACTTGAGCCTTTAGCATCTGCAAATGCAGTGTTAAGTCAAGAGGAAAAAGAAGCAGGTGTCGCTTTGATTGATATAGGAGGTGGTACAACAGATTTAGCAGTTTTTAAAGACGGTATTATTCGCCATACAGCTGTAATCCCTTTTGGAGGGAATGTGGTTACTGAAGATATTAAAGAAGGCTGTTCAATCATTGAGAAGCAAGCTGAATTATTGAAGATAAAATTTGGTTCTGCATGGCCAGGAGAAAATAAAGACAATGAGATTGTTTCTATCCCGGGATTACGCGGTCGTGAACCAAAAGAGATTACATTAAAAAACCTCTCTAAAATTATTCATGCGCGTGTTGTAGAGATTATTGAGCAGGTTTATGTGGAAATAAAAAATTACGGTCACGAAGAGCAAAAGAAAAAGCTCATTGCAGGTATTGTATTAACAGGTGGTGGTGCTCAATTAAAGCATTTAAAACAGTTAGTGGAATACATCACAGGAATGGATACTAGAATTGGGTATCCTAATGAGCATTTGGCAGGAGGTAGTGATGATGATATAGCAAGTCCTTTATATGCAACAGCAGTTGGGTTGGTAATGGATGGATTAAAACGTCAAGAACGCAAGCGTATTGAGAAAGAAGTAGAAGAATTATCGGCTACAGCTGCGGAGCGTGCTGAAGAAAGTATAGTACAAGAAGAAGTGGTGATGGAAGTGCCAAAAAAAGAGCGTAAATCCTTTTTAGACAAGTTAACAGAGCGCGTTAAAGATTTTTTGGATAACGCAGAATAAAATAAATATCATACATCTTCGACTGGGTAGGACTGTCGGAGACATTTGGGGAATTAGTATAAATAGAGTAAAAGTAATTTTATGAGCAACAACAATGAGTTAGGCAACATTGCATTTGATTTACCAAAAAACCAATCCAACGTCATCAAAGTGATAGGAGTAGGTGGAGGAGGAAGCAACGCGATTAATCACATGTTTTTACAAGGGATTAAAGGAGTTGATTTCGTAATATGTAATACAGATTCTCAAGCACTACATAATAGTGGTGTTCCAAACAAAATTCAGTTAGGTGTTAATTTAACCGAAGGTTTGGGAGCGGGAGCAAATCCGGAAGTAGGAGAGCAAGCAGCAGTAGAAAGTATTGAAGATTTACGTCGCATGCTAGGTACGAATACTAAAATGGTATTTATCACAGCAGGAATGGGCGGAGGAACAGGTACAGGAGCTGCACCAGTTATTGCTAAACTAGCTAAAGAATTGGATATTCTAACTGTTGGTATTGTAACGATGCCATTTCAGTTTGAAGGAAAAACAAGAAACGAGCAAGCTGCAAAAGGTATTGATACATTGCGTTCGCATGTTGATTCTTTAGTCGTAATTAATAATAATAAACTTCGTGAAGTTTATGGTAATCTAGGTTTTAAAGCTGGTTTTTCTAAAGCAGATGAAGTATTAGCTACTGCATCTCGTGGAATAGCAGAGGTTATAACGCATCATTATACACAAAATATTGATTTACGTGATGCTAAGACTGTTCTAAGTAATAGCGGAACAGCAATCATGGGATCGTCAACGTCATCTGGTAAATCTAGAGCACAAGAGGCTATCATGAAGGCCTTAGATTCGCCATTATTAAATGATAACAAGATTACTGGAGCTAAAAACGTATTGTTGCTTATCGTTTCTGGTTCTGAAGAAATTACTATTGATGAGATTGGAGAAATCAATGACCATATTCAAAATGAAGCAGGTCATGGTGCTAATATTATAATGGGTGTTGGTGAAGATGAGTCTTTACAAGAATCAATTTCTGTAACTATTATTGCTACTGGTTTTGATGTAGATCAACAACATGAAATATCTAATACAGAACAAAAGAAAGTTATTCATGCTTTAGAGGAGGATAGAAATGATGACGTTTATGTTAAAGATAATGATCCTGCAATTATAACACCAGATATCGTTTTTAAAAAAGAAGATATAAAGACTCCAGAAGTTGTTATTCATACTTTGATAGATGATGAAGATGTTAGTGACGTTGTTGTGAATAAATTGGAAACAAATTTGATCGCAACTACAGATATTATTAAAAACATCAATATTATTTATGATGAGGTTTTAGATCATAAAGTTCAAGAGGAAGATTTTATCATCACTCCTATATTAGAAGTTAAAGAAGACGTTATCGAAGATGTAGAAGAAGAACAAATTACACTTACTTTTGATTTACCTTTATCTTTTGGTGCTCCAAAAAGCGACGTAGAAGAAGAGAAAATACTTGAAGATGATAAAACCTTTTTTACGCTCGAGGATGAAGTCAAAGATTTAGAAGTAAAAGAACATATAGAAGTAGTTCCTGTTACAGAAGCTAGCGAAGAAGGAGAGAAGCGTTATGCTTTAGATGACTTCATGACTTATGAATCTGCAATGAATGAAACGAAAACTAAACCTCAGCTGGAGGTTGAAGAGGAAATCGTTTTTGAAAAGAAGACTATTGAATCGGAGGTTGTGAAAGTACAAGTAGGCGAAGAGATAGATCCTATGAATAGTCCAATTTCAGAATTATTAAAAGAAAGAGCAGACGAAAGACGTCGTAAGATGAAAGATTTCAATTACAAGTTTAACACTGCTAAGATTGACGAAATTGAAAAAGAACCTGCATATAAAAGGCAAGGTGTGAATTTAGATGATGCTCAGCATTCATCGGAAACCAACGCTTCTAGAACGTCTGTTTCCAGTGATGAAAACGACGATATTCAATTAAGAAGTAATAATTCATTTTTACACGACAACGTAGATTAATAGCAAATTTAGTTTAGTGTGTCACACTTTGTTAAACCCGAAAATTGAGATATATTTTTCGGGTTTTTTATGTTTTCTTCGGAAACTTTAGCACAACATTATTTGATCAATTTTAGTATCTTCGCTTTTCAATTAAATAGAATATATTATGAGTTTACAAACTGAAATAATGGCTGCTATGAAGACAGCAATGAAAGCTAAAGATCAAACAGCTTTAGCTGCTTTGCGTGCAGTGAAATCTGAGATATTACTCGTTCAAACCTCTGGAGAAGGAGGGGAATTAACTGAAGAACAGGAAATCAAGATTTTATCAAAGTTAGTTAAACAACGCAAGGATAGCGCAACTATATATTTAGAGCAGGATCGAAAAGATTTAGCGTTACCAGAAATTGACCAAGCAGAAGTTATTAGTCAGTTTTTACCTGAAGCGCTTAGTGAAGAGGAAATTGAAAAAGTAGTTATAATGACTATTGATCAAGTAGGAGCAGTAGGTATGAAAGATATGGGTAAGGTGATGGGAATCGTTAACAAGGAATTGGCTGGACAGGCAGATGGGAAGACTATTTCTAGTATTGTGAAGGCGAAGTTGTCTTAGTCTGAGTGTATTTTAATAATATTTAATAAGTTTAAGCTTTTAGTAAAGTCTAGTGCTAAATTAGTACTAGTTTTGAAGATCTAAAATGGCCTCGTAGTTCAACTGGATAGAATATCAGATTTCGGCTCTGACGGTTGGAGGTTCGAATCCTCTCGAGGTCAC
>JAWUWM010000015.1:0-83352 GCA_034111845.1 Psychroserpens sp. | reverse complement strand
CGATTTACCGATGCTTAATCTAGCGGGATTAGGGATTGCATTTCATGCGAAACCAAAGGTTAAAGATAGTGCGCAGAGTTCTATATCTAGTATGGGATTAGATGGTGTGTTATATTTGTTAGGATATCATGATAGGCATATAGATTTAATAGAATAACGACCTGATTATACTCTAGCATAACAAAAACTGTTAATATTAAATATTCAAACTAGTCGATTTAAAAAAAGCAATGAGAAATCTAATCAAGGTATTATTTATCAGTTATCTTGCTTTTAATTCTTGTAAAAATCAACAAAATGTAGTGGCTATAATTGTACTCTTGGAGATCAAAAGAGTAAATTAAACATAATAGTGAAAGTGATTCAGGAATTTATTGGGTAGATTTTAATGAAGATAATACATCTTTTATGATCTTTGAGAGTTCTTATTATAATACTAAAAACTTAGGTGGTTTTATTGAAATTGACAGAAACAAAGTTTTTTTTATTATTCAAATAATAATTAAATTATTAGTGATAAGTTATCAAAAGATGGAATAGAAATAATACCAGATGAAAATTCCAACGTAACTAAAACAGGTTTTGATTCCCATATTTGGGAATACATAATAAATAAAGATGGTAGTTTTATGAGGATAAGTTTTAGAACGGATAGTTATTTGAATAAGAAAAACTCTGTTAAATAATTGTAACTTATTCTCAAATATTATTTTAATACATCATAAATCTGGTCAAGGATGATGTTAGTTGTAGAATATGCATTTTATCGTTTATATAAGTTTGCTTTAAGAACAGAAAGACACTGGGGAAGAGGAGGAGCACCAGTTTGGATAGCTATTTTCACATTATCAATATTATTTTTTTTTAATTTATTTTCTGCTCTAATAATTTATAAATCCTTAACAAAGGACTCTATTCTTCCAGATACTTTAAATCCAATAGTTGGAATAATTACAGCCTTAATATTATATGTATTAGGATATTATTTATTTGACTATAATAAAAAGCACTTAAAAATAGAAAAGAGCTTTGATGTTATTTCTGAGAGTAAAAAGAAAATTTATAATATTCTTTTTTGGTTATATATAATTATTACTCTCTCTGTAATGTTTATAATAATAATAATACCAATGAATATTGTACCAGCTATGTCTCGGTAATTGAGTAGCGCGGTATAACTATTTTGATTGACCATATCAAAAACAGTGCAGAAAACGCTAAGCAGTTAGAGGTTAGGGAAGCCACTAAAGAAACACTTGTAAACTTGGATAATAACATGTCTTATACCGATAACCATGCTGTATTAGAATCAGGTTCTTTTGTCACTAAGATTTCTCAATTTTTTAAATAGATCGTAATAGATCATTTTGTTACAAACTTCTTTATAAATCTATCATAAAGTGGCTAAACTTCCTCTCAAAAATACTAATTTGGCACAGTTTTTAGTTCCTTTCGTAATAAGAACAAATTTGAAAGACCTTTTATTTTATGCGATATATAGTATCCCTTATTTTTTGTATCACTTTAATTCCAGCTTTAGTTGCTCAGGATGCCGGTCATCCATTGGCTCATAAAGATTTACAAGCCCAACAAAAATGGGTAGATAGCATCTATAATAAGATGTCTCTTGATGAGAAAGTTGGGCAGCTTTTTATGGTTAGAGCATTTTCTGATGCTGAGAAATCTAACCAAAGTGCGGTTGCAGAACTCATTAACAATTATCATATTGGAGGATTAATTTTTTCAACAGGTGGTCCAATCGCCCAAGCCAAACAAAATAATTTATATCAAGCCATCTCTAAAACACCTTTACTTATTGGTATGGATGCAGAATGGGGCTTAAGTATGCGCTTGGATTCTACATATGCATTTCCCTATAATATGACTTTGGGAGCCATTACAGACAATAAATTAGTAGAACGTACTGGATATCATATTGGTGAACATTCTAAACGTATTGGTGTGCATTTTAATTTTGCACCTGTAGTTGATATCAATACAAACCCAAAAAATCCAATCATTGGTAATCGGTCTTTTGGAGAAGATAGAGATAATGTGACTGAGAAAGGTTTGGCTTTTATGAAAGGCATGCAAGATGCTGGAGTTTTAGCAAATGCTAAGCATTTTCCTGGTCATGGAGATACAGATAGTGATTCTCATAAGACCTTACCAACAATTAATTTTAGTGAAAAACGTATTGATTCTATTGAGCTATATCCCTATCGTAAATTGATAAAAGATGGCTTATCTAGTGTGATGGTAGCACATTTAAATGTACCAAGTTTAGAACCACGTGACGGCTTTCCATCTTCATTATCCAGACATATTGTTACAGATATATTAAAAGATACACTAGGATTTAGAGGCCTTATTTTTACTGATGCTTTAGAAATGAAAGGGGTTTCTAATTATAGTAAGCCTGGTGATATTGACTTGGCTGCTTTAAAAGCTGGGAATGATGTGTTGCTCATTTCCGAAGATGTACCAACAGCTATTGCAAAAATTATTGAAGCTTACAATACGAAAGATATTAGTGAAGAACGTTTAGCACATTCTGTCAAGAAAATATTAATGGCGAAATTTAAAGTAGGTTTAGACAATTACGAACCTATTGGAACTGCTACTTTGGTAGGCGATTTAAATCGTTTACAAGATGATTTATTGTATGAAGAGTTGATGGAGGCATCTACCACTGTTCTTAAAAACAAAGGAAATATATTACCACTTAGGAATTTAGAGACCAAGAAAATTGCTTACGTAGAATTAGGGGATAGCTCAGGTTCTACCTTTTATGATGAACTTAAAAAGTACACTAAAGTTCATCTTGTTAAAGCCGATTTATTAAATGAAATGATTACCAAACTTCAAAACTATAATACGGTTGTTGTAGGCTTTCATAAAAAGAACGATCATCCTTGGCAAGCTTATAAATTCACAGACAAGGAGCTGGTTTGGTTATATGAAATTGCAAGAACAAATACCGTTATTCTTGATGTCTTTGCTCGACCTTATGCTCTAATTGATTTAGTAACGATTGAGAATATTGAAAGCATTGTCATGAGTTATCAAAATAGTGATATATCACAGAAAAAATCTGCCCAAGTCGTTTTTGGTGGTATTGCTGCAAAAGGAACAATACCAGTATCACTAGGAGAACATTTTAAAGTTGGTGATGGGATTCAATATACAGCACTGCAATCCTTAAGCTATGGTTTACCCGAAAGTGTTGGGATGAGTTCTAAAAGATTAGAACGTTTAGATTCTATTGCGCAATATGCAGTAGATCAAAAAATGACACCAGGTATACAATTGTTGGTTGCTCGTAAAGGAAAAGTTATTTACAATAAAAACTTTGGGAAACATACGTACAAAGGTGAAGAAGACGTGAAGTTTGAAGACATGTACGATGTCGCTTCGCTTACTAAAATTTTAGCTACACTACCTTTACTAATGGAACTTGAAGAGAAAAAAGTACTGTCTTTAAATACAAAGCTCTCTACAATCCTTCCTGATTTTGCTAAAACAAACAAAAAAAATGTTACCATCAAGCAAATGCTTTCGCATTATGCGCGTTTAAAACCATGGGTGCCTTTTTATGTGGCTACGTTGGACTCAACAACGGGTAAGCCAGACCCCAAATATTATAGACGTACAGCAACATCACAGTTTAGTATAAAAGTGGCTGATCAAATGTATTTACGCAAGGATTACCCGGATACTATCCAGAAGATAATTAGAGATACCGACATGTTATCTAGTCAACGATATCGCTATAGTGATTTACCATATTACATATTAAAAAAGTATATCGAAGGTTATTATAAAAAGCCATTAGATGAATTGGCACAAGAACACTTTTATCAATCTTTAGGAGCTAATTATACGACTTATAATCCGTCATCTCAATTTTCAGATCGCAATTTGATTCCGACGGAAGTTGATGATTATTTCAGGTTTAAAGAAGTTCATGGTTATGTTCATGATATGGGAGCAGCGATGCAAAACGGAGTAGGAGGTCACGCAGGTGTTTTTAGTAATGCAAATGATGTTGCCAAAATAATGCAAATGTATCTTCAAAAAGGATTTTATGGCGGTAAGCGCTATTTAAAACCAGAAACTGTAGATAAATTTAATTTCTGTTATTACTGCGACAAAAATGTAAGGCGTGGTATTGGTTTCGACAAACCGCAACTGGGAGATGTAGGCCCAACATGTGGTTGTTTGTCAATGAAAAGTTTTGGACATTCAGGGTTTACAGGAACCTATGCATGGGCAGATCCAGATGAAGAAATAGTCTATATATTTTTAGCAAATAGAACCTACCCAAAGGCAGGAAAAAACAGATTATTAAAAGAAAATATCAGAACAGAAATACAACGACTCATTTATGAGGCTATTATTGTTGAAGAAGATATTGAAAGTGTTGTCACTAAAATTGTAGATTAATTTTGTCTTAAATCTAAATTTAAGGCACTTATAACTTTAAATACTGAATACTTAAAATGCGAATAGGAATAGTTTGTTACCCAACATTTGGAGGCAGTGGCGTAGTTGCTACAGAGTTAGGATTAGAATTATCCAAACGCGGTCATGAAATTCACTTTATTACGTATAGTCAGCCAGTACGATTAGAATTATTGAGTCACAATGTACACTATCACGAAGTCACTGTTCCTGAGTATGCGTTATTTTTATATCAACCTTACGAGTTGGCATTATCAAGTAAATTGGTAGATATGGTGAAGCTCCATAAGATTGAAATCTTACATGTTCATTATGCGATTCCTCATGCGTATGCAGCTTATATGGCAAAGAAAATGTTAGAAGAAGATGGGATTCATATTCCTATTGTAACGACACTTCACGGTACAGATATCACACTTGTTGGGAGTCATCCATTTTACAAACCTGCAGTAACGTTTAGTATCAATAAATCAGACGCAGTGACATCAGTTTCACAGAGTTTAAAGGAAGATACCTTACGTTTGTTTGATATTAAAAAAGATATTCATGTGGTATCAAATTTTATTGATTTAGATAAATACGCTCCTAAATTCACAGATTGCCAACGTGCTTTGATGGCAACCGATAATGAAAAAATTATCACACACATTAGTAACTTTAGAGAGGTCAAACAGATCCCAGACGTCATTAAAATATTTTATAACATTCAAAAAGAAATCCCTGCAAAACTGATGATGGTTGGAGAAGGACCAGAGCGTGAGCCAGCAGAGCGTTTATGTGAAGAATTAGGGATTAGTGATAAGGTTGTTTTCTTCGGAAATAGTAATGAAATAGACAAAATTCTTTGTTTTAGTGATTTATTTTTGTTACCATCTTTAACGGAAAGCTTTGGTTTATCTGCCCTAGAAGCTATGGCATCTGGAGTTCCAGTCATATCAAGTAATACTGGAGGAATCCCAGAAGTTAATGTACACGGTGTATCGGGTTATTTAAGTGAGATTAATGATGTAGAAGATATGTCTAAAAATGCGCTTCATATTTTGAAGGATGAAAAGCTCTTAGCTCAATTTAAGAAGAATGCTAAAGAGGTCTCTACAAAATTTGGGATACATGAAATTGTACCGCAATATGAAGCTATTTATGAAGAGACTTTAAAGCAGAGTTTGGCGTTGTAAAAGTGATAAATTATTAAATACAGCTATAGAGTTAATGCAGGAATTCATAGATATGATTACTCAAGATTCACTTGTTTACGGTCTAATATGTATTAGTCTATCTGTAATTATTATTCTAGTTTTAGTTGATAAGAATTTGAAAGACACTCGTAGTTTCTCTGAGCATAGTACAGGATCTTGGAAAGCCCTTATTAGTTGTTGGTCTTTTGCTCTTATGATTTTTATTAAAGGCTTGTTTTTGTTGATTAATTAAATGAATACTTAAAAGATCAATTATTTTATCATGAAAAAAGTAGTATTCATTTTTTGCTTATTTATCATGTTACTTGGCTGTTTATCGCAATCATCTTCTGATGCAGAAAATACGTTTAGGTATTGGACGAAAAGTAACAGCCTGCCAAAAGACGTTAAAGTTCTTAACGGAGAATATTATCAATCTCCACATTTTACTTTAGAGTATAAAGTCTTTTTGAAATTTAAACCAACTAAAGAATGGTGGTATACCTTTATAAGGCAAAACAACTTAGTTGAAATAAAAGCATCAGAAGACGATGATTGGCTTTCATTTACTAGTGATCTCGGTTGGTTTAATCCTAATCATAATTTTACGGTTTATGCTAATGCTGATTATGAATGGGATCGGTCTCGATATTTTATAGACTATAAAAAGGGAGTTTGTTACGTTTATGAAACCCTAGGAATGTGAGTTTTAAACTACCACCAAACCAAAAAGCTCTTAACCAACTCACCAAGCTCGCTTTTCATCCAAAACATAGGCGATTGATTATTATCTAAAAATAGTTGACTGTCACTCCGGAAATTTGAAAACTCCAACCAATCAACATCCACATGAGGTTCTAAGAACCAATCTAGTTTTGAAGGTATGTAGAATTGATGGTTTTGAAATGGTTCTAACTGTGCAGTTTTGATGTAGTAACCACAAACGCAGTCTGCATTTAAAAACTCAAAATTCACATGTTCCTGATAAGGCACAAATAATTGTGCCTTAAATAGAACTTGTTGTTCAAAATGATGATGATCGAGTTCTAATTGTTTTAAAGCTAGTTTGCAATCTTGAGAATAGAGCAGGGGTAGTTGTTTTTCTTTAAGCTTTGTAAGTTTTTCCACAAGACTATCTTTTCGGTTTGGACCAATCCATCGTTCAATTTCAGTAGTACCTAATGTTTTATCGTAGACGTAGAATTTATAAATGATTTCTAAGTGTATGGGTTGGTGATCGAAAACTAATAGTGTATCTAATTCTCCTAAAGTTCGTTTGTCTTTTTGGATTTGGATATTCTCAGCTAAAATTTCGACTGATTTAGAAGTGTCTAGTTGATTGAAGACAAATTGTTCTGCTAGTTGACCTAAACGGAGTCGTCGCTCCAGTTTCCGAAGAAAAGAAGAGTTAAAATCACGAGGTATTTCTAATTGCCTGAGATTGTTGACATCGCTACGTTTCCAAAGTAAATGTGTTTTACAATAGGCGTGATATAATTCTTGGAGATGTTGCGGACTTAAATTCATTTAAAGGCAAAATTACATAATGCCAAATTAATTATAAAATTGGTATAATAAGAATACCTTTGCAGCCAATTATAATTCATTATGGAAACTACATTTTTCGACTTAGGAATTTCTAAAAATCTCATCAAAGGATTAAAGGAACTCCATATAAAAACACCCTCTAAAATACAAGAGGAAGCAATACCTGTATTACTAAAAGGTAAAACAGATTTTATTGGTTTAGCCCAAACAGGAACTGGGAAAACTGCTGCTTTTGGATTACCAATATTAGAGCGAATAAATCCTAAAAAGGATCATATACAAGCCTTGATTTTAGCGCCTACCAGAGAATTGGTGCAACAAATACAAAAGCAACTCTTTAAATTCACAAAATATAGCAATCACAAGATTTTTGCTGAGGGTGTTTATGGTGGCGAAAAAATGGACGTACAATTAAAACGTTTGCAACGTACCACACATATTATTGTAGCAACACCTGGTCGTTTATTAGATTTTATTGAACGCGGTGAAATAGATATCAAAAATATTGATACGTTGGTCATGGACGAAGCTGACGAAATGTTAAGCATGGGTTTTCAACAGGATTTGAATAAAATCTTGGAGTATACCAGCGGAAAGAGAAATACGTGGTTGTTCTCGGCGACGATGCCTGAGGGCATTCAGAGTATGGTGAAAACCTATATGGCTAAAGATGCTGTTCGTGTTGAAATAGATAAAAATAGTTTGGTGAATGCTAATATTAGTCACCATTATATTGTGACATCCATTAAAGAGAAAACAAATGTCGTCGCACAATTATTAGATAAGTATGACGATGATCGTGGGATTATTTTTTGTAGAACAAAAGCAGGAACGGTTCAATTGACTGAAAGCTTAAAAGCAGAAGGTTTCTCAGTGGATGCGCTCCAAGGCGATATGCAACAAAAAGAGCGTGATAAGGTGATGAGAGCTTTTAAGAATGGATCACTGCAATACTTGATTTCAACAGATGTTTCGGCACGAGGAATTGATGTCAATAATCTAGCGTTTATTATTCATCACCAATTGCCAGATCAATTAGAATACTACACACATCGAAGCGGAAGAACTGCGAGAGCTGGTAAAACAGGAGAATCTATTGCGCTTATTATATCTGGTGAAGAAAAAGATATCCAACAAATGCAAAAGGATTTAGACATTAAATTTAAACAATTGACGTTTTAGAAAAATATTAAAATGTTATTTAAAAATAGCATGTATACTCGTATAAATAGTATACTTTCGCAGTCAATTAAATAGGTAGCAATACTTGTTTAGTTATTACACAAATTAGAACTCCTTGGTATGGTCACCAAGGAGTTCGCTTTTTATATACCTTCTTGTTATTTTATAGTTCAATAATATTTAGTGACAAATATTCGATAAACACTGATAAAGGCTTTAATTTTGCAACTCTTAAATGACAACATGAGCCAGAATAATTTAGCACTTCAAGAAAAAAAAACTGATAAAGAATTATATAGTTATCAAAAGGGCGCAATTGACGAAATTTTTGAAAAATTTGAAACTGCTCCAGATGATTATCATTTACTGTACCAGCTTCCAACAGGAGGAGGGAAGACGGTTATTTTTTCTGAAATGGTTCGCCAATACTTAAAGACACACAAGAAAAAAGTGTTAGTAATGACGCACAGAGTGGAATTATGTAAACAGACCTCTGTGATGCTTACGAGTTTTGGTGTGACAAATAAAGTTGTTGATAGTAAGGCTAATCTTGACGATCAAGACGATTTTAGTTGTTATGTTGCGATGGTTGAAACATTAAACAACCGTCTTAATGATGGTATTCTTGATATTTCTGACGTTGGTTTAGTCATAATTGATGAAGCGCATTATAACTCATTTACTAAATTATTTAAGTTTTTTGAAAACTCTTTTATTTTAGGAGTTACAGCGACACCTTTAAGCTCAAACAAAGATTTACCAATGAAAGGCAATTATAGTGAGCTTATTGCTGGAGAAACTATAGAGTCTTTAATAGAAAATGAATTTTTAGCGCGAGCAGACGTCTTTCAGTACGACATGGGCTTAACGTCATTAGAAATTGGAAGTAATGGTGATTATACAGTTAAATCTTCTGAAGATTTATACTCTAGTCCTGCCATGTTGGATAAGTTACTAGAGGCTTATAAGAAACATTCATTAGGAAAGAAAGCTTTAATTTTCAATAACGGTATTAACACCTCAATTATGGTGTATCATACGTTTAAGGAAGCGGGATTACCTATAATGCACCTTGATAATACAGCGACTAAAAAGCAGCGTAAGGAAATCTTAAAATGGTTTAAAAACACGCCAGATGCTATTTTATCTTCAGTGAGTATCTTAACTACAGGTTTTGATGAGCCTACTATTGATACGATTATTTTAAATAGAGCAACAAAATCACTCACGTTATATTACCAAATGATTGGTCGTGGTTCTAGAATTTTAAATAATAAATCAAAATTCACTGTTATTGATTTAGGTAATAATAATCACCGTTTTGGACCTTGGGGTGCCGATTTAGATTGGCAAACGATATTTAGGTCGCCAAACTATTTTATGGATAGACTCAAGGATGATGAGGCTATTGAAGGGAATTTTAGACATGAAATGCCAGAAGAACTTCGCGCAGAATTCTCTAAATCTGAAGACGTATATTTTGATATTAAACGGGTGTATAAGGATGCTACTTTTAAGGGAGAATCATCCAAAGTGGTTTTAGAACGTTCTATTGAGCAACATGCTAAAATATGTATTGAAAACAGCGAAGATCTTTATGATGCATTGGCTCTCGCAAAACAATTAGGAGGTGATATTGATGTAAGAATTGATATGTATGCTAAATGTATAAGTAAGAGTACTTATAATTTCTTAAGTTGGTTGCGCGATGATTATCGTAAAAAACTAAATAGTTATTTGCGTACTAATTTTGATAATGTTTTTGAGCAAATTCATGGTCATCCGCCAGAAGATTGAAAGTTAAACAGTTAAAATCATACAAATCGCATTCTTAATTTAAAGATTTCGATTTTTTTATTAATAATAAAATAAAATTTCATTTTACCATAAGTATTTGAGAATAGTGATGAACTATGTATCTTTATAAGATGAAAAGAGAAGATTACAAGATTCATATTATTGGTGCTGGCGTTAGTGGTTTAATTGCAGCAAAAACATTAGAAGCGCAAGGTTATAAGCCCGTTATTATTGAAGCAACTCATGATGTTGGAGGTCGTGTAAAGACAGATGTAGTTAACGGTTTTCAATTAGATCATGGTTTTCAGGTGCTATTAGACGCCTATCCTTTAGCAATAAAACATTTGGATTATGAAGCGTTACACCTTCAGAAATTTAAGCCTGGAGCTACTATTTTTAAAAATGGAAAAGCGCAAACCATTGGTGATCCTTTGCGTGATCTTTCAATGCTTTTTTCTACTATGACTGCGTCTATTGGAAACTTTAGCGATAAGTTGAAAGTCTTAAAATTGAATACAACACTTAAAAAGAAGGGCCTCGCTACAATTTTTTCTACGGAAGAAACTACAACTTTAAAATATTTACAAGCTCAGGGGTTCAGTTCTGGGATGATTAATGACTTTTTTAAACCTTTTTTCTCAGGTATTTTTCTTGAGCCAAATTTAGAGACGTCGAGTAGAATGTTCGAGTTTGTCTATAAAATGTTTGGTGAAGGTCATGCCGTTTTACCAAAAGGCGGAATAGGTGACATCCCAAAACAACTTAAATCACAACTTAATCAAACAACATTTATGTTTGATACAAAAGTTGAAGAGGTTAATGATGATCATATAATAACTACAAATGGAAAGCGACTAGACACACATTTTACCATCATAGCCACAGAGGCTAATTCTATAGTTAAAAACTTAAAACAG
Organism: Psychroserpens sp.; assembly: GCA_034111845.1. Classification (GTDB taxonomy): domain Bacteria; phylum Bacteroidota; class Bacteroidia; order Flavobacteriales; family Flavobacteriaceae; genus Psychroserpens. The sequence goes on along the minus strand of JAWUWM010000015.1, from coordinate 72,269 downwards.
AGTAATAACTGGAAGTCTTGTGAGAATATCTATTTTAAAACGAAGTCGCAACATCTGGATAAACCCATAATTGGACTTATTGCAGATGATAAGGCCTTAATAAATAATATTTTTTTTCATAATACTCTAGAAACGAATTTTAAAGGAGATGAAGAATTACTATCGGTTACAGTGGTTAAAGATCATAATCTTGATGACAATGAATTAATTAAACAAGTGCAATCAGACTTAGATGCATTTTGTAATATAAAAGACACGACATTTTTAAAACGCTATCATATCAAAAACGCATTACCAGAACTCACAAATTTGTATAACGATTGTTCACCATTAGAAACGCAATTAAAATCAACTATTTTTCTTGCAGGAGACCAACTCTTAAATGGCTCTCTAAATGCAGCAATGCGCTCTGGTGAACGCGCTGCTGAAGGTTTAATTTTGTCGCTTGAAGATGATTTGAAAATAGATGTTATTGCATTGTAACATGGTTGTTTTAAGTGCATTTTAGAACTTGGTAGGTTTTATACATCTGCTATAAATAATTTGAAAAATTAAATCTTAATGAAAATTAAAGTTCTTTTGCTAGTGCTGACATTAACTTCTTGTTTAAAAATTAATTCTCAACAGAATAATAACTGTTATATTTTTTTGGATCCGATTTTAAAAATTGACTTGTCGGTTGATGCTAACAAGTCTGATATATTAAAATATTTAGATGAATCAACTCAATTGAGCGAAGAGGATTTAAAATGGACACCAAAAAACATTGATATATATAGGATATAAAAAAATCACTTTGCCCAATGGATTCGTTTCTGATACGAAGTTTAGTTTGCGGTTTAGAGATGAAAAATTAGTTGGATATAAAGCTTTTATTGCAATAGGAGAGAATTATAAATATTTTTGGGAACTAATTGAATTGATTAAAAAATCAGATAAAAGTAATAGTAATCGATTGCTATATCAATCAGAAAAAAAATTATCATATAATGACCTTTTCAACAATAAAGATTGTAAAAGAATGATAAGTGTCCAGCGAAGTCGTACAACGAATGAATATTTTGAAATTAAAATAGCTATGAACTAAAAAAACTACAGATCGTATCCTGCATAATACCGTGCTAATAATTACTAAACTGAAGGGGCAATGTTCATTTGAAAACTATAGTCAGATTTTTAATTTGCTCTTATTTTTTTGTATGAAATACAATAAATTGTAAGGCTACAGTCTATACACAAAACGTTAAATAGTCTGTTGTTTTAAAATAAAAATTGTAATTTATATTAAAATTTGCTTGTCTTATGAAACGTCATTCAGTTATCCTTCTTTTAGTAGCTTTTACAGTCCTTTCTTGCAGTACCACAAAAATAGTAGCAACACCACAACAAATACTTATACTAGATGATATAGTAAAAGAGCAATCTTTTGTTATTGTGTCAGACTGGGCTTTACCTCAAAGTACTGGTAGTTTATTGACGCTTCAAAATGCTGGTCTTTTAGCTGCTGGTGATAGTGCAAATAGCATTAATTTAATTGGAAATGCTAATGAGCTTAAAATAAATAAGAATATTGTATCCTCTAAACTCCCTTATTTTGGAGAAGTGCTGACTAATACTGGATATAACGGCTCAGATAATAGTATTAGTTTCGATGGAGAAATGAAAGATTACCGTGTCATAAAAAATGAAAAAGGTAGTTACACGATTCGGTTTGACGCTAGAAGTAATTCTGAAAAGTTTGATGTCATCATTCACTTGTTTTCAGATCTAAAAAGCGAAATTATCTTAAAAGGCGCTAAGCGTTTTCCTATTAGATATACAGGTGTTGTGAGTTCAATTTCCGAAGAAACAGAATAGCAATAACTAATAAATACCTAATTCATCTTTAAGCATGTCTAATTTTTTATTAGCGTTCAATAAAGTGGCTTTATTATCTTTATAAGATAAAGTGGTTTTAATATCGCAGTTACTGCAATTAATTTTTTTTCTTTTCATGATATCATTAAAATCAAATTCAATTTGAGTTTTACATTTTGGACATGAAATACTAGACATTTATTTTTGTTTTTATCAAGGTCGTTATTTATTGATTAATAAACAGTAACTTTCTTCTGTCTTAAAAACCCTTAGAATGTCTCTCAAACTAATACTCCTTGTCCTAAGTTTACTATTATCAATCCCAACTATAGCTCAAGAAGCCGAAACACCATCTCAACACTTCTGGAACACTCTAAAATCACATTGTGGTAAGGCCTACCAAGGACAATTAGAATTGCCAAAAGAAGATAAAGACTTTGGAGGAAAGCAACTAATCATGCACGTTCGTAAATGCACAGAGAACGAAATCAAAATCCCGTTTTTTGTAGGAGACGATAAATCCCGAACTTGGATTTTGAACTATGACAGTAATCGTATGTCTTTAAAACATGATCACAGACACGAAGATGGTACTGAAGATGACGTTAATTTTTATGGAGGAATAACCACCAATTCAGGAACATCTGATATTCAAATATTTTCAGCAGATGAACATACACAACAGTTGATTCCTGCTGCAGCAACAAATATTTGGTGGATTACTATCGACGACACTAAATTTACTTATAATCTAAGGCGTTTAGGCACAGACCGTGTTTTTAAAGTGGTTATGGATTTAACTCAAACCATCGAAACTCCAGATGAACCTTGGGGTTGGGTAGATTAGAACGAGACACTTTATAAAAGTAAATTAAAAAGACTCTTTTAAGTAAGAGGCTTTTTCTTACTTGTTACAAAGCGAATCTATAAGTGTAATCGTCTTGAATCGTTCCCAAATGTCATGATCAAAACCTTGAGGTGACAATCTAAAGAGTATTGTAGATGTTTCTGTTTGGTCGCAATATGTTACCTTAACTCGAATATTTAAAGTGATCATAGCTTCTGTAATGAAAGAGTCGTAAACATACAACTTACCTATAAAGTCTATATCCTTATTATTTTAGTTTTTATAAATAGCACAGTGGTTTCCGGTATTTGATACGCTTTTTTTTTGTTTACAGCTCCCATCAAACCGTCATAGTATAACTTAATATCTGTTTCTAAAGTTTCTACAGTTTGCTTTTTATTAGTTTTAATATGCCATGCAAACATATAACTCCAGAAGTCCTCGTGTTCTGTAGCTCTCCATTTTTTAGCAAATCTAAGATCTTCGTATCCTTCTGTATATTTAATTTCTGTAGCAAAATTAATTGGAAATTTAATAATCTCTTTTAATTATGTTGCATCAGATTCTAAAACTCCAAGTTGTTTTTTTTCTTGTCCAAAAGTGAATATTGAACACAGAATACCTAGTATTATAAATATATTATTTTTCATAAACTTAATTTAACTTCAAAACCAATCCCATCAGAAATAGCACCATCTTTCATTTTACTATGGTAACTAACTCCCCAAAGCATTCTGTCAATTTTAAATTTAGTCGTCATTATTTTTTCATCATAATCTATTTCTGCCTGAAAAGACATTGGTTTTGTAATCCCTTTAATAGTTAAATCAGCATAGACTTTCATTTTTGTAGTATCATGATACTGTACACTAGTAATTACTAATTTTGCAGTATCATGATTTGAGACATCAAAAAAATCTGAATCTTTAAGATGGGTAACTAAACCTTCGTTTGCTTCTTCATTTTCAACATCTAAACATGTAATTGAATTCATATCAATTATAAATTCCCCACCAGAAATAATAGACTTTGTTTTTATAAAGTGACCTTCTATAAAATCTATAGTCCCATTATGACCTCCAAAATAAAACGTGTAATTACCAGACCATTTTAGTTCACTTTTAGTGACATCAATAGGTAGTTTATCTTGAGCACTTGCAATTGTACATAAAGCTATTGTAATGAGTACTACTAAAATTCGTGTTTTGATAAGTTTTGTTTTTGATTAATTTTCTTTGAGTAAAACTAGATTTTGGTCGCGTTAAAAATGTCAAAAAAATGTAAAAGAAGTGTGAACAGATGCAAAAAGTCATGAATTATGATGTTATTTACAGTTGAGTATGAGACATCCCTATTTTTATATTAAAACCGTATTAGTTGTAGTGCTAATTTTAGTCGTGATAACATCATGTACGAAAGAAGCACCTAATGAAATTAGCAGCACAACTAAAGTTGCTCTAAGAGAAGCTGGTAATCAACTATTAATTAGTAATTTAGATTCCACATCACTTATCCTCCCTGTAAAAGAAATAGAACCTTACGTCTATAGTATTTCTTTTGAAAAACCACTAGCATTTGAACCCAGCGATCTGGTAACAGTAATTGATAGTAGCTTAAATTTGGCAGGTATGTCTCAAAACTATCGTGTAGAAGTTTTACAATGCACAGATGGAGAAGTAGCTTATAGCTATGAGATGCATGTAGAGGAGAAGCGCACTATTATTCCGTGTACTGGACGTTCGCTTCCTAAAGCATGCTATACGATAAATGTAGCTTACTTAGATAGGATCCCTCAAAATGGATATCGACAAAAATATAGCCTTTATCTTTTTATATTTGGAGTGGGAGTTTATCTTATAGTCTTGTATTTCCGTAAATCTAAAGTAGAGCCTATTTCCGAAGAAAAAAGTATGAGTTATTCTGAAATTGGAAGCTTCCAGTTTTATCCAGAGGAACATAAATTGGTTAAATCGGCGACAGAGATTAGTCTCTCAAAAAAGGAATGTGAACTTTTAGAAATATTTGCAGCCAACCCGAATCAAATTATAAAACGGGACGAACTCATGAAAAAAGTATGGGAAGATAATGGTGTGTTCGTAGGACGTAGTCTAGATACTTATATTTCTAAACTTCGAAAAATTTTTAAGGATGATGACGCTATAAGAATCACCAATATTCATGGGGTAGGTTATAAATTAGAACTAGATTAAAAACGATATTCAATAATTGGTGCCATTATTTTTATACTTTCTATAACTAGTTCCTTTGGTACATGGACAATCACTAATCCCTTGTAAGAAGTCTATTCCAATAGTGATACTGTGCGTTCCAGAATTATATCCTGAGAGATCATTAATGGTCATTTGGTATGAATACGCAAAATAATACTTGTTTTTCATAATCCCAGCCATAGGTCCTAAATTAAGAGGCTTCATAAATTGATCATTTAGAAAACGGTAAGAAGCACCTACCCAATAGTAATCACCACTTCTATTAAATTTTCTATACTTAAAATTTAAATCAGTTGCAGATCGTTGGTCACTATTAAAATATTGAAAAAACACAGAAGGTTCAAATTCTACATTTTTATTCTCTTTACTATTAAATACATAACCGGAGTAAGCCTGAAAATTTAATAAATTCCTAGGTTCTACACCTACGAAATCATCAACATCTTTATTTAAAATATTATTGGCATTCAAACTAAAATAATAACGATTCATACGATATAAGATACCCACATCAAAATTATTATTTGAGATTGCTCTGTCATCACCAACATTAACAATAGGGATTTCTGTTGTAGGCTCAAAGTTTTCAATATCTATTCTAAAGCTATTAATGTTATAGGACAATCCAAATGACAGGTATTGTTTGGATGTATAATCTAAAATAATATGGTGCGCAAATGATAACTTTGCACCTTTTTGGCGTGTGTTTCCGTTTCTATCATTATATAAAGAGATTCCAATACCAGATTGTTTTGCGATTCTAAAATCGGCATATAAAGATTGATTATCTGGAGCGTTTTTAATACCTACCCACTGTGTCAATCCATTAAGTCTTACTTTGAGATTATCTCCAATACCTGCGTAAGTTGGTGAAATCACAAAATCGTTATCTGCTAAATATTGTGTCCATACAGGTAAATTCAATTCTTGCGCATAACCAAATGAACTGGTCGCTAAGATGATATATATTATAAATTTTTTCATTTGAATCGTTTTTTAATTTGAGGGTTAATTATCTGTAAAGTGTGAAATGTCCAACATAATCCTTTTCTATCAGTGGGCTATTTGGTTTCACGACGTACCAATAATCACCTGTAGGCAGCTCACTACCGTTGTATCGACCATCCCAAGTTTGACCTACACTATAGGTAGCGACCTTACGTCCATATCTATCAAAAATATCAAAAGTTAAATTTGGATAATCTTCAATACATCCTGGAGTCCAAGTATCATTATTACCATCGCCATCTGGCGTAAACCAATTTGGAATACATGGTCCTAAGAATTCGATTTCAATAGAGGCTGTAGCTTGACAACCGCTGCTATCTGTAACAATTACAGTATAAGTTCCTTCTTCTGTGACGATATAAACATTCGTATCTCCATAATCTTCGCCATTTAATGAATACTGATTACCACCAGTTCCACCAGTTGTTAATGCTATAATTTCACCTGGTTCGTCACCTTCTTGTAAAATGAGTGATAACGGTTCTAATTCATTGATTGTAAATACATCGGTGGTTTTAATACAGCCATTAGAATGTCTAACATCTATATACTGATCTGTTCCTGGAATAACATTTATAAAGACATTACTCGTTTGATAATCACCTCCATTAAGCGCATAATCTAATTCGGTTAGGTCCACGCTAATTGGATCAATAATGACTGTTACTGTATTTACAGATACATTATTTTCACAAGCATAAAGTATTTCAACGATTGGATCAAAGCTTACAGATACTGGGAATGATATATTCCATTCGGTTTCACAGCCTTGAGCGTCTCTTACAAAAACAATATGATCACCACCACCTAAGTCTGTGAAATCAAATTCCGTTTGTGTTGCAGTTCCTGTTGTGTAAGGTCCATCTATCGTATCTAAACTCACACTATAAGGCAATGATCCTCCAATAATATCAATACTAAACTCAGCATTTGCTTCACCTTCGCAAGTTTCTTCGAATAAAGATCCTGGAATGATACTAAGTATTACTTGTTCTGGCTCTGTTATCGTGAACTCAAAGATGTCAAAACACCCAAGTTCATCCTGCACAATTACTGTATAGGTATCTGGAGTAAGGTTTTCAAAAATATTAGTCTCAAAAAATTGATCCAATTGAGGGGAAATGGCATATTTGATAATTCCTGTTCCTCCAGTGGCATTGATCGTAATTACACCATCGTTATTCCCACTACACGTCACATCATTAATTATGAAATCAATTGTTAAAGGCGCAGTAGGCTCTGTAATAGTTATTGGCGCCAAAGTTGTATCACAATCACCACTTTCTACAAATACGACATAGGTACCTGCAATTAGTTCTGTAAAAACACCAGGCGTAAGTTGTGTTGCTGGGATTGTGTTTCCTGCAAGATCTAGAAGTGTGTATACATAATTACCTAATCCGCCTTGAGCATCTGCAACGATTGTTCCTGTATTATCACCAGAACAATTAATCGTAGGATTCGTTGCCATTACATTAATAGTTAATGGTAATAAAGAATCTACGGTGATCTCATTAGAAACGCTGGCAATACACCCGTTAGCATCTCTAACATAGTATTGATACGTTCCTACAGGGACAGAGAATGTTGTTGCTGTTGTAAATGATCCTGTGACAGTTGCAAACGTACTCGTCGTGCTATAGTCATAATTACCTGTTCCGCCAGATGCACTTAATGTAATTGTAGATTCTACAGCACATGTTTGAGTTGTAGTAAGGACTAAGTTTGCGATAATAGGTGTAGGTTCGGTTATTACAATTTCTGAAGATGTTAAAAAACACGCATTCCCATCATTCACTATTATAGAATACGTTCCGGCTCCTAAATCTGTAAACACATTAGAACTCTGTGGTCCAGAAGTAGCAGGTGTTGGTAAAATTGTAGTTAACGTATAAATGTAGTCTACACCTTCACCTCCTGTTGCATTAGTAACTGTAATTGAGGCATCTTGATCTCCAAAACAGGATAAGACAGATGTATTTGGCACAAAAGTCGCTGTAATTGGAGTTGGTAAAATAAGTATGATAACTTCTGAAGCTACGCAACCTTCAACGTCCATAACATTTACGGTGTATGTTCCAGCAGATAGATTTGTGAATATTCCGTTTGGAGAAAAAGCAACTATTGCATCTCCTGTTAATTCATATTGATAATCTCCCCAACCACCATTTGCTATAGCAGTAATCGTACCTTGACTATCATCACACGAGACGTCTGAGGTTTCCGAAACAATAAGCGTTAACGCTTCAAAAGGCGATGTGATAACAACGTTGGCTGTTGCATTACAAAACGGACTTTCAGTTGACGTCATTACCACTGTAAAACTTCCTGCAGTCATTCCAGTAACTGTTGTTGGGTTTGTAGATGTATTGGCGTTTACAACACCAAAGATAGAAACACCTCCAGTATCAAAAACTTCATAATCGTAAGCACCAGAATACCCACTGATATTGATTTCAAATGAACCTGTATTATCTCCAAAACAGGTTACTGCTGTTGGATTAGTCGTAAACGTTGGAGGCATAGCTTGTTGTAATGAAACGGTAATATCTTCTGTACATAAGGTCATACTATCTGTAATGGTAATCGTATAAATTCCAGAAGGTACACCTGAAAATACACCAGCAGTTTCAGAAATTGAAGCTGGATTAGGACTTATATTATATGTAAACGTTCCAGATCCACCAGTTTCAGTAATTGTTATTTCACCATCATCATCATTACAAGTGGCAGTTGCTGTTATTGTTGGTGTAATTGTAATGGGTGCTAAAATATCAACACTAACTAAATTACCACAACCATTTGCATCCTGAATCTCAATAGTATGTGTTCCAGAGAATAAGTTAGAAATCGTAAATGGTGTGGTTTGTGTTTGAAACGCTCCGCCATCAATACTAAAACTATAAGGTACAATTCCTGCTGTGGTTAAAGCCACATCAATTTGAAATTCACCATCATTTACGGCACATGAATCATTTATTACTGCGGAAATGTTAGGAACATCATCCATTGGTAATACAACCACAGGACTTGTAACAATACAACCAAAAGCATCAATAGTATGAACATAATAACTACCAGCATCTAAATTGAATGTACTTGCAGATGCCCAGTTTGGATCTGTATCCAATGGCGAAGCAGCAATTGTTGTAATTTGATATTGATAAGGCGAAGTCCCATTTTGAGCAATTGCACTAATCAATCCAGAGTTTGCATTACAATTCGCATTTTGATCTACTGAAGTTTGTAATTCTAAAAGAAAAGCAGATTCAGTAATATTAAAAGGCACTGTAACCACACCACATCCAGAGTTTGCTCCCGAAGTTTCACTAATAGAGACAAAGTAGTTTCCAAATTCTAAAGGTCCTAAATCTGTTACAGTTAAATTCCCAACTGCAGGTACTGTCCCAGTACCTGTAATTCCTGTTGATATTAACGATAAAGAATTGAATATTTCATAACTAACATTGACGTTAGAACCATACATACTATTAATTGTAAATGAGACGTTACCATCATCACTTCCCGTACAGGTAATATTATTTGAACTTACTGCACTTAGTCCCAAGGTTGAACTTGTTGGGATAGGTGCTGTTGCAGGCTCATAATAACTACAAAGTGTAGTGGAATCATACACAATAAAAGTATAAGTAACACCCGGTATTAAGCCTGTAAATGTTGCCGATTGACTTCCCACTGCATCTTCAGGAATCCATGACCCAACAGGGTTAGGATAAATTGTAGTTGGTCCTTCGTAAATGGCGAAGAAAAATGGTCCTGCACTACTTAATGAAGATCCAATACTTACGACAGCTTCACCTCCAATAAGACAATCAACAGATGCAGTTATATTTATATCTAAATCGGTAGGAGGTGAGGCGACTAAAACATCCTGTGTTAATACAGAACATCCATTTGCATCAACGACATTAATTTCATATAACCCAAAATCAACAACATCAAAACTAACAGATGTTGATCCTGTGTTGTTCAATTCTGAATTTGAGTAACCGTTCGTTCCTGTTACAAAATAATTGTAAGGCGCTGTTCCACCAGTTACTGAATTTATAATAACAGACCCTTGTGAAATTCCACCAGCTGTACACGTAATGTCAACGGTATCAAAATCTAATACAATAGGATCAGGTTGGTCGATGTTTACAATTTCTGAAGTAGAACAAAGGTTAGCATCTGTAATGGTAATTGTATAGTTTCCTGCTGGTAATCCAGAGGTTTGTGTACCATAATCTGTACTTGTTGTATCATTATTAACATTGATCACAAAAGAAGGTGTTCCAACCGATGTATCAATAGTAATATCGATAGCTCCATTTTCATCTCCATTACACAATATTGGTTGCGATTCTACTACAAGACTTAAGACTGGAGGTGTTATTGGATTGACTGTAATGATACTAGATTCTGCAATACAACCGTTAGCATCTGTAATTTGAAATTGATATGTTCCTGCTGTTGATGTATTGTAAGTGAACGGTGACCCAGTAATCCCTAAATCCACATATCCACCATTATCTATTGAAACTGCATGTGTATATGGTGCTGTTCCTGTCATAGTAACAGTAATTGTAGCATTAGGAGTCGCTGTACAATCCAATCCAGAAGTTAACACAACAGTCACTGTAGGCGAAGGTATTGGGTTAATTGTTACTGATTCATTATAAATACAATCATTTTCATCTCTTACTTGAAATGTATAAGTTCCAGGTTCTAAACCAGTAAAACTAGTTGATGTTTGATAAAGAGTTGCACTTGCAGTTGGCGCTATAATTTGATATTCTAAAATTCCTGTTCCACCAACGGTATTTGAAATGGTTACTGTTGTTGTATTTGTAGGACAGGTTATTGGCGCAACAGTAAACTCTAAATCAGTTGGAGGATTTAGTGGTTCAATAGTAATCTCATTTGTAATCGCTGTACAGATATTTGCATCTTGTATCGTGATTGTATAAGTACCAGCGGTTAAATTTGTAAAGACGTTACTTGTTTGGAAGTTCACACCGTCAATACTATAAGAATAAGGTGCAACTCCACCAGTGACTGTTATTACATTAATTATTCCATTTGATGTACATGTAAATTGTGCAGTTAATTCTGCTGTTCCCGAAATAGCAACACCTTCTAAGATCGTTACGGTTTGTAAAACTGTTTCGCAGTCTGACGCTCCAAATGAATACGCTACAATTACATCATAATCACCAGCGATTAGACCTGTAAATACTGGAGAATTTGAGAATGTTAGTCCGCCATCAACACTATACGTTAATGTATTACCATTAGTAGCGGTAACATTTATGTTTATAATACCTGTATCACCAGAGCCACCACAATCAATATTGGTAGTTGCTATTGTAAATTCTGGTGGGTCTATCGCTTCTACGGTTATTGTTGTAGTTGCGCTACAATTGTTAGAGTCTAAAACTAATATCTCATAAACTCCAGCAGTTGTTACCACAATTTCTGGTACAGTTTGAAAATCGGTTCCACTATTTACAAAATAGAAGTAAGGTGGTGTTCCTCCAACTGGATATGCTGTAATTTCACCTTCGTCACAAGTTAAAGGAACTGTAATTGCTGCAGTAACTGTTAATAATGGTGGTTCAATAATTATGATATCTTCAGAATAAAAACAACCATTTTCAGTTTCAACTGTTGCTGTGTATGTTCCTGTATTTAAGTTTTCGAATATATAAGTGTTTTCTAGAATTGGCCCAACGGTATTCACTAGAGTCCCACCTTGACTTAAGGTATATAAATATTGCGGGTCTACATCATTAGAAGCCAGTTGTATACTTCCTTTGTCGCCATTACATAAGGGCTGTAATATTGTTGTTGAGACGGTAAAATTACGATCTCTAATTTGAATTTCTTGAACGCTAAAAACACAAGGGTTTGAAGGGACACCAATTTGTCTTACGTAAACGGTATAAGTTCCTGCGGTCGCTATAGAAAACACATTACTCGGTTGATAATTGATGTTATCTAAACTATATTCATAGCCTGATGGTACGTCATTTACAGTAATACTTCCAAGTGTAGTACAAATTATATCTGTTGCAATCACAGTAGGAGCTAATAAGTTTTGATACACATTGAAATAAAACTGTACAAAGCAACCACCAGAATAGTTGATAGTTAAACGATATTGACCAGCAGTGTTCGCTAAAAAGTCTGGACCTGTTGCAACTTCATTCCATGTACATGAGTTATCCTCATTGGCACAATCGGTATCAATAACTGCGTCACAACTAGATTCATCTAATACTTCCCAAATTATAGATGACGCTCCCGAAATATTAGTTAATATATTTCTGGAGTCATTGAGACCACATAAGAATATATTAGGGAGTAATTTACCATCATTAGGACAAGTAACAACTTCATCTGCATAGGGAATGACAGGGTTTTCAATAGCGCCTCCAAAAAGCTGAACAACATATTCTTGAGTAATAGATTGACAAGGAGCAACAGCATTATTAAAAGAGTAATAGGTGCCTGTGTTTGAAACAGTAATAGTTTGTGTTGTTCCTATCACAGGAGTTCCTGTTGAACTCGTTGACCATGAATAAGAATCATAACCATTAGCAGCAGTCAAATCTACATCATTACCACAAAGAATTATATTCTCTGTAAACACACAATCAAGATCTGCTAAAAAATTAGTTGCTTGTGGTGAAAATAAACAGCCTATATTATTACTTAAACTAGGATCATCTGTAATTTGAAATGTAGGATTAAATGTACCACTATAAGAAGCAAAAGCTTGATTTGTTATTATGTTAGAGCAAGCATCTGCCAATTGGTTACAGTCATCAACAACACGTGCTTCAATTCGAATTTCGTAAACGGGATCATTTTCTTCTACTAAATAGTCTTCGATTGTAAAAATTAATTCTCTTGTTGGTACGTCATAACTGGCAATTGTGACACCTGCTGGTAATATGATATCTGCAGGATAATCAAAAAGAATATTAACAGGAAGTATGTCTCTAACTTGAAAACTCGTAGCATTATCATTACCTGTATTTTGAAAGCCAATAACATAATTTAACGTAGATCCAAGACCTACAGTATCACCACCTATATTATTACCAGCATCATCTTCTACTATTTTTGTAAGTACGATGTTAGGCTCAATAATATCAACAGCAAATGCAAAGAAATAAGGGAAGTACGTATCACCACTTGTTTCTAATCGTATGGTTCCTGTGGTAGCATCATTTGCTATAACCGAATTCGCTGGATTAGGAACTGCCATAACACCAGTATCGAACCCTAAAGTATTAGAACTGTTTGGCACTCTATTATTTACAGGTGTTGCATCTAATTGTGTTACCGAACTATTAAAAAAGTTAGATACTGGGCGATCTACGGTTGATAAACTTACACCGTTTAAACGTAAACGATCTCCTAAAATTGGACTATCACCTTCTAAGGTAGCGAAGGCAAAATTGGCTCTTACTGGAGCAGGAGCAGGCACCGTTCTAAATCCATCTAATGGAATATCTAAAGAAGTATTATTTCCAGGAACGCTAATGGCACTAAATCCATCAAAACTAGTAATAGATTTACCAGGAAGTGTTGGGTCTTCATAGACGATAAAGAGCGACCATCCTGCAGATTGACCAGTTCCGTTGAAAGGTGTAAACGAAGAGGTCTGACCTTCGTCAGACGATACATTCCCAACGGTGTATGTTCCTAAATCTGCACCAGATCCAAAACTAGTTACAATGTCTGTAACATTTGCAAAACAAGCATAAGAGAAGCTATCACCTCCATCTACAGTAGTTCCATTTGCATCATATATAATTGTTCCTGTGATATCATTATAACCTCCTGATGGCCCTTTGAATTTAACATCAGTAATTGGTTCATCACCAGGATTTACTGCGCCCCAATATAAACCTGCATAAATAATTCTATAACAATTTGGATTAGGGATTTCTAAATCTGCACTAGATGAACTAAACGTTGAAGTATCACCATCAATATCAATATACTTCATATCAACATTGTGATTATACACAGTATTATCATTAAAAGCATTATTATTTGGTCCTAGAATATTATTACCAATTAATACAATATCTCCTTTAAGGTCTTTATTGAATCGCGGTGTAAAGGGCTCATAATTTTGAGCATAGGATTGGAGGCCAATCAATAGTAGTGAAACAATGATGATGAGTTTTGAAAAAGCAGGTTTTTTCATGGTACTTATTTTTTAATTTATTCCTCAATTAGCAGGGGCGGCGACAACTTAAGAACAAGGCCTTATTTATATATTAGTTCTCTATTTTCACTAGAGATAGTTTTTGGTTATATGGTCGATTACCTTTTGATTCTAGCGCTCGATTTGCTTCTTCTATATTTTCAAATTTGTCATAGTATATATAATACTTACTCGTATTCACATCATAAAAGAAATCAACATTTGAGCGTCCAGAAGCGACAACTTTAGTAACAAAATCGTTTCTTTTACTTATTTCTGTATGCACTGCGAGCACTAAGTAGTATCCATTTTCTACATTTTGTACGTTTTTTAAAATTTGGATATTGTTACTTTGTTTTTCACCAAAGTCAAAGTCTTCCTCTTGAATGGAGGCACTGTTTAAGGGTGTTGTTTCTGTTATATTTTTTAAGGTTGCTCTATCTTGTGAATAGCGTTCTTCTTCATTATCAAAAGCAGCTTTTTTGATACGACGTTTTCTTTCGAATTCTGTTGCTTTTTTAATATCTACTAATCTTATTTCTAATTTTGATTTAGTTTCATTTGCTTTTATTTGCTCCGATTCTAAACGCTTTAATGTTTTTTGATAGTAAAGATACACGTCATCGTTAGTTATGGTATCTGCCTTAAACTTATCGTCATATAATGTTTTAAGTTCTTTTATTTGTTCAATTCTGTTTTTAATCACGTCATCTAATTGTGATTTTATAACTTCTAATTTATTATTCTCAGCTGTTATACTTTTAAAAGGTTTTGGGCCAACTGTTATTCCTTTTTCACTTAAATCATTTTCTTCTTTTAAATCTTGTAAGTCTTTGTCTTTTATGCTAATAATGGCATTAAAATCTTCTAATAATTCAGATTGTGTAGTTTTAGAATCTTCTGTTCGCTTTGTAATCTCATACATTGATTTACCAAGTTCATCTTTGGCTTTAGAAATTAAATTTTCTCTTAGTAGAGCTTCTGCGGCTTCTTTATCTTTTTGTTCTTCTACTAAGATAGTTTGAGCATCTGCTTCTGATTTAGCGTTTTGTTCAGCCACTAAGATAGCTTGAGCCTCTGCTACTGCTTTGGCTTTTTGTTCATTCACTAAGATAGCTTGAGCCTCTGCTGCTGCTTTGGCGTTTTGTTCATTCACTAAGATAGCTTTAGCGTCTGCTGCTGATTTAACCTTCTGTTCCGCTACTAGTTTAGCCTTAGCTTCCTTGTCAACTTTAATAGTTTCCTCCTTGGCTATGATAGCAGTTGTTTCAGCTTTGCTTTCAGTAGAAACCACAGTAACAGGTTCTGTTTTTGGCTTTGAACGTTTAGTGTTTTTCGGTTTTCTTTTATCATCAGAAATAAGTAATCCGCTAACTTCATCGCCACTACTGTAATCTAACCTCCTGTTGCTCTTGAATCTATAAGCTAATGTAAAATCGTGAGAAGGACCAAAAGCTGATACATCTCCAATAGCTTGTTCATAATTATACTCTAATGCTATTTGTGAACTAATGTTAATTCCTAATCCTCCAGAAACACCAAAACGAGAATTATAACCTACTTGTGCCCAAATCCCCTTAGGTACAGTGATCATTGTCATTGCTGAAATAATAGTTTCATCTTTTTGGAACTCTGATCTCAATAAACCCGTAAACTTACTCTCATCAAAAAAACCTCGACTTGACATAAGGTAACCAGTATACATCACATGACCTTGAATACCTTGTTGTGGATTGTCCTCAATAAGCATTGAAGATTGAAAATTGTAAAGTGCTAGATTATTAATAGAAACACCAAAATCAAAAAATCCTGTTCCATAATTAATACCTGGATTTACAGTGAGTAAAAAGTTTTCTGGTACGTTTTGTAAGGAAGGATCATCAAAATTAGTGATTACATTCGCTGTATTAACACCGCTTTTATAAGCACCAATATTAAGACCAAAAGTCAAATTGCTATCTCTTTGTAATTGGACATTATAAGCGAAATTTAAATTACCACCAAAGGTTGTTAAAACGCCATAGTTTTGTTGAAAAACGCCTACTCCAGCTCCAATATTCTCGCTAAATCTGCCAGAATAACTTGCTAAATAGGTGAGTGGTGCGTTTTCAAATTGTACCATTTCTCTTTTATTGGAGATACTAATGTACTTTGTTTGTTCTCTAACAAAACTGAATGTTGGGTTAATAACATACCGATTAAAAGTTAATGAATTTCTTACAGGAAGACTCAAAGACACCACCCCATCATCTTCTTGAGAATAGGACATCTGTAAAGTACAGAGGTATAATACTACAACAAAAAGAGTTGTTTTCATATTATTTTATTATGGTTATTGAACCTTTTTTGGTTTTGTTATCACTTGTAGTTATCACGTAATAAAATACCTGATTAACATTGTTTATATTTAGTTCGTTTTCTGGCCAATTATTGAGATAATTATTAGTTTGTAATACTACTTTTCCTGAGCTTGTCATAATCATGACGTCCGTGTTTGTTCCCTCTACATAGTTTATAGGAATCATCCAAGTATCATTAATACCGTCTCCATTTGGACTAATTACATTTGGTATTTTTTCTACATTTGGGAACGCATCAAAAGCTTCTTGTAATTCAAATATAAATTCTCTAGAACCAATACAGCCTGTTGTTTCTGTTACGATTACTTTATAAATACCAAATTGTGTAGCATCGTAATTATCTTCGGAAATCGTAGGGAGTAAGACAGTATCTAAATACCATTCAAATACTGGAGTATTCGCATTAGTTATTACTTCTACTGAAAGTATTTCACCATCTTCAATAGTATTCATTTCTGGGACGTCAATAGAAGCGTCAAATAATTCACTTATTAGATTAATTTGACTAGCTGCCACACAATCTATTAAATCAACTTGAACTTCATAGTTACCAGATTCGCTGGTTTGATACATTTGTAATGTGGCCTCAGGAATTAAATTTCCGTTTTTAAACCATTGATAAGAATTACCGGTAATAGTAGTTAATGTTGTCAAATCTCCACCTGGACAAAATGGATTTCCTAAACTAGAAGAAATTCCAGCATTTACATTACCAGAGGTTACTTCACTAATAGATACACGATTTGAAAAAGAATTTGACGTGCAAGTTCCGTAATTAGTTTCTACGAAAAACGTACCTACTTCATTTACGTTTAGAGAAAAACCGTCTGCCACAAAAACAGATGTGGTTGGACCAGTTTCTTTAAACCATTTAAATGTAAGACTAGGGTAGTTAAGTGGTGAATCATTTGACCCAGTTCCAGGATTATCAATAGTAAGTAAATAACTTCCACTAGAGCAATAGACTCCAGTTGATACTAAATTGTTAATCGTAAAAGGTGAATCTTGGATTTTGTAATAGGCTGCAAACTCTGAAGAACCTGAACTTGTAGCTGCAGGAGCACTACTTTTAATTCGGATCTTATAATTTTCTCCAGCTGTTGTAGTTGGTAATGAGAAATTTATAGTTGCTGGCGATGTTGTTAGTGTACCAGGACTAGAAGTAAATACATCTGATGCAGTTGTGAAATCACCATCTGCATCAGATAACTCTATAGTAAACTGGTTTGAAGCTTCTAAACTTGTGTCAGGAGAAAAAACGAAGGTTGTACTATACGTATTAAAACTAGTACTTGCACATGCTTGAGTAAACCCTAAATTAGGAGATCCTATAACGATTTGGGCGTTAGATTTTTCCGTAACAAAAAAAAGAAAAACGCAAAGTCCAATAAGGAATTTATAAGTAGATTTAGGATTGTACATTTGTTTAGGTCGTAATTTTTTATCAAAGAAGCTTTTTGTTAATTTTAATTAATCTTCATCGTCGTCAAAGAAATCATTAGATGCAATAATTCTATTGATTCTTAATCTAAAATCTGGTTGTGATTTATTATTAGCGTCGATAAATGTTTCTGAGTCTGGACCTTTAGAGTATACATTATCAAAAGATCTACTACCATACCAATTCTCTAAGTCAGCATTATTAGAAAAGCCTTTTCTAAAGATGTTTCCTTTACAGTTATTAAAATAGGATCTCGAAAACTTTATCTTTCCTAAATTTTCTGCGTTGATATTTATTTTATCATCAAGAATAACTGCAGGGTTAAATCCAGAAATAACACTAGTGTCTAATGAAAATGATGTATCTGCTCCAACATAGATTGCTTCATTAACCAAACCAAGTTTAATATCATTTTTCAAATCTGAACTTAGATTAATGAGCGTTAAATTTGCAGCAGTAACAAAAGTTTGATCTTTATTAAAATCGGTATCATCCCTAACATCATAGTCAGCAACATAAAGACATCTCGAAATATCTGCTCCAGAAACATAAGGAGATCTAATTGCTAAAGAGTTTGCGATCCAAACCTGAGTTCCATTATTGAATTTATAATCATTGCCGGCAGATTTATAAGATACCATTTTATCTAGAATAAGTTTACCACCCATCATACTAAATGAATTACCTTCACAGTAACTCACCATGATATTTTCTATGATGGTTTGTTGACCTACACCAGCAAGCGTAAGTGCATTGAAATATCCAAAATCTTTTGTTCGCTTACCAGCAAATTCTATACGTATATATTTTAGAATTCCAGAGTTGCTTTCTTCATTAGTACCACCATAACTTAAAGTTTTTGAAGCTGATGGGCGCAAACCATAATTTAAAGCAGATTCACTACCAAATGCATTTGTAGGGGCATCACCCAAAATAAATAACCCTCCCCAATCACCAGGTTTTTTAACGCTTCTACTTGATGTAAAAACGATAGGGTCTGTAGAAGTTCCTTCTGCAAAAATTGTAGAACCATTACTAATGGTAAGAGATCCTTTAGTTTTGAAGTCGCCAATGATTAAAGTACCAGGCTCAATAGTAAGTGTTGCATTATCTGTGACAAACACATCTCCGAGTAAAAGATAAACTTCTCTTTTTAAAAGTTTTGTATTTTTAGTAATACTACCACTAAGAATTTGAGTGGGTTTTTTGTAATCAATCTTATTAGGTTTGAATTCTGCCCAAGGATGAAGCCAATTGTCATAGCCTGTAATTCCTTTTTCTTGTTGAGCGAACATATTGCTGCACATGAATAATGTGATCAATGCAATGCGTGTCATTTTTTTCATAATCAGGTTATTTGTTTATTTAGATTAGAGGGTACTAATTTAGATACAATTATAGATAAATTACTTATGAAATGCAAATTATATCGATGTAATGCACTTTTATTTGTATCTTACAAAGTAAATTCTTACAAATTTATTTTTTTTATTGAAAATATAAGTATGGTTGAATAGGATTTTTTTATGAAAAATCCAATTTCAATAAAAAAAGCCTCAGTAAAACATACTGAGGCTTAACTACATGTATCAACAGATTTGTTTTATTAATCCGATTTGAAATCATTGTATGTATGTAATGATTTGAGTGTTTCTTCATAAAATAATATAGCAGCTATTAAATCGCGAGTATCAGAGTATGGTAATATTTTCTTTTGAAATTCAATGGTACTATCAAAATACTCTACTGATGCTTCTCTATTTGTTTCTAAAGCCTTTTTGTTATCCTTTGTTACTGGGATTCCAAGAGATTCCATAGTAACACCTGGTTTAGTTGCAAAAGCAATATTTGGCAGAATATTTACGATAACCTTAATACGCTCACTATATAATTGAAGTAACTCTCCTTTAGACATTTTATCAAGCTGGTCGTGATTATGATATTTACTAATATTTACTTTTCCATCAATTATAGTGACTTCATTTTTCTTTTTTTGACCGAAAGTTAAGTTTACCATTAAAAAGAAAATGGCAATAGATAATGTAGATTTTGTTTTCATTTTTTAGTTATTTATAGATCTAGGTGAGACAAATCTATACAAATTATTAAAAAAACCAACAAAATTTTCAATTTTTTTATGTTTTTTTTACCACATGAAATGCATATTTCTTAGTTTAAGTGCTTAAATAGTGGATTAAACGCAATTTTATTCGATGAAATACTTTTTATAAATTACACCTTAAAAGGATGCTTTTTTAGGTTAATCGTGCGTGTTGTTTTCTGGTTAAAAAAACAGACCCAATCCTTATTAAAAAAAATAAATAATACTTTTTTGGAGTAACTTCATCTGTAAATTTTTAAAATTTCTGTTACAGTTCATCGTTAAATTTTACAAGTAGAGTTCATTTATCGTAGAATTTGTGCATTGATATGATTTATAATGTTTTATGATAAATTTCTAGCATATTTGGATGAACCCATAATGTTTAACCTCATGAAAAAATTAATAACTCTTTTAACTTTCGTCTGTTTTTTCGGATTTCCTAATGTAATGACAGCACAGGGAAGTTCAGATATTTCCGAAGAACAAACGCAAGATTATTTAGATCGTCACCCTATATTTGATTATAATGCACTTCAATTAAGTGCTTCAGATAGTATTCCTGATTTTGCATCAAAGCAGCAAAAGCTCAAAATTACTGGTATTATCTATAAAAGCGATGGGGTAACACCGGCAGAAGGTGTCATATTATATATCGAGCAAGCTGATGAAGATGGTGATTTTGATCTGAGAAAACATAATGACAAACATTATGCTCATCATAGAGGTTGGATAAAAACTAATGCCGATGGTCGTTATACGTTTTATACGTTTGTCCCTGGTGGCGATAGACGATATAACCAACTACAACAATTATTTCCTGCTATAAAAGAACCTTCAAAACCAAATTATAATTTGGAGTCTTTCTTGTTTGACGAAGATCCTTTACTAACAAAGTTATGTCGTAAAAAAATCAATAAAAAAGGAGATTCATCTCGAATTTTGAAACCAATTAAAAAAGGAGAGGTATTAGTTGTGGAAAAGAATATCGTATTAGAATCACATACAGTTGTGTCAAAATAGACGCTATTTTTCAATCACGATATGTTGTCCTATTTTAAGTACTGCATTACGTCTTATTGTATTTGTCCTGCATAATGTAGTAATAGATACATTATTGCGCTTAGAAATTCTTGACAACGTATCTCCCGATTTTACAACGTAAATCGATTTCTGTTTAACAAGGCTGAAAATAGCTCCTTCTTCAGAAATGATAAGGTCAAGTTCACTTTGTTTTTTTGAACTATGAAACATAGGCCGGGTCCATTTTTTAGTAATCCAGAGCTCATGAGCTCTAATTGTATTTTGATCGTTAAAGTCAAATAGATATTCTGGGTTAATAGATATTCCTTTATAATTAACCACCAAGTGTAAATGACTTCCTCTAGCATTTCCCGAGACACCACCCTTACCTATATATTGCCCTTTTGTAAGGGTGTCGTTTTCTTTTACACCATACTTTGAAAGATGCGCATAAACAGTTTCTAGTCCGTTAAAATGTCTAACAACTATTGTTCTTCCATGTCCGCTGCTATAACGAGACATTCTTACAATACCATCAAACATAGTATATAAACTGTCCCCAGTCACTAAATCTATATCAATACCTTTATGGGCTCGACCTCGTCTCCAACCATAACGAGAGGTGATGACTTTTTTAATATTAATAGGTGGGTGGTAGGTAGAATCTTTAAACTTAAGTTGCAGTGGAAATTTAATGTCTACGTTTTTGTAAGGATTATAAACCGTGTTGTCCCAATACTCTGCTTTAATCGCTGCAGGAACGATAGTATCTTTTTCTTTAACACCTGAAGTTTTTAGAGAATCTATAGCTTTTATAAAGTTGAATTCTGAAATATCTATCTTAAGATAGGTATCCTTTTGAGCCTGAATACTTAAAGAACATACGATTAATAGAAAGCAATAAATGATTATTTTCATGAGGTGCACGAGGGTAACGCAAATTTTTGAAAGTCCAATTTAAAAAAATATAACGTTTAAACCTGTTAATTTATTGTTAGAGTTGTTCATAAAAAAACCAGCATTTACAGCTGGTTCTTATTAGTAATTAAATGAATTTCCCTAAAATGCAAAATTACTATATTATATGTTTTACTGATTTAAAACAACAATATCATTAATAATTGTTGTTTTAGAATAAAAACAAATGAGAATAATTAACAGCGTTTTCTATTAATTCCTTGATGATTCAAAGGTATATAAACTCAAATGTTTTTATTCTAAGTAGGTGTACGTAAATATTACGTAGTACTACGTAGTAAAACTAAAATAGTCTCGTTTATTAAAACGATTAGTCTCTCTCTTTAGTCATTGACAGTTAGTGTATCATAAATCAATAGTGGCATCATTAGTTAGATATCAATTAGTATTAATAATAAATTAAATTACAATTATAAGTAAAGAAATCGTGAAATTTTTCAATGACACCAAAGGTTTTGGGTTCATAACAGAAGAAGGTTCAAACACAGAACATTTTGTCCGCATTTTTGGATTAATCAATGAAATTCGCGAGGGCGATGAAGTTGATTTTGATCTTAGAGAAGGAAAGAAAGGATTAAACGTAAAAGTTATATCTTAATACAAACAGTGTAGTTAGTAAGAAGCTCATAATTACTGATGGGCTTTTTTTTATTTAGTAGTTTGATAAGTAAATTTACTTATTCTATAAAAACTCTATCTGTTAACAAATTATGATTGAGACCTCCTATAGATAATTATCATATCCTACGATCCATTTAATCGAGTCAAATGTTGTTCCGGAAGGTTCAATGTCAACACGTTCCCGTAATTTGTCTTCCACCATTTTATACACCAAACTCAGCGAAAACATTTTCGCTATACTTTGTTGGATAGAAAACTGTTTTAAAGGGTCACGCATGCCAAAATGACTGCCCTCATCTTTGAGAATATGCGTCAGGTTATATGCATTACTAATTATACTTTTATAGAATGAGTAATTTAGGTTTTAAGTGCTATTATTTTGCATTAAACCCAACTATAATTGCAAATTTTAAAAATATATTTATACTATATTCTTTATAAGAATTAATTCTTAATCCGAATTGGTTTTAGTTGTATCACACCAACCGCATCCAATATTTTAATGATGACATAGGTCACATCAATCTCATACCATTTTACGCCAAAGTTTGCGCGACTAGCATGTTTGTGGTGATTATTGTGATAACCTTCACCCATCATTAAGAAGTCAAAACGGAAAAGGTTCTTACTCGTGTTTTTCATTTTAAAATTCACATAGCCATAAATATGACCAAACCAATTAATAATCACACCGTGAATAGGTGCCATTAAAAATGTAATTGGTAATAACAACCATTGCCACCAAGACGTTACAAATAAGGTGAAGAATAAAATGTATAAACCAATCCAAAGCACTCTAGACCAACGTGAACTTGCAAAAGCGTCAAAGGCTTTCCATTGCGGAACATTCTTCGTAAAACGCTCATCTACAGCAATACGTTGCGTATTGATATCTTGATAGATGGTTTTTGTTTTCCACATCATAGCGAATACATTGTCATCATGTGAAGGTGAATGTGGATCTTTTTCAGTGTCTGTGTAGGCATGATGCATGCGATGCATAATACCATAACCATAAGCACTTAAGTAACTTGAGCCTTGAAAAATCCAAGTGAGTACAAACGTAATACGTTCCATAGTTTTAGACATAGTAAACACTTGATGTGCTGCGTAACGATGTAAGAAGAACGACTGAAAAAATAAGCCACCATACCAAAGTATTAAAACAAAAACAACTATAATCATAATCTTTTTTTGCAAAGATAAACTGATGAAACCAGTCAAACAATGAACCTAAATCAATAAAAAGACATTTGGGTTTCAAAATTCTAAGGATAATAGGATTCAAAACCTGTCATGAATCTCAATAATACAAGTCATGAAAAAAATACCAGACTTCAACTTCTGGTGATAGCTTGGCTTTACAATTTAAAAGATTTTAAATACGCTTTCTAATTCTGCTTAGTGCTTGAGGTGTTACACCAATATAGGAGCTAATGTACTTTAATGGAATTACTTTTAATAATTCTGGGCGTTCTTTGAAAAGACTCAAATAGCGTTCTTCTGCAGATAAATTCAATAAGTTTTGTTCGCGCTTAGATTTTAGTAAAAAGAGGCGTTCTGCGGTTAGCCTGCCAATAAGGTTTCCAATTTGTGTATTGTTATAAACGTCTTGTAAATCTTTATAAGTAATACTTAAAATTGTTGTCTTGGTTAAGGCTTGCAGCTGATAAGCAGACGGGGTTTGTGTTAGAAACGAATCGTAAGCACTAATGAATTGGTTTTTAAAGCTAAATCCAAAAGTGATTTCTTTCTCTGAATCTTCCTTCGGAATGAACAAACGTACTACACCAGATTCTATAAACGAAATATGATTTTCAATCTCATTAAGTTTTAAAAAAATGGTTTTCTTCGGAATTTCACGACGTTGTAATTTGGACGTAAAGAACTGCCAATCTGAAGAGGATATATGAGCTATTTGATCTAGGTAAGCTTTTATTTGTTGCACGTTTATGATAGTCGTAAATATTAAGTGAGCAAGATAAGGATTCCCATCACTAGATAAAATAATTAATGCTCATAAAAGCGCCTATTATCAGTATATCATAAAAGATTAAAATATTTATTTTATAAGATCTAACTAAGTTAAACTGCTCATCAGATGTTGGTAATACAGAGATAGATAAATACTATAGATCTTAATTTTAGAAACCTTTTAATATTAACACCTCAATTTACTTGTGACGATTTACGTGGTTAAGTAGGTTAATAGTGATAGAGAAAGCCACACCACAACATATACTTTAGTGAAGCTTACGAAACACTATTTATGGAGATATAGAATTAAATAATGATTTATAACTATTCTGAAGATAGGCCAATTGCTACTCATCTATAATCGTTACTCCATGCATCCTACAGTTATTTAATTATATTTGAAATAAAAATAAATACTATGAAAAAAATATCCATTCTATTCCTGTTTTTTATATCGTGTTTAGTTTTTTCACAATCTTCAGCTCCAAACAAATCAGGTGATTTATATAAAACTGCCCCAGAATGGGCAAAACTTATGTATGCAGATAATCCTAATGTTGATAATGTAGATAACTTGTATAAGGCGTATTTCCGAAGTGCTTCTTTTAAAAAAACATTTCATACACAGTACTATAAGCGGTGGCGTAAAGCTATTAATAATTTCATAGGAGAGGATGGTTTTTATGATTCTTCAAAGAAACTTAAACTTAGAGATATTCTCTATGAAAGAGAAACTAATAATGATCAAGATACACAGAGAAGGGCGGGAAATTGGTCTGTTCTAGGTCCTTTTCAAAATTTTAAAGAGGGAGGTGTCGTTTCAAGTGGCGCACAAGCTAATGTGTATAGTATTGGCCAATGTGCTGCTATTCCTAGTGTCATGTATTGTGGGACGGAGAATGGAGAGGTTTATAAAACCTTAAACGGAGGAGATTCTTGGGTTAATGTATCACTTAATTTATTAACAGCACTTGCGCCTCAAGTTGTTTTAGCAAACGCTGGTATAGCAGCGTTAATTGTTCATCCTACAAATCCTGATGTTGTGTATATAGGTTCTGGTAGTGAGATTTTTAAGACTATAGATGGCGGTATCAATTGGAATGTTGTATTTGATAGCGCTATTACTTTATCTGGATATATCGAAAATCCAGCAGAAATTTTTATCAACCCAAATAATCCTCAAATTGTACTAGTTGCTAGTAAAGCCGGTATGCATAGATCGACCTCTGGAGGGGCTTCTTGGTCACAGGTACTTAATTTTGAGTGTTTTGACGTAAAATCCCAACCTGAAAACCCAAATACGCTCTATACCATAAGGCGTAACAATAACAATACGATACACCAGTTTTTAAGATCTACTGATGCTGGTTTAACTTGGACAGCTCAAACAACAGGTTGGTACACGTCTACAAATCCAAACCGTAGCGTTGTAGGAGCAAGAATAGCAGTTACAAATGCTGATAACCAAAGAGTTTATGCGTATTTAATTGGTGATTCCAAACCTGAAGATAATGGTTTTATTGGTATTTATAGAAGTGACGATGGTGGTACAAGTTGGACTAATACGATGACTTATGATGGTGCTCCTTACACAGATCCAGAACATCCAAATCTTATATCTTCTACACCTGTAACTAATAGTTTTAGCTTTAACCAAGGTTTTTATAATTGTGCTATAATGGCTTCAAATACCAATGCAGACGAGCTTTTGGTTGGAGGTATTGGCATGTGGCGTTCTAGTGATGGCGGACAATCGTTTCAATGTATCTTTAATTATGGTTGTGGAGATTATAACCCGATGCATGTAGATATGCAAGATTTTAGAGCTTTTGGAAACGAATATTGGGCAAGTACCGATGGTGGTATTTATAAATCTTTAAATTTATTTAACTCGCAACCAGAATTTAAAATGAATGGCGTTCATGGTGTTGATTTTTGGGGCTTTGGTTCTGGTTGGAACAATGACTTATTAATTGGAGGTACGTTTCATAATGGTGTTGATGTTTATTATGAAGGATTTCCTAATGGTGCTTTTTTAGATTTAGGAGGTGGAGAACCTGCTTCAGGTTATGTTAATCCTGGTGATGATTTACGAATTTACTCTGAAAATATTGGGAGTAAAATTATTCCGCAATCTATAACTGGTGCAGTCATCAATGCTCCAATGGGGCTAATACCTACAGAGAGTCCTTGGTTTGCAGAATCTTCAGAAATGGAATTTCACCCAAGTTGTTATAACCATGTGTATCTTGGTAATGCAAATCAGCTTTTTAAGAGTATCGATGGTGGAGCTAATTATAGTGCAGTTTATACATCAGCCTCTCCAAGTAATGAAGTTTTAGGTATAGAAATTTCTCGCACAAACACAAATACTATGTATGTTGTAGAGCGTGTTCCAGGAAGTACACCAATACTTATGAAGACAACAAACGATTGGGAAACTTCAAGTACAGTATCGTTGCCAACTGGTTCTAATTTTGGGCCACTAGCGATAATTAGTATGGATCCAGAAAATGATCAAATTATTTGGTTAGCGTATCCAAGAGGTAATGATGGTAATAAAATATTTAAGTCTATTAACGGAGGTGCTTCATGGGCTAATGAAACCTCTAGCGAGTTAGATGCTCAAAATATTCAAGATATGACGACTATTGGTGGAACTGATGGCGGTGTTTACATTGGTACAAGTGCTTCAGTATATTATAAAAATAATACGATGAGCTCTTGGGCAATTGATAATACTAATCTGCCTGCAACTATTGGAACTCAAGGTATCAGACCTTTTTATCGCGATGGAAAAATAAGACTAGCGAGTTATGGTAAAGGTATTTGGGAAAGCCCTTTATTTGAGACGCCTAGTCGTCCTGTAGCTAAAATCATGGTAGATAAGTTAGCCGCTAATTGTATTAATGAAATCTTTTATTTTGATGATTATTCTATGCTTAATCATGATGGAGCAACTTGGGCTTGGACCTTTGACAATGGAACTACCCCTACATCAAATCTTAGAAATCCTCAAGTCACATTTACAACAACAGGAAGTCATGTAGTGACACTTACAGTTACAAATGCTGCTGGTATTCAATCTAGTGATTCAATAACTGTTGATGTCTTAGCGATAGAGTCTACGGAAGTTATGGAAGATTTTGAAACTGAATTTGTACCTCAAAACTGGACACTAAACACGACAGGGAATTTTACTTGGACATATAATAACACCGTTGGAGGATTTGGAACAACAACAAACTCAATGTCAGTCAATAATTTTGTAGTGTCAGACGTTGGCGCGTATTGTGATGCCATAATACCTATAAATTTATCCAACACAAATACTTCAAATAGCACTTTAACGTTTGATGTGGCTTACGCTTTGTATGCAGATAATTATGCAGATGCACTTGAAGTATTGGTCTCTACAGATTGCGGCGAAACCTATACCTCAGTTTATAATAAACTAGGTGCAGATTTGGCAACAGCCCCAAATACGACGGAACAATTTGTGCCAACTGCAAATCAATGGCGTACAGAAAGTATAGATCTTTCAGCTTATATTGGATCAGACTCTGTATTTATTGCTTTTAGAAATATAAACGGATACGGACAGGCAGTATATGTGGATAATATTAATCTTGGCAGTACTTTAGGAGTAGAAGAAACTATTTTAAATACATTAACCGTATTTCCAAACCCTGTATCTTCTAGTGGGGCCTTAACAGTGAAGAATAATTTAGAGGATGATATAGAATTTAAACTATTTAGTATTCAAGGTAAACTGGTAGGTACTAGATTTACACAATCAAATACACCAATTCCTTTAGCACCTTGGAACTTAAGTACAGGCGTCTATTTATATAGTATTAGATCAAGTGATAAAATTCAAAAAGGTAAAATAATTGTAGCCAATAGGGAATAATTACTAATCTCGATACATTAAAGAAGCCACAAATACTCACTATTTGTGGCTTCCTTAATTTTATATCATAACGGAAAATCTAAATTAATTTGTTACTTGCAACGATTTATCTTTCAGCAATCGCGTTCTCAAAATCTTTTGAATATCTATATTATCTTTTTGCGGAATCAAATAATTATGCAAATCGTCCTGGTGATTCACCTGTTCGTCATGACCAATAAAACCATAGCCTAAATATACATTATCTTTAATCCAGATAAAGCCTTCTTCAGTAGATTGTCTTCCTTTTTCTTTTAGAATAACCTCTTTTTTATCTTCGGAAATAGCTGTAATGGCTTCTAGTACTCTTTCATTATAATTAGCGCTCGTTTCTTCATTTCGGCAAACCCCTTTGCAATCTGTAATAGTATAGTGAGAGCACTCCCAAACCGCTTCTTGTAGGTGACAATATTTTGGACACAAATTATATGTAGCACAAATCTCTTCCATATATAAGCGTACATCTCTCATATTGAAAAACGTAATAATAGGATCGGGAACCAAACGACCTTTATTCATAGCGAGATGGATAATTCCGTTTCTATCCTCATAAGAGAAAATAGAGTAGGATTGGATGGTTCGCTTCGACACTTTGTTATACATAGGAAAGTTATGTTTTATAGCAGCATCCTCCATTAATAAGGCAATAAGTTCGCTACCTGATAGCTCGAAATCAATATCTCGAGTTTCCCGTACCATATCCAACGATTTCTTGGTCTTACTATAAAAATGACTCAGCACTCTTTTTTTGATGTCTTTTGCTTTACCTACATAAATAATTTTTCCTTTTTTATCCTTAAAATAGTAGATTCCAGCTGTGTTTGGCAAGGCTTCAAAAGTTTCTTTTGGTAGGTTTGGAGGTAAGGTCGCTTCTCTAGAATTTTTATTCATAAAGTCACTGAATACTTCTGTGGCCTTAGGTTGCTTCAGTAATAATTCAAATAAAATCACAGTCGCTTCTGCATCACCTCTAGCTCTGTGTCTACCCACTAAGTCTATCTTTAGGTCTTTACAGAGCTTACCCAAGCTATAGGAATGATGTCCTGGTAATAATTTTCGTGAGAGTCTTACGGTACAGAGTTTTTTTCTTTTAAAATCGATTCCAATTCGTTTAAATTCGCCTCCAATGACATTGTAGTCAAAATTAACATTGTGAGCTACAAAGATGGCGTCCTCAGTGATGTTGAGAATGTCTTGTGCGACATCAGCAAAAACAGGTGCATTAGCTACGAGTTGATTATCAATACCCGTGAGCGCGGTAATATGAGCAGGCACTAAGCTCTCTGGATTTATAAGCGTTGTAAATTCGTCAACAACTTGCGCTCCATCATACTTAAAAACAGATATTTCCGTCATACGATTTCCTCTGCCTGTCGTTTCTACATCAATAATTGTATACATCATTTCATTATTTTTTCTAAAGATTTCAACTCAACACCTAATTCATTAAACATAGTTATAATGCTACTCAATTTTAGCTCTTCTTCACTGTACTCTTGGGTATTAATACTACATGTGAATTCCCATAACTCTAGAATCTCATCTATGGGAACGCTATAATCATGATAGGTTTTATTATCAGATATCAATAATAATGAGTTATTCAATTCAATATTATTATACACACGTTTATAAACCATCCCATCATTTAGAGTCAATAAAATATAGGTTTTACCTGTTTTTATATCTCTTCTATCTTCAATAAAGCGTCCAATCACAAATGAGCCATCTTTCATAGGTAACATCGAATCTCCTTTGATTGGGAATGCACGATGTTTTCCTGTGGGTAAAAATGGGAGTTTTATTTTTTGGAGTTGTTCAATATATTCTGGATCGTCATAACCAGACAAATACCCAGCAGATGCTTTTACAGGAACCACTTCAATTAAATTCTCATTATCACTATCTACCATAATAGGGAATAAAACCCGTTGGTTTCCAATTTCAATAAAAGAGGAGCTTCCAGATTTTTTTAAATCATGTCTCACCAAAATATCAACAGGTATTTTAGAATAATCAGATAACTGAATCAGTTTTTCAATAGACGGTAATGCTCTATTTTCTTCATAAGCACCGACTTGCGATTTAGACCAACCTAATTCATCTGCAAACTGACTTTGAGAAAATCCTTTCTGACTTCTTATGAATTGAATATTTTTTTGAACAATTGACATAAAACTAAAATTTTGAGTTAACAAAGCTACAAATTTGAGTTAATTTTACCAAATGCAAAAGAATATTTTACATCTCGATCTAGACACCTTCTTTGTCTCCTGTGAACGTCTCATTGACAGTCGATTACAAAACAGACCATTGTTAGTTGGTGGTACAGGGGATAGGGGTGTTGTTGCAGCTTGTAGTTACGAAACACGTTTGTATGGTGTTCATTCGGGTATGTCCATGACCGTTGCAAGACGTTTATGTCCGCAAGCAGTAGTCATTAAAGGCAACTCTGGAATCTACACCAAATACTCACATTTAGTGACCGAAATTATCAAAGAACAGGTCCCCGTATTTGAAAAAGCAAGTGTCGATGAGTTTTACGCAGATTTAACGGGTATGGATAAGTTTCATGGTACTTATAAATATGCATCAGAGTTAAGACAAAAAATTATGAAAGATTCTGGGCTTCCTATTTCTTTCGGTTTGTCCTGCAATAAAATTGTCTCTAAAGTCGCTACAGGAGAAGCCAAACCAAACAACCAATTAAAAATAGATTCCGGATTTGAGAAATCATTTTTAGCACCTTTATCGATTCGCAAAATCCCTTCCGTAGGAGAAAAAACATATCAAATTCTTAGAAATTTAGGAGTTGATACAGTGAGTGTCGTTCAACAAATGCCAGTAGAACTCATGGTAAGTGCCTTGGGTGCTAATGGGATGACGATTTGGAAACGTGCTCAAGGTATTGACAATGCGCCATTAATCCCATTTCACGAACGTAAATCTATTTCTACAGAACGTACATTTAATAAAGATACTATAGATACAGCACGATTGAGAACCACCATTTTCGCTATGGCAGAAAATCTAGCCTTCCAATTACGACGTGCTAATAAACTCGCAGGAACACTCAGTATTAAAATTAGATATTCAGATTTTAACACCTATAGTAAACAAACTAAAATCACGTATTCTAGTGCAGATCACACGATTATTCCAAAAGCGCTAGAGTTGTTTGAAAAACTGTACAACAGACGATTATTAGTACGATTGGTTGGTGTGAAATTCACAGATATCGTTAGTGGGAACTACCAAATCAACCTCTTTGATGATACTGAAGAAATGCTTAGCTTATACAACGCTATGGATCATGTGAGAGAGAAATATGGTGAGTTAAGTATTATGAGAGCTTCTTCATTAGGTGCAAAAACCATAGGGCGTTTTCAAAACCCTTTTAACGGTGAACCCCCTGTTTTATTAGCACATAGAAAACAATAATGTATCTCAATTGTCACACATATTATTCATTGCGTTATGGGACGTTTTCAGAATTAGACCTCCTGGAGCTTGCTAAAGTCAACGGTATGTCTTGTTTGGTCTTGACAGATATAAACAACACCTCTGCCTGCTTAAATTTCATTAGGCAGTCCAAAAAATACGATATCAAACCCATCATTGGGATCGATTTTAGAAATGGTGCCAAACAGCAATTTGTTGGTATTGCTAAAAATAATGAGGGTTTCACAGAGTTGAATCAGTTTTTATCACAGCATTTAGAACATAAAACGAAGTTTCCAGACAAAGCACCTAAACTATTAAATTCACTTATTATTTATCCGTTTGAACAGGTTTTAGAACTTGAAATAGACACTTTTGAAGACTACGAGTTTATTGGTGTTTCTACTGCGGAAATTAGAAAACTCCGCTTTTCGAAATTAAAAGAACTCAAGAGCAAACTCGTCATCCTACAAACCGTTACCATTAGAAACAAGCGCGATTTCAACGCACATCGCTTATTGAGGGCTATTGACAACAACTGTTTGTTGAGTAAGCTTCCAAAATATGAAGAGTGCAAGCAAGACGAGAAGATGCTATCTAAAGCGGACTTAGAACTCACGTTCGCCGATTTCCCTCATATCATAGACAACACGCTTGATTTGATGTCACAATGTGAGATTCATTTTAACTTCGGAAATGAGCGACAATCACAAAACTTGAAGTTGTATACCAATTCTGCCGAAAACGATTTAAAACTCCTGAAACAACTCTGCGAGGAAGGCTTGCCTAAGCGTTATAAAAAACCGACAACGCAAGTTTACGAGCGTTTAAAACGAGAACTAGATACTATAGAAGACTTAAATTTTGTCAGCTTCTTTCTCATCAATCACGATATTGTATCCTATGCCAAAAGTCAAGGCTATTTTCATGTTGGTCGTGGGAGTGGGGCTAATAGTATTGTCGCCTATATTGTTGGAATAACCGATGTTGACCCTATTGAGTTAGATCTTTACTTTGAACGATTTATCAATCCATTTAGAGCCTCACCACCAGATTTTGATATCGATTTCTCATGGAAAGACCGAGAGGATATGACTAATTATATTTTCCGAAGATTTAAAAATACAGCACTTCTTGCCACTTATAATACCTTCAAATATCGCGCAGTTGTTAGAGAATTAGGAAAAGTATTTGGCTTACCAAAAGAGGAGATTGATAAGTTGAGTAAAAGAAATGTACCACACAATCAACTAGATGATGTGGCGCAATTGGTCTTAAAATATGGACAATTAATTGATGGATTCCCGAATTATGTGAGCGTACATTCTGCAGGAATACTCATTCTCGATGCAGACGTTCACAACTATTCGGCAACCTTTATGCCTCCAAAAGGGTTTCCGACGGTACAGTTTGATATGATTATTGCTGATGATGTAGGCGTCTTTAAATTCGATATTCTAGGACAGCGAGGTTTAGCTAAAATCAAAGATGCTTTAGATATTATCGCAGAAAACAGACCAGAATTACCTCCAATTGATATCCATGACTTAGAAACATTTAAAACTGATAAAAAAATAAATAATCTGCTCAAAAGTGGCGGTGCTATTGGCGCTTATTATGTAGAGTCTCCGGCGATGCGTGGACTAATGGTTAAGTTGCAAACTCAAGACTATTTAGGCTTGGTAGCTGCAAGTTCTATTATACGACCAGGTGTTTCTGGTTCTGGGATGAAAGAGGAATTTATTAAGCGACACCGTTTCCCAGAGTATCGAAAAGACGCACATCCTATTCTCTTAGAAATTATGCCAGATACCTATGGTGTGATGGTGTATCAAGAAGACGTGATGAAAGTTGCTAGTCAATTTGCAGATTTAACGTTGGGAGAAGCCGATGTGTTGCGACGTGGTATGAGTGGTAAATTTAGGTCTCGCAAAGAGTTTGAAGCGGTTGAGGAAAAGTTTATATCTAATTGTAAGACTAAAGGCTACACAGAGGATTTGATATTTGAAGTTTGGAATCAAATTAAAAGTTTTGCGGGTTATGCCTTTGCTAAAGGGCACTCTGCTTCTTACGCAGTAGAAAGTTATCAAAGTCTGTTTTTAAAATGCTATTACCCCATAGAATTCATGGTGGCTGTGTTGAATAATGGTGGTGGCTTTTATAGTGCAGAGCATTATATTCATGAAGCACAAATGCAAGGTGCTAGTATTGAGTTACCCTGTATCAATACTAGCGATCACCCCAATAGAGTAAAAGGCAAGGCTATTTATTTAGGGTTTGGCTATCTACGGAATTTAGAAAAACTAGTGACCCAAAGATTTCTAAGTGAACGTCAATTAAATGGTTCGTATGCATCGCTAGAAGATTTTATAGATCGCGTGACGATTAGTATTGAGCAACTCACAATTTTGGTTAGAATAGGGTGTTTCCGTTTTACGAAAAAATCAAAAACACAATTGTTATGGCACGCCATCTTTAAACTCAATGCGACTAAAGACAAAAACAAGCAGCCTAAATTGTTTAAAACCAAGCATAAACATTTTGAATTACCAGAATTAACAACCAATGCAGTTGAAAATGCGTTTGATGAGTTAGAATTATTAGGATTCCCTGTATGTGGTTATTTTGAGCTGATAGATGAACAGATATCACATGATATCACCGCTAAACAAATGTGTGAACATGTTAAAAAAGAAGTGATTATGTTTGGTAATTTGGTCAATACGAGACATAACAAAACCTCTCAAGGTAAATTAATGCGACTCAGTACTTTTGTGGATAAGCAGGGTCATTACTTTGATGCTGTTCATTTTACAGATACGGTTCACCAATATCCAATCCATGGTTTAGGCATTTATAAGTGCTTAGGTTTTATTACTGAAAAATTCGGATTTTGTAGCATGATTATTTCTAAAAGTAGAAAGGTTAAGGTTTTAAAGAATCCTCGGGTTGCTTAATGCATGCTTTAGTTAGTTAAGGATTAAGGTTTTAATTTGACGGGCTCCATTGCTAAAACACTTAGATAAAGTAGGGCTTTAGCCTATTTCCGAAGTAAAAATAAAAACAATAAAGAATCCAACCACTTAAAAAAAATGACATTTAAAATCAACTAAAACGTCCTACAATTTTCACAAACTCTTTTATTTGTTATTTTTGCACTATTAATAAGCTTTAGTGATGCATTAGGTTAATAAATTACTATAGCAGATAGTACAAACACAAAACAGAAGTAATGATTAAATGGATAAAAAGCTTATTTGGATCTAGCGAAGGTTCGAGTTCAAGCAAAGGAGCGAGTTCAAGTAAAGGAGCGAGTTCAAAAGGAACACAAGAAGGTACCGTAAAATTTTTTAATGTTAGAAAAGGATTTGGATTTATAACGCTTAAAGATTCTGATGAAGAGATCTTTGTTCATAAAACAAACCTCAAAAGTAAGATTAAGGATAAAAACAAAGTCACTTTCAATATAGAACAAAGTGACAAAGGACCAATAGCTACAAACGTTCGTGTAGTAAAGAAATAGAACATCACAATAGCATAAAAAACCATCGTAATTGATGGTTTTTTTTGTTTTATACTATGGGTTTAAAAGTAGTTGTGTGTCATTTGATAGAATCCACGCTAATTAAAAAACACACATCGGATTGGATTACTAATTTTTCCGATTTAAAACGTGAAATCAATAGAGGTTTGTACAGAATTGAATATCAAATTGAACACGTTGGTAGCACATCTGTACCAAAATTAGCTTCGAAATCAATTATTGATATTGACATCATTTATAAAGACCAAGCTGAATTTGAGCAACTAAAATCTGGACTGATAAAAATCGGATACTATCATAACGGAAATCAGGGAATTGTGGAACGTGACGTTTTCAAACGGCACGGAAAACAAATGAACGAAATTTTAGACACAATAAAACATCATCTTTATGTTTGCTAGATAAATAGCAAGGCTTTAGAAAAACCTACTTTATTTCGTGATTTTTTAAGAAAAAACGAATTGGAGCGATTGGAATATGAAACTATAAAATACAGTTTAGTGGAAAAATAAAACCAACAAAAAAAGGTTTATGCCAAATTGAAAGAGTTGCATGTTAATGACTTCATAAACTCAATTGTTGAACGGGAAAAACGACATGGAACAATATAAACAAAACATAGTTACAACCGAGTTTACGAGAAGTTTTGTGAGTTTTTAAAGACCAGACTCCTATGTAAATAGTAATGATAACAATTTATCGCGTTCTAAGCCCAGTATTCTTACCTTTGCCAAAATTATTTTTTATGTCAAAACGTTTTCTAGAATTAGGAATTAATGAACAGTTACAACAAGCATTAGCAGACTTACAAATCTCTGTTGCTACAGATATTCAAGAAAAGGCTATACCTGTAGT
Source organism: Psychroserpens sp. (assembly GCA_034111845.1). Classification (GTDB taxonomy): domain Bacteria; phylum Bacteroidota; class Bacteroidia; order Flavobacteriales; family Flavobacteriaceae; genus Psychroserpens. The sequence goes on along the minus strand of JAWUWM010000015.1, from coordinate 35,806 downwards.
TCTCAATCAAACTGAAGACCTTGTCGTTTTAGCAAAAACTGGTACAGGAAAAACAGCAGCTTTTGGCTTGCCTTTATTGCAGTTAGTTGATTTAGAAAATACGGATGTTCAAGGTCTAATATTAGCACCTACAAGAGAACTAGGACAACAGATTTACAGCAATTTAGTAGAATTCTCTAAGTATAGTCCTGATATTTCTATCGCATCTGTATGTGGAGGGATTCCTATAAAACCTCAAATGGAGCGTCTAAAATTGACAACACACATTGTTGTAGCAACGCCAGGACGTTTGGTCGATTTAGTGAAACGTGGCGCTGTCGATATAAAAAACCTAAAGTATTTAGTACTGGATGAAGCTGATGAAATGCTAACTGCCTTAAAAGATGAAGTAGATTCCATTATAAAAGGCATTCCAAAAACGCGACGTACATTATTATTTACAGCAACGCTGTCTGGAACCATCAAACAAGTGGTTCAAAATTACATGTCAAAACATGTGGTGCATCTAGAAGCAGATATGAAAACTGTTGGTCATCAAGGCATCGATCATCAATACGTGGTTGTAGAGCCTATTGAGAAATTAGAAGTGTTACTTCATTTTTTAAATTCTAAAGAAGGAGAACGCGGCATTATATTTTGTAAAACCAAAGCAGCAGTTAATAAATTGGCGAAAAAGCTAGCCATCAATAAATTCTCATCTGGTGCCATACACGGTAGTTTAACACAAGGGATTCGTGATCGTATCATGGGTCAATTTAGAGAAGGTTATATCGATATTTTGGTCGCTACAGATTTGGCAGCTCGTGGTATTGATGTCAAAGACGTGTCTTACGTCGTTAATTATCATTTACCTGACACTTATGATGCTTATGTACATAGAAGTGGACGAACAGCTAGAGCAGGAGCGAAGGGTTTATCCTTAAGTGTCATCCAAAAAGAAGAAGTAGAAGAGATTCCTGAATTTGAAGCTGAATTAGGTCTCGTTTTTACTGAATTTAAAAAAGCCGATGCTCAAAGTATTGAAGAAAACAATGGGTTAATATGGGCTAAAAAGATATTTAAAGCGAAACCCAATCGTGCTATTTCTGAAAATTTTAAAGCGCAGATTAAAACGATTTTCCATCATCTAACAAAAGAAGAACTCGTTGATAAGATACTCGCTGATTATCTAGCTCAAAACAGGACCGATAAAGTGAAACCCGAAGATTCAAAAAAGGCTAAAAAGAAATAATATGGCAAATGATATAAAAAATCAGCAGGATATACTGGCTAAATTGAATATTGAAGCTTTGAATCCTATGCAGGAAGAAGCCGTTCTACTTATCGAAGCCAATACAAATACTGTTATTTTATCGCCAACAGGTACAGGGAAAACCTTAGCGTTTTCATTACCGCTTTTAGATTTGTTAGATTCTGAATCTTCAGAAATACAAGCCTTAATCATAGTACCATCACGAGAATTAGCTATTCAAATTGAACAAGTGATTCGTTCTATGGGTTCTGGTTATAAAGTGAATGCGGTTTATGGAGGTAGACCAATGTCTAAAGATAAAATTGAGCTCAAACATAATCCAGCCATATTGGTGGGAACTCCTGGTCGAATACTCGATCATTTTGACAACGATAGATTCTCAAAAGGGCATATCAAAACGCTCATTTTAGACGAGTTTGATAAGTCTTTAGAAAATGGTTTTGAAGAGGAAATGAAAGCTATTCTACATTATTTACCTAATTTAAGTAACCGCATTCTAACCTCTGCAACACAGGCAGTTGACATACCAGAATTTGTGGAATTCAACGCGCCAACTACGATTAACTATTTAAAAGATAAAACCGAATCTAGACTGGCTTTGAAACTTGTTGTTTCTCCAGACAAAAACAAACTTGTTACCTTACTAGAATTAATAAAACATATTGGAAATGAGCCTGGAATTATATTCTGTAATTTCAGAGAGAGTATCGATAAAGTCAGTGCTATTTTAAATAAAAATGGTATTGGTCACGCTTGCTTTTCTGGAGGTATGGAACAGAAGGATAGAGAACGTGCATTGATAAAATTCAGGAATGGGACTTGCCAGCTATTAGTGGCTACAGATTTAGCAGCTCGCGGTATCGATATTCCAGAAATGAAATTTATCATTCATTATGAACTGCCTATCCACAAGGAGGAGTTTATTCATAGAAACGGCAGAACTGCTAGAGTCAATGCTGCAGGAACCTCCTATGTATTGAAGTGGAAAGATCAATTATTACCTAGTTTTATTGAGGCATCAACTCCCATTGATATTTCTAAAAGAGCAGCTCATAAAAGGCAATATTGGGAAACCTTGTTCATTTCCGGAGGACGAAAAGATAAGATTTCCAAAGGTGATATCGCAGGTTTGTTTTTTAAAGTAGGAGGTCTAAAAAAGGATCAATTAGGTGCTATTGAGTTGAAACCCGATTGTGCATTTGTAGCTGTTCCGTTGTCTCTTGCAGATCAATTAGTAGGTTCATTGAATAATAGTCGTTTGAAAAAGAAAAAGGTGCGTATATCTGTTTTGTAATTGATAATGAGTTAGTTACATAAAATTAATGTAAATTACACTCAAAATCAATCATATGCCACTATTTTTAGATTTGCATGATCTTCCCAAGGGTATTACAGCGCAACATGTCGCAGAAATGCACCAAGCCGATTTAGATATTGAGCACAAATACAATTGTCGTGGACTGACCTACTGGTGTGACGAAAAAAGAAAAACAGCATTTTGTTTAATAGAAGCGCCAAATAAACAAGCGCTTATAGATTTGCATGAAAATGCCCATGGCGCTATTCCCACAAGTATTATTGAGGTTAATGATACAATTGTGGAATCTTTTTTAGGACGAATTGAAGATCCTGAAAAATCAAAGAACATCAGCCTCAACATAATAAACAACCAAGCTTTTAGAACCCTAATGGTTGTTAAGCTAAAGCATAAAACGCTTAGAGCAAAAGATATAAACACAGTAAAAGCGGCCATTAGAAGCTATTCCGTATCTATTAGTAATTTGGCCTCTCAATACAATGGACGTATCGTTGAGCAGGCTGTTTCTAGATTTTTAATATCATTTATCTCGGTTACAGATGCCATTCAATGTGGTATAAAAATTCAAGAATCATATCATTCTGTTATTATCCCAGATTTAGAATTTAAGATAGGAATAAGTGCTGGTATTCCTGTTTCTGAAAAAGATAGTATTTTTGAGGACACTATAAAAACTTCTGATTATCTAAGTGATATCGCTAAAAGTGATTTTTCTATTACTGCAAAAGTCAATGACCTCTTCGAAGGGGAAAACCAAAATAAGCCATTACATGAAAAGAATGGAATTACTGTTTTAAATAGTCAAAATGAAGAGTTTTTGATGCAATTAATGGAATATACTGAAAGGATATGGTCACATACGTCTACAACTGTTAATGATTTTCAAGAAAATCTAGGTTATAGTAAATCTAAATTGTACCGCACTATGATGAATCTTATTGGTAAATCCCCCAATACATTCTTAAAAGAGTATCGTTTAAATGAAGCCTTAAAATTACTAGAAGAACAAAACTGTAATATTTCTGAAGTGGCGTATCAAACAGGTTTTAGTAGTCCTGCTTATTTTTCAAAATGTTTCCATAAAAAATATGGTATTCTACCTTCTACTTTTGTTTACAACAATAAAAAACTGTATTAAAGCTGGTTATAAGTAAATTTCCTTTTGGTCTAAAAGTCCTTTTATTTGGTCTAAATGTAGAATAATAGAAAAAGATTCTATTCTACATTTGACAAAAACCAAATACATATAAAATTATGAAGACAAATTTAACGGTCGTATTGATTATGATTTTTACAATCATAGTCCCTGGTTGTGACAAACAAGCTCAAGAAACAAATGACATTCAAATCGATTTAATAAACAATGAGTTTCCTGAAGCAAAACAAGAGGTGATGGAAACATTCGGTGCTATTGCACAAAGTATTATGGATGGCGATATGGATCAACTCATTTCGTTCCACGCTTATAGTTCGAAGTTTACTGAATTTAAAAATGGAGAACCAAGAAATGGCAGCGAAGCAAACGAACTTCACGAACGAAGTGTTTTTGGTTCTGTAACCGAAGTCGTTAAGTTTGATGCAAACGATTTAAAAATTGCGGTGTATGGTGATGTTGCTAATTTGACCTTTCACTCTGATTTTCAATTAAGATTTGGAGATGATTTAGTGGTTGTAAATGACCAAATAACACTATTATTTGTGAAGACTAGTGATGGTTGGAAAATGGTTCACGAACACCATTCACCTTTGAATTAAGAAGCAATTTGTAAGACTTACTATGAGTGTAATGCAAAATACAATATCAGTAATTCACTAAATAATTGTATTGCTTTCTGCATGTATAATTTGTCATATTCAATTATTTATTGAAAAACTAAAAAATTTAAAACATGAAAAATTTAATAAAAGATATTGCTCCAGACATTATTAACACTTTCAAATCACAATTAAGAGGTAGGCTTATTTTACCATCAGATGCGGACTACAACGAAACACGAAAGGTATATAACGCGATGATTGATAAAAAACCAGGATTATTTGTCATATGTGTCGATGTCGCCGATGTTATAGCATCTGTAAATTTTGGACGAGAAAATAATTTACTAATTGCTATAAGAGGTGGAGGTCATAACGGAGGCGGCTTAGGACTTTGTAATGATGGCTTAGTTATAGACTTATCCGGAATTAAATTTATAAGAGTAGATACTTCAAATAATACTGTAAGAGTAGGTGGAGGAAACCTTTGGGGAGAAGTAGATCATGCCACCTATCCTTTTGGATTAGCTGTTCCAGCTGGAATAATTTCTACAACAGGCGTTGGAGGACTAACATTAGGCGGAGGTGTTGGACATTTATCAAGGAAATACGGATTAACCATAGATAATTTATTAGAAGCAGATATGGTATTAGCAGATGGTTCTTTTCTAACGGTAAATGCACAACAAAACACCGATTTATTTTGGGCTATTCGAGGTGGTGGTGGAAACTACGGCATCGTAACTTCATTTAAATTCCAAGCACATTCTGTTAAAAATGTTATTGGAGGACCAACCTTATGGCCTATTGAAAAAACAGAAGAAATTATGGAATGGTATCATGAATTCCTTCTTAATGCTCCAGACGAATTAAACGGGTTTATAGCCACTATGATTATACCGGGACTTCCATTTCCAGAACAGTTGCACAACAAGCAATTTTGCGGAATAGTTTGGTGCTATGTTGGTGATCCTACTAAATTTGATAAACTCTTTAAGCCAGTTAGAGATTTAAATCCTTTATTTGAACATGTTGGCACAATGCCTTATCCATCCATTCAAACATTATTTGATGGCTTGATGCCGCATGGTTTACAATGGTATTGGAGAGCTGATTTCTTTAAAGAGTTAGGTCCTGAAGTGAGAGCACAACATTTAAAATTTGGTTCAAAGATTCCAACACCCTTATCTCAAATGCACTTATACCCAATTAGTGGTGCAGCAAGCAGAGTTGGGCAAGAAGAGACGCCTTGGGCCTATAGAGATGCCAATTATGCTGGTGTAATAGTTGGTGTTGACCATGACCCTGAAAACGCCGAAAAAATCACCAGCTGGTGTAAGGATTACTGGGAAGCTTTACACCCATATTCGGCAGGTGGTGCTTATTCTAATTTTATGATGGCAGAGGGAGAAGACCGCATAAAAGCTAGTTACAAACACAATTATGATAGATTAGTTTCAATAAAAGAAATCTACGATCCAGAAAATTTATTCAGGATTAATCAGAATATTAGACCTAAAAATTAATACGCTTTTCACCGCATTAATATAATATTTGATTGCATTACAGTTTAGTATAGTATAGTTATTTTCATAAAATGATAGGGTGTAGACAATCTATCTTTATCGCTTATAAACTAAGGCATAATATCTCTAGATACAATAATTCTAATTTATTGTTTAGTGCGGTATGATCACTATTTAGGAATAACTTAGGCAAATAAAAAAAGCATATTCACGCTTTGTTTAGCTGTTTTGGCTAATAGTTTGAACTTTTTTTTCGGAAATTGATAAAATTCAAAGAATAAACTACTCCTTAACCAAAGGCTTCAAAACCTCCCAAACCGTATTGGCTAAAATTTGATGTCCTTCTGCAGTGGGATGAATGCCATCACTTTGATTAAGCGCTGCAATACCTCCAACGTCCTTCAAAATAAACGGAATAAATTCCAATTGATTTAGTGTGGCTAAATCTGCATACAACTGTCGGAATTCAGTCGTATAATCCTGTCCCATATTAGGTGGTAATTCCATGCCAGCAAGAATGATTGTTGTGTCTTCACTTTTTTGTTTTACGACATCTATAATCGACTGTAAATTAGTCCGTGTTTCAGTTAAGGCAACACCGCGCAATCCGTCGTTAGCGCCAAGCTCTAATATAAAAATAGCGATCTCTTGTTTTAAAATCCAGTCAATCCTGCTTTTACCACCAGCGGTTGTTTCACCACTAAGTCCAGAGTTGATTACTGTATAATTAAGATCTAAGGAATCGATTTTTTGTTGCAGTAAGCCAGGGAAAGCCTCGTTGGTGTCATCCAGTCCATAACCTGCAGTAATACTGTCTCCAAAGCATAATATGGTTTTAGTTTTGCTTGGAATTGCTTCAGTTTGTTCTTCTTTATTGGAGTCTTCTATAGTTGGCGTGTTTCCGTCGGTATGTTCCGTTTTCCCATTTCCGCAAGAAAGCATCAAAAAAGCCACTATAAAATAACAAAACTTTAAGAATTTAGGTATAGATGAAGTGGGTAACTTTGCAATCAATTGAGTATTTTGAGCCATAGACATAAGTTGTCAATTTTATTAAAATGAATACACCAAAGATATTAAAGATTACTGGGTTAGAAAAGACATATTCTAGCGGTAACAAACAATTAACGGTCTTGAAAGACATCTCATTTGAGGTTGAACGCGGACAAACATTTTCAATCGTTGGACCATCGGGAAGCGGAAAAACCACCTTACTAGGTTTATGTGCTGGTTTAGACCAACCAAATGCAGGTCATATAGAATTATGTGGTCAGGATTTAGGTGCTTTAAATGAAGACCAACGAGCACAATTACGTAATAAAGAGGTTGGTTTTATATTTCAGAATTTTCAATTATTACCAACCCTTACTGCATTAGAGAATGTTAGTGTTCCTTTAGAACTTCAAGGAGCAAAGGATGCTGAAAAACGTAGTCTTGTATTATTAGAAAAGGTAGGATTAGCAGATCGCGTACATCATTATCCGTCACAACTTTCTGGAGGAGAGCAACAGCGCGTGGCGTTAGCAAGAGCGTTTGCAAACCAACCTTCTATTTTGTTTGCAGATGAGCCTACAGGAAATCTAGATGAAGACACAGGAGAAAAAGTCATCAAACTCTTATTTGATCTCAATAAAGAAGCAGGAACAACATTGGTTATTATATCTCACGATCTAGATCTTGCCAACCGAACGCAACAGATTTTAAGACTAAAAGGCGGACAAATTCTAACTAACCAACGTACTGCTGTACTTTAATTATAGCTCCATTTCACATGAATCAAAGCACAAAATGGCTCTTTAAAATGGCATGGCGAGACGCCAAAGCTAGTAAAGTAAGATTACTATTGTTTATGAGCTCTATTGTTTTAGGGATCGCAGCAGTAGTTTCTATTCAATTATTTAGCAGCAATCTTAAAGATAATATTCAACGTCAATCTAAAGTATTGATGGGTGCTGATTATATTATCGATTCGAGACAAGAGCCTACTGAACGTGCACAAGCCATTATCGATTCTCTAAAACCTAATGCTCAAGAAGTTAATTTTGTTTCTATGGTCGCCTTTCCTAAAAATGGTGCTACGAAATTGGTCAAAGTTAGAGGTATAGAAGGTGGGTTTCCATTTTATGGAAACATGAACACGAAACCTTTAGCAGCAGCAAGGAGTTATCAAGACCTAGGAGGAGCTTTGGTAGACGCCACATTATTACTTCAATTTGATAATAAAGTAGGTGATTCTATTAAAATTGGAAAACTCACTTTACCCATTATTGGTGCCTTAAAATCTATTCCTGGGACTAATGCTGTTTCAAGTTCTGTGGCGCCACCTATAGTTATTCCGTATCGTTTTATAGCCGATACAGAACTCTTACAATTTGGAAGCCGAAAAGAGTACCAGTTTTTCTATAAGACGACAAATGATTTTGATCTCAATACATTTGAAAAAAAGATTGACCCTATGTTGGATATTGAAAATGCCGACTTAGACACACATACCAGTACAAGTGAACGTTTAGGAAATCGTTATGATAATGTGGGTAATTTTTTAAACTTAGCTGCTTTTATAGCTTTGTTATTAGGCTGTATTGGAATTGCCAGCTCTGTGCATATTTACATTAAGGAGAAACTTAAATCAATTGCTGTTTTAAAATGTATGGGAGCTTCTAGATTACAAAGCTTCTTGATTTTTCTAATTCAAATCGCGGGAATAGGAATTATTGGTGGTCTAATAGGTTCTGTAATAGGAATTGCACTCCAGGAACTATTCCCCTATATCTTAAAATCATTTTTACCCTTTACAGTTGAGATTAGTATTTCATTACAACCTGTTATTACTGGCGTTTTTCTTGGACTATTTATGTCTGTGTTATTCGCATTATTACCTCTTATCAATACCTGGTACGTATCGCCATTAGAAGTTTTAAGAGTGGGAGAGCGTAGTTCTAAAAGTTCAAAAAAAGCACAAGTCTTCGTATCTCTTACGATTGTAGTATTCTTATTGTTATTCTCTTATGCCTTATTGGACAATATAAAGTTTGCGTTTGGATTTGTTTTTGCAACCCTATTGACCTTTGCTATTTTAGCAGGAATTGCTTTATTAAGCATGAAAGGGATTAGAACATTTTTCCCAAAACGGTTTGGGTTTACTGCACGCCAAAGTCTGTTGAATTTATTCAGACCAAACAATCAAACTGTTGTGTTGGTCGTTGCCATTGGTTTAGGGACCTTTTTAATTAGCACTTTATATTTTACCAAAGATATTTTACTGTCTAAAACAGAGATTGGGCAAACTGCAGAAACGGCTAATATAATCATTTTAGATGTGCAAACAGATCAACGAGATGCGGTTGAGGGATGCATACAAAATCTAGAGTTACCTATTCTTGATAATATTCCAATTGTGACTATGCGTATGCATCGTATCAAAGATCAATTGGTCAACAAATTACGCCAAGATTCTGTACGTCAAGTACGCGGTTGGATACTAAATCACGAATTCAGAACAACGTATCGAGACGTCCTAACAACTTCAGAAGACATCGTAAAAGGGAAATGGATTTCACAACTAGAGCCCAATGCGCCTATTGTCATTTCCTTATCAGAAAATTTAGCAACAGATGCGAAGGTACGTATTGGTGACGAGATTGTTTTTAATGTGCAAGGCGTACTCATGGAAACTACCGTTGGTAGTATTAGAAAAGTAGATTGGGCACAATTACAGCCTAATTTTACGGTCTTATTTCCTAAGGGTGTTTTAGAGCAAGCGCCACAATTTAATGTGATTACCACTGCGGTACCTGATGAAAAAAGTTCTGCAGCTTTACAGCGAGATCTCGTCTTTAAATTCCCTAATGTATCGGTCATTGACTTGAGGCAAGTGTATACAGTCGTTGAGGATATCTTGAATAAAGTGTCTTGGATTATTAATTTTATGGCATTTTTTAGCATCATCACAGGAATCATTGTGTTGATTGGTTCTGTGCGAACGAGTAAATACCAACGTATTAAAGAAAGTGTCTTATTGCGAACGCTTGGTGCTCAAAACAAACAGATTTTAAAAATTTCGGCTTTGGAATATATCTTTTTGGGCGTTCTTGGAAGTTTAGTAGGTATTTTATTAGCTTTAGTGGGTAGTCTATGCTTAGCGCTATTGGTATTTAACGAACCTTTTGTGCCTTCGCTTGTTCCGTTTTTGGTGTTTTTACCAGGAATTAGCTTATTGGTTGTCCTCATTGGGTTGAGTAATATTCAAAGCGTATTGCGCAGTTCGCCTTTAGAAGTTCTAAGGCGAGAAGGGTAGTTTGTTAGACATCTTATAAATAGCATGATTTATTAAGCTGAAATGCGCCAGAATCGAAATCCGTTCTAAAAACATATAATGGATTAGACAATAGGTGTAGTTTTCTCATGTCCGAAGGTATAAGACAAAAAATATTGAAATCATCTTTGGTTTTTAAGACCTGTTATATGGTTTTAAATAGCATGAATACGGTAAAAATTTTTAAGAAAGCGTACAACTAAAAAACCTTATGTATATCTTGCGGGCGAAACTAAAAAAACGCTTCAAAACAGACCTTCTAAACTTGTAATTTTAGGATAACCATTTGAAAACGAAGATTACAGTGCTTTAATACTATGGGTGATATTAAATTAAACGAAGACATAGAATTTTGTATTACAACGATACAGAAGATGCTAGACGATTCAAATCAATTGTATGAGCTCCCTGAAGCTCAAAGAGTCGCTCTGATAACCGTTGCTGGTCAATTGTCAAGACCAAATCGTGAAGAACATAAGCGTCGTAAAAAAGATGCGAAAAAAGCAATCAAGCGTAAAATGATTGCTCGAGATAAACATGCTCGAAAAGAAACAGGGATTAGGTCTGCAAGAGAAGCTAGTATTTTTACTGCACCCAAATTATTAGCGCCAAGTGAAGCTCAAAAAGACACGTCTGAATTAGAATCACCAAGAAATTGTTATGTCTGTAAAACGGTATACACCAAATTGCATCATTTTTATGATACGATGTGCACAGCATGTGGTGATTTAAATTATGCTAAGCGTTTTCAAACAGCAGATTTAACAGGTCAGGTTGCTGTAATAACAGGATCTCGATTAAAAATAGGCTACCATATCTCTTTAATGCTGTTGCGCTCTGGAGCGACAGTTATCGCTACTACACGTTTTCCTGCAGATTCTGCTATTCGGTTTTCTAAAGAGGATGATTATAGTAAATGGAGTGATCGTTTGCATATTCATGGGTTAGATTTACGTCATATCCCCAGTGTAGAGATTTTTTGTAATTATATAGAACAGCAATATTCGCGCTTAGATATTTTAATTAATAATGCCGCGCAAACAGTTAGACGACCTTCCGGATTTTACTTCCATTTGATGGACAATGAGAAAAGGCCAATTTCAGAATTACCGTTAAGAGCGCAAGCGTTGCTTAAAAGTCATGCGAGCTGCTTACAGGAGTTGACAGATTTGAGTATTCCAACGTCTAAAACTGCTAAAAACGATATGTTACCAGTGACTTGGCACGGTCCAGAACCAGGTATTGGCTTGCGTTCTTCTGCTGAGTTGTCTCAAATACCGTACAGTTTTGATAACGCACTACAAGCTAAAGAGGTGTTTCCTGAAGGTGAATTAGATGCCGATTTACAACAAGTTGACTTAAGAAAAACCAACAGTTGGCGTTTAACATTGGGTGAAATTGAAACGACTGAAATGGTAGAAGTTCAACTCGTTAATGCTGTTGCACCTTTTGTATTATGTAACCGACTTTCGGGCCTCATGAAAAAAGAAAATACTGGCAAAAAACATATTATTAACGTGTCTGCAATGGAAGGGAAGTTCCATAGATTTAAAAAGGAAGATCGCCATCCGCATACCAATATGGCAAAAGCTGCCTTGAATATGTTAACACACACCTCTTCTGCGACCTTTGCAAAATCAGGAATCTATATGAATGCTGTAGATACAGGATGGGTTACTGATGAAGATCCTGCAGAATTATCTAAAAAGAAAATAGAAGTTCATGATTTTCAACCACCTTTGGATATTGTAGATGGTGCTGCACGAGTTATGGATCCTTTAATTGATGGTATTAATACAGGAAAACATTGGTGTGGGAAATTCTTAAAAGATTATTTTCCTATTGATTGGTAGTTTTCCTTTTCACTATATTTATAATGAGTACTATTATACTAACTAACACTAAACAATGCCAAAATTAAGTTCGAAAGCCTTAATAATTATTGCATTTTTTGCAATATATGTTATTTGGGGTTCTACGTACTTGTTAAATAAAATCTCAGTCACAGAGCTACCTCCATTTTTCCTGTCTGGAATTCGGTTTTTAATCGCCAGCATATTAATTTTTAGTATTTCAAAAGCATCAAAATTTAGCCTTAAAATCTCTAAAAAACAGCTTATAAATTCAAGTTTTGTAGGGTTTTTATTTATCGTCTATGGTAACGGTGTTTTTGTTTGGGCTTTAAAATACGTAGACAGTGGGTTTGGCGCTTTATTAGCGTCTACGCAACCTTTATTTGTTTTGTTATTAATGCGTTTAATTGATAATAAAAAAATGAAACCAAAATCGCTTGTAGGCGTTGGGCTCGGTGTTGTTGGTATGTACCTATTAGTTAGTCAGCAGGAATTGGTTACAAACCAAGATACATTATTAGGGGTTTTTATGATTTTTACTTGTGTATTTGGCTGGAGTTATGGTAGCGTATTTGTTGCTAAAGCAGATATGCCAAAAAATTATTTTGTAAGTTCAGGCTATCAAATGCTTATTGCAGGTAGTATCCTTTTATTGACTAGTATCGCATTTGGCGAGGAGTGGACGTCGCCATTACATTGGAGTACGAATGTTCAATTGTCCATGTTAGGCCTTATAATATTTGGAAGTATTGGCGCTTTTACAGCTTTTAATTATCTTTTAAAACAAGTGTCTCCAGAAAAAGTGGCGACTTCTGCTTATATAAATCCTATTATTGCTATGCTTTTAGGATGGTATGTGCTCGATGAAATACTGAGTACACAATCTATAGTTGCAGCAGCAGTACTGCTTACAGGGGTTTATTTTATTACTTCGAAGAAAAAGTAAGTCTTAAATGAGTCGTTTTCTATTGACTAGCAGTGTCGTCAAAACCATTAAAACAAAAAACCCTCATAAAGTATAGCAATTCATTTAAAAATAGGACGTACTTTTGCGCGCTCAAACAATATTTGGAATGAAACGCATAAAACAATACAAGAAACTTTTTGGAATAGAAAACGAGATCGAATTAAAACCTCTTAAAAAGGCGTATCGTGATTTGGTTAAGGAATGGCATCCTGATAAATTTCAAGACGGACACGAATTACAAGAAGAAGCAGAGATCCAAAGTCGAAATATTATTGATGGCTATCACTTTTTAGTAAGTATGGCTCCTGAGACAAAAGCAGCAAATTTAGAGGCTTATACCGAAACGATTACTAATGCAGGTATTGAGGATTATCAGCATAAAGGAATGTTACTCGAAATTACTTTTCTTGATGGTACAACCTATGAGTATTTTGGTGTTACGAAACAGGTCTATATAAAAATGGTTAATAGTGGTAAGATCAATCGTTTTGCTAAACGTGCTATTTATCCTAAGTACATTTATAGAAAATCTAAGCGTACGCTTGAGAATGCTTAGATAGTAATAAGCACAGAATATAATTACAAAATAAAAAAAAAAGGTTGTCCATAACGGACAACCTTTTTTTTGTGCTTAAGAGTGCTATCAATTTAATTATTTCAAACGCTCTAATAATTTTTGAGCAACTAGCTCTGATGATGCTGGATTTTGACCTGTAATTAAATTACCGTCTTGAATCGCATAAGCAGCCCAATCTTCTTTTTTAGAGTAGATTCCGCCATTATTACTCAACATATCTTCAACTAAAAACGGAACAATAGCTGTTAATCCTACGGCAGCCTCCTCTGAATTTGTAAATCCTGTCACTTTCTTACCATTTACTAATGGTGTGCCATCTGTATTTTTTACGTCTTTTAAAGCAGCAGGAGCATGACATACAAAAGCAATAGGCTTAGCTTGGTTATTGAATTTTTCGATGAGCGCAATTGAAGTTGCATCGTTTGCTAAATCCCATAAAGGACCATGTCCTCCTGGATAAAATACAGCATCAAAATCGTCTGCATTTATATCAGCTAATACTGTTGTATTTGCAATTCTATTTTTAGCTTCTACGTCTTTATTAAAACGCTCTGTAGCCTCTGTTGCGGCATCAGGTGAATCACTACTAGGATCTATTGGTGCAGCGCCTCCAGCAGGAGTTGCAATAGTTATAGACGCACCCTTATCTAGTAACGTATAATATGGACTTGCAAATTCTTCAACCCAAAATCCTGTTTTTTTTCCTGTATCTCCTAATTTATCGTGAGATGTTAATACAAATAGTACCTTCATTTTTTTATTTTTTAATCTTTATTTTTTCTTCGGAACTATTTCCCAAAGCAATGTTTGTTCTTGTTTTATTACCACTTAGGGCCGCTGCAAAAGTGATTCATTTTGACGTTCACGGTCATAAATTTAATAGGCCATTTTCACAATCTTCTCTACCTTATCTGGAGATAATGATTTATGCTCCCCTAATGCTATCCATCCACGATTTGTGAATCGCTCTGAAATTTTTTCAGCAGTACCTTCGTAATCCTTTGTGTACTCAGAAAGTTTAGTATCAATTCCTAAGTCATGGAAAAAAGCTTCTGTTTTCTCAATAGCAGCATAAGCTTTATCATCAATAGTTCCCTCAGTTATATCCCAAACACGCTCTGCATACTGGGCTAACTTTTCTTTTTTAGTTTCAAAATTAAAGCGGTAATGACTAGGTGCAATAACTGCTAATGTTCGTGCATGATCAATACCAAATAAAGCAGTTAATTCATGACCTATAGCGTGAACAGCCCAATCTGTTGGAACTCCCTTTTGTATCAATCCATTTAAAGCCATTGTACAGCTCCACATAAAGTTGGAGGCAGCTTTATAATCTGTTGGATCCTTTAATACTTTTGGAGCCACTTCAATTAAAGTCTGTAAAATACTTTCAGCAAAACGATCTTGCAATAAAGCACCAATAGGATAGGTCATATATTGCTCTAAAACGTGTGTAAAAGCATCTGTTAAACCGTTTGCTAATTGACGTTCTGGAATTGATGCAATCACCTGAGGATCTAATATCGAAAACTCAGGAAACAAACCAGGTCCGCCCATAGCTAATTTCTCTTGTGTTTCTTTTCTTGTAATTACTGCACCAGAGTTCATTTCAGATCCTGTAGCGGGTAAGGTTAAAACCGTTCCAAAAGGCATTCCTATTTCAGTTCTAATCGTGTTGGCCAAAATATCCCAAGGGGTATCACCATCGTAAATGGCAGCAGCCGATAAAAATTTAGTACCATCAATTACAGACCCACCACCAACAGCTAATAAATACGTGATTTTCTCGTCTTTAATAACTTGGAGCGCTTCGATTAAAACTGAGTATTCTGGATTTGCAGGAATGCCTCCAAACTCAATAACATCGACATTAGCCAAAGCGTTTTTTACTAGGTCGTAAATCCCGTTCTTCTTGATACTTCCACCTCCATAAAGGAGTAATACTTTGGCATCTTTTGGGATTTCAGATTCTAGTTTTTTTATAGTATCCTTTCCAAATATGATTTTGGTGGGGTTTTTAAATTCAAAATTATTCATCTTCTCTTTCTTTTTTTATTAAATTTTAACGACCATTTTACCTTTGTTTTTACCATCAAATAAATCGATAAAAGCATTCGGTATATTATCAAAACCATCAACGATAGTCTCAGTGTATGTTAGTTTACCTTCAGCGAGCCAACCTGATAAGTGTTGGATAGCTTCTGGGAATTTATCTGCGTAATTAGACACAATAAAACCTTGCATTAATGCACTGTTTCTAACTAAGAACGGTTGTACACTTATGCTGTTAGGGAGTTCTGTATTGTTATAGACTGAGATTGCGCCACAAACAATGATTCTAGCGAAGTTATTAATATTAAATAGTACAGCATCAGATATTGGTCCGCCTACATTATCAAAATAAATATCCACACCATTTGGCGCCGCTTTCGCAATCTCTTGGTTTATGTTTTTACTGGTCTTGTAATTGATACCAGCATCAAATCCAAACTTGGTTTTGAGCATATCCACTTTTTCATCAGTTCCAGCAATTCCGATCACGTGAAGTCCGAGTATTTTTGCTATTTGACCCACAACACTTCCTACTGCTCCAGCCGCTCCAGATACCACAATTGTTTCTCCTGCTACTGGTTTTCCAATTTGGTTTAAACCTAAATATGCTGTTAGCCCTGTCAATCCTAAAACACCTAAATAACTGCTTAAAGGTGCTTTAGACCCATCTACTTTTAGTAGGCCTTCACCTGTGGAAATCTGCTTTGTTTTCCAACTTAACATACCGCACACAACGTCCCCTACTGTAAAGTTTATATTTTTAGAAGCGATTACTTTAGCAACGACACCAGATTGTATCGGCTTATTTAATTCAAATGCCGGAATGTATGATTTAGCATCATTCATTCGTCCTCTTAAATAAGGATCAACAGAGACATAGTTCGTCTCCAAAAGGAGTTCTCCATCTTTTGGTGTTAACTCAATGTCCTCAGTGATACTTTTGAAATCTAAAACTGTAGGTCTGCCTGTAGGCCTGTTATTTAATACTATGGTCTTAATCATTGTCTTATTTTTAATCTATTACAGTTACTAATTGGTCCATAGGTTTTCTAACCTTTACAAGATTTACTAACCAATCTGCATCTTCTTTTCTGTAACCTATTGGTAATAAAACAGTGCTACGCAGTCCTTTTTCTCTTAACCCTAAAATAGTATCAATAGCATTGGCATCAAAACCTTCCATTGGTGTGCTGTCTATTTTTTGTTCTGCAGCAGCAACCATTGCCATTCCTAAAGCAATATAAGCTTGTTTTGCAGCATGATTAAAGTTCTCTTCTGCATCTTGCTGCGGATATGAGCTTAATAACATTTGACGGTAATTTTCCCAACCTTCATTTTTAAATCCACGAATCTCGTTGGTTAAATCAAACATATAATTGATTCTATCTTCAGTGTAAGTATCCCAAGCAGCAAAAACGAGTAGGTGAGAGCATTCTGTTACTACAGATTGGTTCCAAGCTACGGGTCTGATTTTTTCTTTAATGTCTTGATTTTTTATAACGAAAATCTCGAAAGGTTGTAATCCACTTGACGTAGGCGCCATACGAGCAGCTTCTAAAATACGTTCTATTTTATCTTCAGAAACGTTTTCACCATTCATTGCTTTTGAAGCATATCTCCATTTTAATGTATCTAATAATCCCATATAATTAGTTGTTTTGTTTTAGTTGTTTTTTGCTATTTCTTTAATATCGTTTGAAGTAATAATAACTTCAGATTGGTGTGCACTATTTGCCAAGTTTATCATGGTTTGTGCAATGTGTTCTGGTTCAATTATTTTGTAGTGTTTAAAACTCCCACGAAATAAAGGTTGGATAATTTTAAATACAGATAATGCTATTTTTTCTAGTGGACGATGTTCTTTACGCTCTCCACCAATTAATGATGGTCTTAAGATAAAGGTGTTTTCAATGCGTTGTTGCACTACATCACGTTCCATTTCGCCTTTCATTTTACTGTAAGAGACATTGCTTTTTAAATTCGCTCCCATTGACGACATAACCAAAAACGTCCTAATGTCATTGATTTTCGAAAGTTTAGCTGCAGACACAGGAATACCATAATCTATTTGTCTGTATAAATCCTTATCTGGTGTCTTTTTCGTTGTCGTACCAATGCAGCAATACACTTCGTCTGCTGTAAAGTCTGCCTCAAATTCTTCTAGTTTTAAAAGATCGCCTATATACTGTGAAGCCTTATTATGTACCCCTTCAATTTTAGAACGGGAAAATAATTTAATATGTTCATAGCGATCATCTTCAATTAATTTTTGAAGTAAAATTCCACCAGTTAAACCTGAAGCTCCTAATATAATTGCTGTTTTTTTCATTCTATTTGCAAACTTTTATGCTACTCCAAGCAGATTGATAGGCCGCTTCTAAATGTGTTTCATCCAATTGAAAATCACCACGCTTTTGAGCAATCATTAGAAAGGACATAGGGTTAATAGCGTACGCATAAAGCAAATAATCTGACATTGGTTTTATGACACCTTCTTTCTTGCCACGTTCCCATAGGTCGAGTAGTGGTTGTAAATGCTTGATACCTTCTTGTCTACTCGGTTCATCAATCATTGGGGTATTATCACATTGAGCCAAAAACATCGCATTTTCACACTCTTTCAATTTGAATTCTGCGATCCGTTTCCATATCAATTCAAAACCCGCTTCCACGGTCATCTCAGTATTATAAGTTGCAAAAGCATAGGTTGTGTATTTTGCTTTTACTTCTATATATGTTTGATTGACTAAATCTTGTTTGTTTTCAAAATACAAATAGATCGTTGCCGGAGACACATTAGCCATTTTAGCAATTTTGCTCATAGGCGTTGCATGGAAACCGCTATTGTTTACCAACTCAATTGTCGCTTTTATTAGGGCATTACGTTTATTTATACTTTTTTGAAGTGTCGCCATTATCTATAATTACATTACAAATATAGATAGAAAATGAACGTTCATTCTTTTTTTAACAAATAATTATTAATACGATACTAACACCAAAAAAAAGTGTAAAAAATTAGGTTTACGGGACGTATATATACTTTAAATGACTAGGGAGTCAATTAACTAATTTTATGTCACCATCATCACAACATCCAATTATTATTTCTTAGAAGATTCCTAATCCAAAAACATATCAACATTGAAAAACCTTCTAATAATAGTCCTAGTAAGCTTCTTAATAACTATTTATTCGAGTAAAAAAACAGCATAGAATACACTCATTGAACTTATAAATGATGTGTCGTTTAATAATCCTAATGCCTCTAATACATTTCTTGTGCAGTATAAAAACAATACATATGTCATCACAGCCAAGCATGTCTTAATGATTATGAAAACAGATGCTATGACATTTGTTGATTTTGAAGGCAGGTTAAAGACATGGCAAATGCATCCTGAAAATGACGGTACAGGAGTCGTAATTATAGATAAGTTATTGAGTACAACCAAAAAGACTCCTTGACATGGAGTTATATGTATGCTAATTGAAACACTTGTAATGATTGGTTAGTTTTTTCAGTAAAGAAAATAATACAAATCATAAACCTCTACGATTTACAGAAAAACTACTAATTAAAGGAGAATCTCTATTCGCGGTTGGATGGACTTACTCACATACCATAGGAGAACAACGTATTTATGAATATACATGCGATACTACAGAAGGTGATTATCACAATCTAATCCAAATAAATGGACCAAAAAATTCAGGTGGTTTGAGTGGTGCTCCAATTGTATATAACAGAAGAAGAAGAAGAAGAAGAAGAAGAAGGGTAATAGGTTTCGTCTCATCTGTGCTGGGAAGATGACAACACAAAAGAAGTAGTCTTACAATCTACAAGTATGAAAAATGTTATTGAATTTATCTCTAAGTTAGACAAATAAAAAAGTATGAGATTATAATAAGGTTATTCGTCAATTAGTAAAGCTCTTGAAACTTATTAATATTTAATCTTAGTATAATTTTCAATTAGGATATTTAGCAAATTTTTAATGGGTAATATTATTTTGTTTAATGTTTTGTTAATTTAATTAAACAAAAAGAAACTGTTCTTATATTTGCATTGAAATTAACTAAAAATCAAAAATTATGAAAATTTTAAAAACAATTACAACATTTGCTGTTGCAGGTTTATTATTTGCATCATGTGCTGAAACAAAAAAAGATGCAGTAGACTCAAAAGATGTTGCTGATAATTCAGAAATAGTTGCTGTAGCAGAAGCTATGGTAGTGAATACAGTTCAAGAGACTCCAACAATTGTAGGTGTAGCTGCTGCAAACGAAAACTTTACAACATTAGTAGCTGCGGTTAAAGCTGCAGGTTTAGTGGATGCTTTAAACGGTGATGGACCTTTAACAGTATTTGCTCCAACTAACACTGCTTTCGCAAAGTTACCAGAAGGAACGGTTGCTACTTTATTGAAAGCAGAAAATAAAACGACGTTAGCAGGCATATTAACCTACCACGTTGTTTCAGGAAAATTTGAAGCAGCAGCAGTAATTGATGCTATCAAAGCCAACAAAGGGAAATTCACTGTAGACACTTTAAACGGTGGACAAATCACATTGAGTTTAGATGGTGGAAATGTTATCTTAACAGATGCTAATGGTGGAACTGCAACTGTAGTTATCGCTGATGTAGCAGCATCTAATGGTGTAATACACGCTATTGATTCTGTTGTGATGCCTAAGTAATTAGCACATCCAAATATTTAAAAAATAAGCCAGTCTCGTGCTGGCTTTTTTTTGTTTTAATGTTTCATGAAACTAATGAATAATTTTAAGATATAAATTATACTATTTTTGGTATGCAACCCAACAACTAAACTAGTTTAAAAAAGAAAAAGCAAAGTTTCCTTTTTTAGAGTAGTTTAAAATAATAGTTGATGCATTTACCAAGCAACTAAATTTTGGAAACGTATATAAAAACTTGCCTATTTACTATGTTTTTTTTAACACTTTTGGCGATAATTTATTTCGGTTATTAAATTTGGTTTAAAGGGTTAAAGCTTTGATAAAAGAGAATCTACAGACATGAAAAACTATTCTTTTGTCTCTCACTATTAAAACTCTAATCGATGAAAAAATTATTACTTGTAGCTGCGTTTGCAGTTTTTGGATTCTCAAATATCAACGTTCAATACATTCAATTTGGTGCTAAAATAGGCGCCAACTTCTCAAAGTATATGGAAACACTCCCGAAAATTCAGATTGGATAGCCAGCATTATCAATTTTGTATTTATGCAGAAATACCTCTCAATGAAAAATTATCTTTTCAACCAGAAGTCAGATATTCCGTTCATGGTTTTAGTATCGCCGATGACATATTGGCGTTAAATTACCTAAACGTTCCACTTATGGGAAAATATTAACTCACCAAAGGTTTAAGTGTAGACGCAGAACGACAAATAGATTTTTTATTGTCTGCTAAAGATCAAGGCATAAATGTAACAGATGGTTTTAAAACTCTAGATTTTGGTTTTCATCTAGGATTAGGTTATAAACTAGAAAACGGGCTCAACTATGGAGCACGTTACAACTTAGGGTTGTCTAATATTAATGATTTCGATAGGTTCATCAGCTAAATTTATAAATAGCACAGTTCAATTTACAATAGGTTATTCGTTTTTCTAAATCATAATACAGTTACTTTTTTAATAAAATGGGTTCTACCGGTATTACACATACTAGAGTTGAGCCAATTTTTGTTTTATATATCTTCAAAAGTGAGCAGGCTTGAGTTTTGGGATGCTTTGTAATCTTGTTTGGAAAATTACCGGTTTTAATATATCATGTAATACGGTTTACTATGGTGATTCCAAAGATGAAAGAGTATCAGTTTTTAGCTCAAGTAATCCTATAATCTACCCATATCTTGAAGCGTACTTTTTTCTTCGGAAATTGGATACCACGACAACTTAAGCTTAGACCTATATGTTTTAAAAAGTTGATCTATTGCAGGCTTTTAATCTTTCCGTAGTAATATTTGTAGCTAAACTAATACTTTATTAATATAGGTCTAGTTATCTATAAATAAGATATATAATTATATTTAAAACTAAAATGTATTTTACATATAAATAGAGTTGTTGATCACTATAAAAAACAAAAAAACCAGAGAACGTGAATTCTCTGGTTTAATAAAATATTAAAAATAGCGTAGTATTTTGAGAAACTTATCTCCTCATCTTCACGAATTGTTTCGTTGTTGAATTACCGTTTAAAGTAACAACGAAGAAGTACGTACCGTCTGCTAAATTAGAAACGTCTGCAGTAATCTTAGTTTGACCAGAATATGCCTCAACTGTTCCTCTATTAAAGGTTTGTCCCAAAATTGATACAATCTCATAAGAAACCGATCCACCAACTTGGCTATTCAATTTAATATTTAATTGATCACTAGCTGGTACAGGGTACATGCTAATTTCACCAATAGTTGCTTCTTGTTCTATTGTGCTTAATGTTAAATTATACGCCTCCATATCTGTAAGACCTTGTAAAGTTGATGTTACAGAGATATCATCTAATAGGTTTCCAACGGTATTGTTTGTTCCACTAACAGCCTTGAAGTATATGTAAGTATAATTTTGATCTTCAGGAATATCAACAACAAACGTTTTAGTTTCCCATTCGTCAACATCTAAAGAAAATACTTGAATTCCTGGTGTAGATTCTATAGTCGCTAAATCTCCACCAACATAAAGTGTTAGTTCGTCAACTCCAGATGAACGACGTTTCTTGTGTGAGAATGTCACTTCTAAATTATTTCCAGGTGTAGTACAGAACCCTTGATATAAGGTATTTAAACCGTCACCATTTAACTCAAAGTGATAGTCACCTGAAGCAGAAGGAATCATATCTCCCGTGCCCATATCTGCCTGAATCTCTAATGTTCCTGAAGGTGCAGTAGTAGACCATCCTGGTACATCCTCTTGAGGTACGTAATCCCAGCTTCCTGATAAGTCATTTTCTAGTTCAAACCCACCGTTTATAAGTATTGTATCACATGGCGTAGTATCAAGATTTAAACATCCACCGGCTAAATCACCAGAGGTTAAGTTTAATGGAATACCATTAGATATTACATTATATGTTTTGATGTAAGCACCATCAGCACTTAGTAATTGAAATTCAGTAGTTTCAGCATTTGACATTAAATACTCACCACTATGCGTTAATGCTAAACCACTTACTTTAGGGGCAACATCTGCAATTTCAGTGTATGAATTTGTATCTGTATCAATTAATAATAATCTATTTCCAGTGCGTGTTGCTAAAATTAAATCATCACCTCTAAATACTAAATCTCCACCACCAACGGGAATTTCAGTTGCTATAATAGCATATTCACCAGTGGCAATAGTAACTTCTGCAATAAGATCAAGAGTTCCAGATCCTAAATACAGCTTACCATTTCTAAATTCGTTAGCGATAACCTGCTCTAAGCCATCAGCAAGCGCTACAGTACTGATTAAATTACCCGCTGTATCAATAGTTGTAATTGTCGTTGCATCTTCGTCAACAGCATAAATATAACCGTTAGACCCATCATAAGAAATATGTAAACGTCCTGGTAATGTTGTTATGAGATTTAAATCTGCAGTATCACCACTTAAAGTAATGCCGTTGATATCTGTATTAGATTCGTTGATATTAGAATAGAACATATCGTATTCCTCGCAAATATCATTAGGATTAGGAGCACTCATTAAGTTGCAGCCTCCAGCCATATCACCAAAACGTAACAATAATTTATCACCGTTTAATCTCACTTCATATTGTCCAACAGCATTTCCATCGGTATCAAACTCATTAATATACCATGAATCTGTATTAGACATTGCAATAGTACCGTTAGCAGTAAAGCTCATACCTGTTACCGCACTAGGGATACTTACAGGACTTGTTACCTCACCATCAACGATGCGATATAATTTATTTCCTGTTCTTGTAGCCAAATAAGTTCCGCTAGCATTTACAATAAGATCTCCCCCTTGAACTGGGATATTTGTTGCAAAATCAGAAAAACTTGCAGTATCAAAATCATAAGCAATAATCTTATTGTTATCCTGCGATCCTATATAAAGAGTACCTTCATAATATGCAGCTGTTGGCGTATTACCAAGTGAACTTGAAAATGAAGTAACACCGTAAGACGTGCTACTATTTGCATCTATAGTTTCAAAACCAGATCCATTATTATTAACGAGATAAATTAGATTTTCTTGCTCGTTATAAGCAATATGGAATGAAAAATCTCTAGTTAATACTTCTGTTAATTCAGCAGTTGTTGCTGTCATATTAACGCGGTATAATGTTGGAGGTGCTCCATCAGAACCATTAGGATTATCTGCCAAAAACAGATTGTAGTTAAGGCATTCGCTCTGAAACGCGCTAACATTTGTTGTCATCATGGCAAAAACGCACATGAATGGAATCATTAATTGTGTAAATTTCTTCATAAATTATTTTTGTTTAAAATAGATAATAGCAGAACAAAGATTTTAATAAAAAATTATTTCAAAGAATAAAATCGAAGAACACCTTAAATAATCGTTAAAAACACCATTTCACTCTTGTAAGTAATATTTTACAACAATTATTGACCATTACCACTGATACAGTGATACATAAAATGTGAAATGTAAGAAAAGAGAAGGTCTTAAAACGAAGCAAAAACTATAAATCTATAATTAAATCGGAATCTATGTGATGATCATCTCTAAATTACTACTGATTACTTAGGAAATGAACAAAGTAACGTTATCTATCTTTTGGAAGACACCTATCCAAACTCAAAAGAGAGAAACACGTATAGTATCGTTTGAATTAAAAATTAAACAAGTATTTTAAAAAAGGGAAATTATCACAGCCATTCCCCAACTAATTGTAAACAGTCAAAAAACGACCTTATGAACTTTAGAAAAGCGACTATAAACGATGTCTCAGCAATTGTAGCTCTCATAGCAGATGATGAACTTGGGCAACAAAGAGAAAACTTTCAAAACCCGCTACCCAAGCAATATCTTAAAGCATTTGAAAATATAAACGCTGATGACAACCAAGAGCTTATTGTTTTAGAAAACAGCACCCTTGAAATCATTGGCACCTTACAAATATCCTTTATTCAATACATGACCTATCAAGGTGGAATCAGAGCTCAAATAGAAGCTGTAAGAATTAGAAAGGACCAAAGAGGACTCGGTATAGGAAAAACCATGTTTGAATGGGCCATACAAAGCGCTAAAGAACGTAACGCACATCTTTTACAATTAACTACCGACAAAAAAAGACCTAAAGCCATTCAATTTTATGAAGACTTAGGATTTAAAGCAACGCATGAAGGCATGAAACTACACTTCAAATAAAATCTAAATTCAAATCATGATCAGTTATTTTTCTTTTTCATACCAAATAAAAACCGTGGAACCTTAAAAGGATAAATCAAAAATCTGTAGATGATTATAATAACTGGAAAGGATGTGAAGATTAAGATTACAATTTTAAAGAACACACTGCTATCTAACTGAATGATATAGTAACCCAATACAATAATTACGGTTTGATGCAAGATATAAAAGGGATAAATAGCCTCATTACATCGTTTAAGTAATACGCTTTTTTTGCTAAACCAAATTTGTCCGTAGCCAAGTAATGTCATCACCAGTGTCCAACCTACTAGCGTACAAACCAGATACCAAAGACTCCATCTCACACTGATTGAAAGATAGGGTGATATATAATCACTTGGTAAAAAATAATAGCCATAAAACAGAATAGTACTTATCAAAAATGCAGCACAATTAAATTTTCGATGTGTTTTTAAATAGTTCCAAATATGTTGTGACGACGTAAACAACATCCCACAAATAAAGAAGTAACCGTAATAAAACGTAGAGGAGAGGTTTGTAATAGATTTTGAATCACTTTGATATTTTGCTTTCAAGATAATGGTGCAAATAATTAAAGGAAGTACCCACAATAAAATGCCATACTTTTTGGAAGCAATACTATCGAGACCTTTAACCAATGGATCAGATTTAGATGATTTCAAAAATAAAATCAACGGAATCAAAACAACAGACATCACAAATAGATTCTCGATAAACCACAAATGATTGGTTTCAAAAGCTCCAGTTTTATAAACATCGAAGTAAGCACTAAAATTATGAATCTGCTCATAATACGTTTGTGGAGGCACAATAAAAAGCACACCAAAAAATAGCGGAATAAGCAAACGCATACTGCGTTCTTTTACAAATTGAACCCAAGTGCGTTTTGAAAAAGCAAACATTGTTCCCGTGCCAGAAATCAAAAACAGGAGCGGTAATCTAAACTGCTCAAAAAACACCATAATATCGTCCAGTAGTTTGCTTGACTCCGTATTCATGATGTGAAATTCATCGCCATTAAATGGCATTCCAATATGATGAAAATACACCGCTAGTATGGCAATAACGCGCAACCAATCAATATCATAACGTCGTTTTTTCTCTATCAAAGCACGTGTTTTTTAGTTTAAGTAGCAAACTTAAAAACAAATCAAGAAGTCGCTATTGTTTTGTGATAACAAACAAACCGAAGTGACGAAATACAACCTATTCTGTCTACACTGTAGAATACCTTTTATTAAAATTGCTAATATTTGAACGCGACACAGGAATTTTAGTTGGACAATTTTTTAATAGCAATTCATACCCTTGCGCATTTCCAGAGATGGACTCAATAGCAGTAAGATTAACCAAATAGGAACGATGTGTTTTAAAAACAGTTAACGCAGCGTGTAATTGTTCTTCTAATTCTTTAAGCGTCATCCGGATTAGAGTTTTTTGAATTCCAGTAGACGAAGACCTAAAAATCTCTGTATAATTACTTTCTACTTTTGCGTAGAGAAAATCTTTAGTGTCTAGTTCAAAAATTTCATTGGTATGTGCTAAAGCAACTAGAGTACTCCCAGAGGCTTTTGTAATATTTGGAGTTACTTGTATCAAGCTAGATTTATGCTTATGGATTAAGCGTTCTAGATTTAGCGGTACTATAATAAGAAGTATAAGAAAACCAACTAAAAATGTATTGCGAATCTCTTCCCAAAAATACATCCAAGACCAGTTGTAATTATTTATATAAATTAAATCACGAATCAAGAAATCAACTACACCTATAATTAAAAGAATCATCGATAGATGAAAAATCTCCTTTCCAAGTGTCCACGTTCTTTCGTTTTTTATAGTACCATTCATGACACTCATATATAAGTAAGCTATAGGAAAAGGAATACAGGCATGAATTAACAATATCAAGTTAGAGTTGATTTTATGCTCCGTAACATTAACAGTAAACGGTTCAAAAAAATAAGAGAAACTAAAGCTTAAAATGGAGATGATGAGTAACAATACAATAAGCCTTTGTTGATTTCCATAGTAATAGGGATAGGGTTCTTTTAAACCTGAGTTCGACCTAATATTTATTTTCAGTTTGAATGAATTTTTATTCAATTTGCAGTTATAATTTTAAAGGACTAACGCGTTAATTTGAGAAATTATGACAATAATTGGAAAAAATTCATCAAATCTTTTAGAAACCCTGAGAAAAGAAAATCTTATCGTGTCAAATTTTTGTAGTAGCTCGATATTATAAAAATTTCAAACTTCAAACTTCAAATATCACCTTTTCTCAATATTATGAAAGTTAAATCTTAGGTCGAACTCAGGTTTTAAGTAATTTATAATTCGGGTTGGTTGTCATGTCATCTTAGAAGCGAAGTTAGTTTTTTTCTTCGATCTCATGCCATTTTGGCTAAAATAGTGCCGCCATTAAAAATAGGAGTGGAGCAGCACAAATTCAAACCCTCTAAAATTTCCGAAGCAAACCTTAAAACCAATAAAATAATTCACTATATTTATACATGTACCTAGTAATCAATCACATAAATCTAATTTTTAAAAATCCCACTAACTCAATTTTAAAGTTTCTACACGCTTTGTACGTAAAGGCGTTTCATAAATAGATTAATTAATAAAGTTAAAAACATGTGGTATAATGATTTAAGACCAGACAGTGAACTTCTTAATGATCGGTATTCATTAATTATGTTAGACGAAGCAGACCACTACAAACGGATGCTTGATGATCCCGCAAAAAAACGAACCCTTTCTAATCTCTTACGATTACGACAAGGACTCCTTGCAAACGTTCCCAAAAAAACAGTAGACAACAATCTATTACTCTGTTCTTGGAATATCAAAAACTTTGGGACGTTAAAAGACCGCACAGCAGAATCGCTATACTACATTGCCGAAATCATAAATGCCTTTGACATCGTTGCGGTACAAGAAATCAATAGAGATTTAAGCGACTTTAAAAAAGTACTTAGACTCTTAGGTAGCCACTGGAAATACACTTTAAGTGATGTGACAGAGGGGAATGCAGGCAATGATGAGCGGTTTGGTTTTATATATGATTCTAGACGTGTTACACATTCTGGTTTATCTGGAGAAATCGTCATCGCACCAGAGTTGGCAGCAGATAATGCCATTATAAGACAGCTCAAGCGCACACCTACATTTACAGGTTTTGAAAGCGGTTGGCGTAAGTTTTCAATCGTAAGTGTGCATTTGCATCCTGGAGAAGGCGACGCAAATGAGACGCTTAGAAAGGAAGAAGTACGACTGTTAATGGAGGTGTTGGACAAGAAAATATCATCGGCGGCCTTTATAAATAGAAATATGATTATTCTAGGAGACACTAATCTTTATAAAGATGATAGCGCTATTGTGGAGCTCATCACAGATCATGACTTTATAGAAAGTGAGGCATTAGTAGGACGATTCACCAATACGAGTCTCAGTCAAATTTATGATCGCCTATTCCTCAATGTAAATGATTATTTTAAAATTGCTAAAGATGACCTCGGAAATGAGCAAGGTGGCGTTTTCAATCTCTTTGATTACGTCTATATAAATACAACCGCCGAAATAGCAAATTATCACCTATTGATGACATCACATAAAGATGATCCAAGCAACCTAACAGATGATGCCTCTTTTAAATCGTATTTTAATAGGTATTGGAAACGGAACCAAATGAGTGACCATTTACCAGTATGGTTGGAGTTACAGACTGAAAGTAGCGATGAATTTTTAAGCAGTAAGTTTAGGAATTTGTAAGCCACAAACGAACTGCATTTTGGAGCACGATACAAATTAGGAGTACTGATTAGTACTTCTTTATGGGATTATAACGACAGTCAAATGATGTCTTAAATCACACATTGTTTAAGTAATTTTATAAGATACAAGCTCTCTAAATTACAGTAATTAGTTATGATTTAGCTCTATTATTTTGCCATCTCTTAGAACGGATAGTTTAAATTTTGGATTAGTAGAAATAGAATTAGCAAATTCAGCAAGTTGACTTAATGTAAGGTCATCTAAGCTAAATTTAATAGCGTTGAAGGCTAATATAATATCACCACCAAGTATTAATTTATTGGCACCTAACGTCGTTTCTGTAGTACCACCACGAATGCCCATGTTGCCAAAGATTGATTCAGATACTACACGCTGAACTAACAAACCATGTTTTTGTGGTACGTTTAATAATTTGGCTTCGTTTTCACTTAGCGAATGCATATCAGCACCTAACCAAGGCATATTATTATTATTATTAAGGAGTAGGCGAGCAGCAAGATTTGAGCTACTTGCATAGCCTATACCTTCGAAACCACCAGATTGAGTAAGTATATGACTAACAATACCAACGACTTCGCCACGCAAGTTAAACATAGGTCCACCAGAATTCCCAGTATTTATAGCTGCATCCGTTTGAATGAATTCGGTACTGGTAAAAGGGTTTTTATCTTGATTATTTTTTCTAAAATTACTCACATAGCCCGAAGACAGAGAGGCATTAAGACCAAAAGGTGCACCAACAACAAAAATACGTTCGCCAATTTTTAAGTCGTCTGAATTTCCAAAACTTACCGTTACAGGGTTAAATCGTGGTCTAAACAATTTTATAAGTGCGATATCAGCACTTTTATAGATACTTACTACAGAGCCACGAATAACGTCACCATCAGGAAAAAGTACATTTATTTTTTCTGGAACAGTAACAACGTGTGCAGCAGTAACAATTAAACGATCAGAAATCATGAAACCAGAACCTAAGCCTTCTTGAGTGACCATTTGTGTGGTATTATTTTTTGCTGGCGCAAGGTTTTTTTCTGACGTGTAAATAACAACAATAGCCGGACTTACTTTTTCGTAGAGTTCAGATAAATCTTGAGCTAAGCAATTGTAAACACTCACAAATAAAAACATGAAAAGTAATAGTATAATTTTTTTCATAAGGCATTAGTAGGTATAAAATGTATTTAACAAAAATAGTAAAGATATCTAATGGCCCTAAAAATACGTCTTAAAGTTTGATCTTTAAATAACTAGAGTTAGGCGTAGACTAATTTATCATTGGATTAAGCAGCATGTGCTTTTAAACGTTCTAAAGACACAAATTTTAAAGCCAATTCATGAGTGGCGCTTAAATCTACTTTTGGAGCACAATTCACTTTTTCGGCTTGTTTCCATCGTGATACGCAGAGACACCATTTGTCACCAGGTTTA
Organism: Psychroserpens sp.; assembly: GCA_034111845.1. Lineage (GTDB taxonomy): Bacteria > Bacteroidota > Bacteroidia > Flavobacteriales > Flavobacteriaceae > Psychroserpens. The sequence continues at coordinate 5,563 of JAWUWM010000015.1, read as the reverse complement.
AGACCGGGGAAATTCCATTGCGGCATTGGAGTCATTAAATCGTTTCCTTTAGATGCAGAATACTCTAAGAATTCTTTAGTGACAATAGCACAAACAACATGAGTACCGAAGTCATCTGGTGTTGTATTACAAAATCCATCACGTAAATAGCCAGTCATAGGATCGCATGAACAGTTTTCTAAGGGATTTCCCAATACGTTTAAGGTTGTTTTTATGGCGGTCATGGCATGGATTATAAGATTTGTAAAGATAATTAGAAATAGATGAATCTCAAAAACTGAAACAGCATTTAAAGATAAAAAATAGTTAAATTTTGATTGTTACAACGTAGCCTCTAGTGATACTACAATCAGGTTTAGATGTCATTATTATTTGACAAAACAAATTCCCTTCGCTAAAAATAGGAGAAAAACCCCCTAAAAAAAAGGGTGAAAATTCTATTGCCAACCGATGTCATTTTATGTAAATTATTGATTCTATTAATACGATATTAATATTCAAAATACTGATATTAAATACTTTATATAAAATTAATAATATATTACTAGGTGAAATTTATTTGATAAAATTTTACACAATTTAATATTGACAACACAAAACACATAATACTATGGTCACTCAAATTCTTAAATCGGGTCCAGTAGGACAGAAAAAAAACATTGCTGTTTTAGGGGATGGTTTTGCATCTGCAGATCAAACAGACTACAATAATAAAGTTAAAGAGCTTTTAATAGATGGTGTTTTTGGGCACGACTATTTTTATGAAGACAAACAGGCATTCAATATTTTTCGTGTCAACCTAATTTCTAGTGAATCTGGAGTTAGCCAACGACGCTATAATGAAGCAGGTACACCAAGTGATAGCTCAGATGATACCATTATAAGTACAACCCTCAAAAATACTGCTTTGGGTTATATTTTTAGTGGTTCTTGGGCGCATTGTTGGCTTGAGAGGGGCACTAACACATCAACTCTAGTACAAAATGCTTTAAATACGTGGGTACCAGATTATGATCTTGTTTTAGTTATCTTAAATGAACCCGGCTTTGGAGGTTGTGGTGGTGGTTCTTTTCAAATCGTGACTAAAGCTTCTAGTTGGGAAGTTATGGCTCATGAATTTGGACATGGCTCTGCTGGGCTTGCAGATGAATATTGCAGAAATAAAACCTATACTGGAGGAGAACCTGGATCTGTAAACCTGACAATAAATACCAACAGATCTACATTAAAATGGCAAAAATTTGTAAAGCCAAGTACACCCATCCCAACTGGTATAGGAGGTTGTGCCAATCATAATCAAGGCACAAAACCAGCAGGTTGGACACGTGACCATGACGTTGGTCTATTTGAAGGTGGCGGGACAAATAATATGGGTATTTATAGGCCTGTAGAAAATTGCAGGATGAACGGGAACTCGCCCGATTTTTGTCCAGTGTGCTACACAGAGTTCAAGACCAGAATGCATCCTTTTACAGGTCGGAATTTTAAAAATTGTTATACTGGAGATTTCAATGGCGATGGTAAAGATGATCTTTTAGTACATAATGATAATTCAATCATGATCTACCGTTCTAATGGCACACAATTAGATGTAATCTTTAGTGCTGTAGAGCGTGTTCCAGGATCATGGCAATTTAAACCTGGAGATCAATTTTTTATTGGAGATTTTAATGGTGATGGTAAAGATGAAGTAGTCGTATATAACAGCACTAATTGGAATCATGAGTACTTAGGTTACCTCGTTGATGATGGCAATAACGGTCTTAAATTAAGAGCTCGATATACTAATTCTATGCCTGGATGGCAGTTTCAAGAGAATGATAAATTTTTTGTGGCTGATTTTAACGGCGATGGTAAAAAAGATCTTTTTGTTTATAATGGTGATAATTGGTCCATTCCGTATTTAGCCATGCTACAATCAACAGGAAGTGGTTTTCAGGTTGTCAAGCGCTATGACAAAAACTTACCTGGTTGGAATATGTCTAAAAAAGATCAATTTTTTGTTGGTGATTTTTCCGGAGACGGAAAAGAAGATCTTTGGGTATTTAACGGTGATAATTGGTCCATTCCATATTTGGGAATGCTCAGTTCAAACCAGACCTCATTAACCATGAGAAAACGATATGATAATGTTTTACCAGGATGGCAAATGAGACAAGGAGATCACTATTATGTGGCTGATTTTGATGGCAATGGTAAAAAAGATATGTATGTCTTTAATGGTATTAATTGGCGTATGGCGTATTTAGGTATGCTCAAATCTAATGGCAGCAGTTTAAGTATGGTAAAACGTTATGATGGTAATGCACCAGGCTGGCAAATGCGTAAACATGATAAGCATTATGTTGGCGATATTAATGGAGATGGCAAGGAAGATTTATTCGTAAGGAACTATCCCGATTGGAATCGGGAGTACTTAGGCACGATGAGGTCTAGCGGTACTTCACTAAGTTGTCAATGGAAAGAAGATTGGGTAGGCGAGTGGAATTTAGGTGGTATAGATGAATTTATCCCTTGTAATTTTGAAGGTGCCCTCGGAAAACGAGACCTAATAGTGCATAATACAAATTGGTTAGGTATGATTCGTTCCACACCAAATTTAAGCTTAAGAAAGATTTACTATAAGTGGATCCATAATTATAAACACGGAAGAAATTGGTAATTTAAATCACTAGAAATCATGAAATCAAGAATGTTTAATGCCTTAAAAATGGACAGTCAAGCTAAAAAGCCAATTGTTCAAAATTCAAGACTCAGACTTATGAGTACCAAAGCTTCTAGACCTAGAAGAATTAAAAGAAAAATTGTTTTAATGGAGGATGTGAAAAAAGCAGACGGTCTATCATTAGCTATAACCAGTAAATTAAAGCGAGGGAGACGTTTACATATGGACGCTTTTACTGGAGTAAAAAACTTAAAATTACCTAAAACATTTGATGACCAAGAAGAGCTTAAAACTAAAGAAATCATCAATGTAGCGCATCATATCCAATTGCGAATGAAAGTGATCAATGGGAACGTGGAGGTTGTTGGAGCCAGAAAAGTAGATGGCGGTTTTGTCAAAGAATCTAAATTGCATTTAAATGAAGGCTTGGTGTATGAAATTACCAAAGGTAGAAGGCGTTTACAGTTTGGTGTCATTCCAGATTTTGGAGAAGAACGAGGTTTCCCAAGTCCTAATCCAAAAAACGAAGCCGAAAAAGGTCATGCTGTTTCACAGTTAAAGGAATTTGATTTTAATGTTCGTGTGCTTCCTAATGACTTGTCTTTAGCAACATTAAAAGCGGTAAAGGTTAATCTTTATAGAGCAAAATCGGCTATTAGTAGTATTAAGGTAACTGATGTTTCTTTAGAGAAGCAGTTTGCTGGGAAATTACGTAAAATGGCTAGTATGCAACGTATTACTATTACTAAATTACCTAAAGCCCTTCAAAATAATTTCAAAAAAGCATTAAAATAATACGTATTTTTAAGCATGGTTGTCGTAATAGCAATAGGATGTATTCGATATTAGTCGTTGTTTTTTTACTGGTTACTTTTGTAAAAGAGCCAAATAGCTTTATTGATAACATCGTATTAGAAGACTCAATTCATGTCATACGTATTAAAAACCCATTGCCAATGCGTACACAAAAGGAAGGACATTATTTAAGATTGAGATTACGCTTTGAAAATAAACAGTTACAGATTATCCATGCAAAAAAGGTAGAAAGTGTAGTTTTAGTGGAATCTGAAATTAATTTAGGTACTGGTATTATTTATGAAGTTCGCTTAAATAATAGGCGTTTAGATTTAAGAAGTATTCCTTATGAAGGCTTGTTTGTTGACCTAGCATCTTATCATAATAGTAAAGACTTGTCAAACACAACACCAGACAGTTTTGAATTTCATGTTCGTATTCCGTTAGATCATTTTAAATTTGAAGATATAGAGAAATTAAGCATAGACCTTTATGCGTTAACAGATGGGTTTTCAAACCGTACGCTTAATGAGACGAAAGTTATAGAACAATTCCCAAATAGTTTACAATTACTCGCGAAATTAGAAAGCATTAAAATAGAGGCGCTCATTGAATCGCTTAGAAGTAGGCTTAAGATTATAGTAGGATAATTTGGGACGAAGGTTTCAGTACTGAATTTCTTATAGTTATATAATAATTTGACACGTGTATACTAGTGGAGCTTAAGTCATCTTTATTTCTATTTTACATAATATAAATTATAGTACATTTATATGCATATTGAAGAAACACGAATAGAACGTTTTTACGTTCTATTTTACATAGTTGCAGATATGACGCCTTTAGGCTCATATCGTTAGTAATTATGTAATAGTGGTTTCATGGCGTTTTTATCTGTAATGATTATGTACAAGCAAATTGGTGATAGTGATTATAATATATTACTTCTGAAATTTTAAATATTCTGCATAATCGTCCATTAATTTTCAAATACGCGATTACTTACGTCATTAAAAATTGTTTTAGACATGTTCATGAATACTTTCGTATTTCTCTGTGATTGGTATTTTGTATCAAAAACTAATCATCCACAGGATCATTAGTTTATAATAGTGTAAAATATCCGCTGCCAACCGCATGATTGTTTTTACAAATCAAATGGCGCCAATGCAATTTATTTATAACACAATTTTCCAACGCTTGCCACCGCATTTAAAAAGCTAGTTTTGAGATGTTATTGAAATTTTGGCTTATTTGAATAATTGTGCGTCATATTTTTTTCTAAGCGATTCTAGTAAAGCTTGCCACAAGAGCTTAAATTTTAACAAATCGACTTTAGGAGATTCACGAACTCCTTTAAAGAATTATGAAATAATTAAATACGTGAGTAAAGTAAAATTCTAAGCACTTATTCTATTATTGCTATTATTTAAGATTCTTTTAAAGAAGCTCTGTTATATTATGTAAAATAGAACTCATTAAGTGTATTTGAAAAATTGATACTTAATCAATTCTTCCAAATAATATGTAAAATAGAACTAGTTAGAATATTTAGAACTAATCAATCTTTCTTTTATTAAATCTTTTTTTCTTGATAAAAAAAGAAATCGACGAAGGAGATTCACGAGCTCTTATTTATTAAAATAAGAATGTGCGAGCTAAACAAAAAAATCAAGTTGGGTATTATCAATATTGATAATTAATCAATATCTCAATAGTATATAATTTTGGAAACAATTACGGTGCGTTACGCTATATTTTAGACTATTTAACGTTAATAAAATGTACCCAAAGTACATTTTTAGTTAAATACAATTTGAAACTTTTAAGCTCAATTATTCATTTTCTTTTGTCTTGAAACAAAAGAAACAAAAATTCAAGACTGCATAAACTTTTGGAAACAATTACGGTTCGTTATGCTATATTTTAGGAAACAGAATAACTATTAACATTCCTCTGAAATCCCTTGAATATCCTAAACACTTAATAATATTTAGTACTAAACCCCTAAAATATATACGCTCCACGCTCCTATTGTTTTACCAAAATTTTATGAGGTCTTTTTGCTAACGCTACATCTGGGTAAAAGCGCAGTACTCCTAT
>JAWUWM010000014.1:0-44601 GCA_034111845.1 Psychroserpens sp. | reverse complement strand
AGCTAAAGTTACGGGATATAAATCTCTAGAAATACTGCGTACTTCTTCTAAAGCAGTATGTGCTAGGCTAGACAATTCGGTTTGTTTTGTATTTTGGGCCTTCATTTTTAGCAGTGTAATTTGCTGCCCCACGCCATCGTGCAAATCTTTTGCAATGCGCGTGCGTTCTTGCTCTTGGGTTTTAATCAGTTCTTGAGAAAATAATTGTTGTGCTATTGCACGTTTCTTGGTGTTAACAAAAGAACGGTAAAATAAGATACCACCAAATAGCAACAACAATCCTAAGGCACCAAAAATCAACAATTGTGTTTTGTTTTTATTCTCGAGGTTTAATAGACCAATACTTGCCTTTTGGTTTTCAATTTCTAGATCCCGTTTTTCTGTTTCGTATAGGGTTTGGTAATAGACTAAAGCTTTTAACTTTTGAGCACTGGAAATAGAGTCTTTAATAGTATAATAATTGACTATATGCTTTTTATAATTTAAATCATCTCCATTTTTCTTATAAGCTTTTGCCAAAAATTGTTCTGCTACCTGAATATCGCCAATATGTGCTTTTTTGTTTTTTAATATTGACAAATACTCTGTACTATATTTTATAGCACTTTTATAATCCCCTTTAGTAAACGCCATAACGCGTTTTGCTTTTACAATTTGTTCTTTGAGCTGTTTGGTATTATCTTTTTGATATAGTGCATTAAGATCTTCAAAATATTTTTCGGCCATACTGATACTATCGCTTTTGCAGTAGGCGTCAATAAGTTGTGCTAAAATTTTAGGATGTGTTAAAGCTGCGGTTTTTGATTTACTATTCGCTAAAGCCGCAGCCTTAATATTCACTAATTGCTTTACAATATATCCAGTTCTTTTATTGTCTTCTGCTGCATTGTAATATAGATTTGTTAAAGCTCTATATCTCCCGGTTTTACCTATTAATAAAATGGACTCATTGCGCTCTTTTTCAGCTTCCTGATAAAAAGCATTCCTACTGTATAAAACTCCTAATGCATTTTTCGCTGCGAGGATATTAGTGGTATCCTTTAGCTTTGTAAATATTTGACATGCTTGTTTTAAACTTATAGACGCTTCGGCAAACATGCCTTTTTCTGATTGATTGTAACCTGTATACATTGTTGCCCAACCAAACAATTGTTGGTCTTTTGCTTTTAAAGCATAATCTTTAGTAATGGCGTAATACTTAAAAGACATATCGATATCACCTGTATAGTAGTAACTATCTGCTGCACCGAGATACATAAAACCAATTGTTTTAAAGTTTGATCCGTCTTTTATTTTTTCAAAATAAGTATCAAATAATATAAGCCCTTCTTTTGGTTTACCTAAAACATTATTATGAAAACCAATTAAATCACCCACTTGATTAGCAGCCAAGTTTAAAGAATCTAATGTTACTGCGAAGTTAATAGTTTGACGAACAATAGAATCGTATTTTAATTCGGAATTATTTCTAACGACTTTTGTTAAGCTGTCCATCCATTTTAGACGCTCGCCTTTTTCGGATTGTTTAATTTTTGAATTTAAAATAACAATTTTAGAGTGTAGGGCTGCATCTTGATTTTGAGCAGATAATTGAAAGCTAAATAGAAGGATAATAGCTAGAAGCGTGTATTTCATAGAAACCTAATAGTCTAGTAAGGTAGGCCATTAAGACTCTAACTACGACTTAAACTAATTTAGTTTAGACCCGAAAAAATAGTCGCTTGACTTTAAGCTACTTAAGGAATATTCAAATATTTGTGAGTTTGAAGCGACACCTTCCATTTGGGGTTGGCCATCACATAATCTACAATTTGCGGTACCATTTTATCGCGTTTACTCCACTCGGGTTGTAGATATAAAATACAATCTTTATTTACTTTCTCGGCTTGCTCTTCAGCAAACTTAAAGTCGTCTTTATTAAAAATAATACACTTTAATTCGTGTGCTTTTTCGTAGACTTTTTCGGTTGGCAATTTCATCTTCTTTGGCGAGAGACAAATCCAATCCCAAGTACCAGATAATTTATAAGCTCCAGAAGTCTCAATATGCGTTTGTAAACCTTTTGCCTTTAACTGTGCTGTTAATGGTCCCATATCCCACATTAAAGGCTCCCCTCCTGTAACAACAATAGTATTGCTGTACTTCACAGCATTATCGACAATCTTCTCGGTTTCTGTAGGTGGGTGCAAATCGGCATTCCAACTTTCTTTAACATCACACCAATGGCAACCTACATCACAACCTCCAATACGCACAAAGTAAGCTGCGGTTCCTTTATGGAAACCTTCCCCTTGAATGGTATAAAATTCTTCCATTAAAGGCAGTAGCAATCCTTTATCCAATAACTCTTTTCTTTCAGTTCTTGTCATAGCGTACAAAGATACTTTTTAATGTTTGAAGTGAAAAGTTTTTATTGAACCGCTATTACATCAATTTCAATACGAGCTCCAACAGCTAATCCAGATACTGCGAACGTTGTTCGTACTGGTTTCTTCGGAAAACAGCCTTTGTAAACGTCATTAAAGACTGTAAAATCATTAATACCTTTTAAAATCACGGTACACTTTACAACTTGATCTAAAGGTGAGTTATGCTGTTTCAAAACTGCTTAAATATTTTCTAGACATTGTTTCGTCTCTGCTTCTATTCCGCCTTCAACAAGCATTCTGGTTTTATGATCCATTCCAACTTGTCCTGCTAAAAATAGAAATCTATTGGTCTCAACGACGTCACTAAATGGAGCCTTAGCTTTTTTAAGCTCGTGAGATTTGTGGTAGACGATTTCCGAAGAATTTTTTATGCAAGAGATATTTCCGAAGAAAAAAAATAGCGTTATAATAATTAGCGAATTTTTCATTTTAGCACATTTTAAACTTGACTAAAATTATACTATTTTTATGCAAATTTTCAACTCATGAGTAGAACCGACGATTTTTTAAAGGAAATCACAGAGGGAAATACAAATAAAGGTGATTATATCACTTTAGGGGCTGCCATGTTAGATGGCGAAACCTTAGCCAATGCCTTTGTGAATGTACCTCTAAAAACCATGAATAGACATGGTTTGATTGCTGGCGCTACTGGTACCGGGAAGACTAAGACGCTTCAAGTTTTGGCTGAGAGTTTAAGCGAAAAAGGTGTTCCTGTATTATTAATGGATATAAAAGGGGATCTCAGTGGATTAGCAAAACCGAGTCCTGGGCATCCAAAAATAGATGAACGTCATAAAAAAATAGGTTTACCATTTGAACCAAAATCATTTCCTGTAGAAGTTATGACCTTGTCTGAACAAGATGGTGTAAGACTTCGTGCAACGGTTAGTGAATTTGGACCTGTTTTATTATCTAGAATCTTAGATCTATCCAATACGCAGTCTGGTATTGTTGCGGTAATTTTCAAATATTGTGATGATAACAAACTACCACTACTCGATTTAAAAGATTTCAAAAAAATACTACAATACGCAACCCAAGAGGGTAAAGCAGAGTTTACGGGAGCCTACGGAAGAATATCAACAGCCTCTACAGGAGCAATTCTAAGAAAAATAGTTGAAATTGAGCAACAAGGTGGCGACCTCTTTTTTGGAGAAACATCTTTTGAAGTTGATGACTTATTGCGTATTGATGACAACGGAAGAGGTTATATAAATATAATACGACTAACAGATATCCAAGATAAACCAAAGTTGTTTTCAACATTTATGTTGAGTCTTTTGGCCGAAATATATTCTACGTTTCCAGAACAAGGCGATAGTGGACGACCAGAACTTATACTATTTATTGATGAAGCGCATTTGATTTTTAATGAAGCTTCAAAAGCATTATTAAGTCAAATTGAAAGTATTGTAAAACTCATTCGTAGTAAGGGCGTTGGCTTGTATTTTGTCACTCAAAACCCAACCGATGTTCCAGAAGCTGTTTTAGGTCAATTAGGCTTAAAAGTACAACATGCATTAAGAGCTTTTACTGCAAAAGATAGAAAAGCCATTAAATTAACTGCTCAAAATTATCCAGATACTGATTTTTACGATACTGCAGAGGTATTAACGTCGTTAGGTATTGGAGAAGCATTAGTATCTGCATTAGATGAGAAAGGGAAACCTACACCTCTAGCTGCAACGATGATGCGTGCTCCAATGAGTAGGATGGACATTCTTACAGATTTAGAACTTAGTGGTTTACTCGGCAAATCTAAATTGGCTAAAAAATACAACCAAGATATTGACAGAGATAGTGCTTATGAAATGCTTAATAAGAAAATTGAGGCAGCAGAAGCAGAAGACGCTAAAGAAAAAGCACGTCTCGAAAAAGAAAAACTCGAAAAAGCAGAACGCAAACAACGTACATCAAGGTCTCGAAGTAGAAGCACAAGACAAAACCCAATAGTTAAAGTTTTAACAAGCCCAACGGTAATTAGAAGTGTTCTTGGTATTTTAACTAAATTATTTAAATAACCCATAAAATCATTTATTAAACACCTATTTTTCACCCTATTGAAACAAGCAAGCTAATCGCTTTATCTCTTAATAAATCAATTGATAGCGAACCGCATGTAATCATTGAAAAACATTATTTATAAACACATGAAACACCTCATTACCATTCTCATTTTAACTGGTTTACTTTTAAGTTGTACTTCAGGAAAAGAACAAAACCCATTCTTGATCAACAAACAAAATGTTGGGCTTCTCACAGATTCTACTCAGGTTAAAGATTTAGAACTCATATTTGCAAAAGACTCTATTGTAAAACCTTCTATAAAAGGAGATGAATTCACCGGACAAAATAGTGACATAGAAATTTATTCCCCAGAAGGAAAAAAGATGCTCATCCTAACACCTAGTCAGCCATTAGATTCTACGGCTGTGATTGGAAGTATTAGAATACTAAGTGAAAACTATAAAACCGAAAAGGAGATATCTACGCTGAGTACGTTTAAAGATATAAAAGATGCCTACAAGATTTCCAGTATAAATAATCTCATAAACTCTGTGGTTATTTCTGTTAATGAGATCAACACGTCATTTACAATAGATAAAAAAGAACTACCGGCAAACTTGAGGTATGACATGAGTCTTAAAATAGATCCTGTACAAATACCTGATGCTGCAAAAATTAAATACTTTATAATAGTTTGGTAAAATGAGACTGAGCAACTTCAACATAACTATGGTATGTTGCTCAAGACATAAATAATAAAAATAATAGTTTAGGGTGATAATATAGTAATACATGAAAAAATACAAAATTCAAAACTCTCCATTTGTAGTTCCAACTACTGACGGTAAAGTCATCGAAGAACATTTTGGAAATGCTACAGATGGTAATTCACAATTAAGTATCGCTCACATGATAGCTCCTACGGGATGGAGCGAGCCTTTTCAGACCCCAGAATTTGATGAATACACCTATATCATTAAAGGAAAAAAACAATTTATAATTGACGATGAGACGATTATTCTAGAAGCTGGTCAATCTATTAAGATTAATAAAAACACACGAGTACAATACTCCAATCCATTTACAATTGCTTGTGAATATATCGCTATTTGCACACCCGCTTTTTCTATGGATCTAGTAAATAGAGAAGACCTATGAAACAGCTAGTCGTAAAAACTATAGGTGGTTTTATTAATACTATAAGTCTTTTTTCTTCAAAACGTGCAAGTAAAATGGCACTACAGTTATTTTCTAAACCTCGAAGAATCAAACTTAAAGAAACAGAAAATGATTTCTTAATGACTGCTTTTATTGAAGATGTCAATTATGAACATCTTAACATTATGACCTACCGTTGGTTAGGCAAGAAAGAAACCATTCTATTGGCTCACGGTTGGGAGAGTAATTCATTTAGATGGAAACCATTAATTGAGCAACTTAAGAAGCTAGACTACAATATTGTAGCATTAGATGCTCCCGCGCATGGAAGAACTAGCGGAAAGCTCTTTAATGCTATATTATACTCTGAATGCATCAACGTTGTAGCACAGAAATTTAATGCTAATATTATTATTGGGCATTCCGTTGGAGGTATGGCGACCGCTTTTTGTAAAAATAAATATGACCTACCCTCAGTAAATAAATTAATATTATTAGGTGCACCCTCAAATTTTGTTGGTGTTTTTAGCAGGTATGTTGATATGATGGGATATAATCAACGTGTCTCACAAGCAATGAATGAATTGGTTCGCGATCGTTTTAATGAGGAGCCAGAGCATTTCAATGCTGCACGGTTTTTAGAAAACATGACTGCTGAAGGTCTTTTAATTCATGATAAAAACGATAGAATTATTCCCTACAGTGATGCCGAAGATTTTAAAAATTACTATAAAAATGCAACACTTATTTCTACGGAAGGTTTTGGTCACGGTTTACGTCATGAAGATGTAAACAATCATATTATAGATTTTGTTAACGCATAGTTTTGTAATTTTGCCTGATGTCAGATAATTTAAAACGAATCAACAAATTTCTTAGTGAAGTTGGCTACTGTTCACGCAGAGAAGCAGACAGACTAATAGACGCTGGACGTGTTACTATCAACGGAGTTGTGCCAGAAATGGGAACCAAAATTGCTCCTACCGACGACGTTCACGTCGATGGAAAACTCATAGAAAGCACAAATGAAGACTTTGTCTATTTGGCGTTCAATAAGCCAGTAGGGATAGTTTGTACTACAGATACTCGCGTAGAAAAAGATAATATCATTGATTTTATAAATTACCCAAAGCGTATTTTCCCTATTGGAAGACTGGATAAACCTAGTGAAGGTTTAATCCTTTTAACCGATGATGGCGATATTGTAAATAAAATACTTAGAGCCAGCAACAACCACGAAAAAGAATACATCGTAAGAGTTGATAAACCGATTTCTCAAACATTTCTTTTGCGAATGTCTGGCGGAATTTATCTAGAAGACCTAGAGAAAACGACTAAAAAATGTCAGGTTAAAAAAATAGACTCTCAAACATTTAGTATCATTCTTACTCAGGGACTAAACCGACAAATACGTCGTATGTGTGAGTACCTAACTTTTGAAGTAGAGACCTTAAAACGCACTCGTATTATGAATATCCCTTTAGATATGCCTGTTGGAGAATACAGAGAATTAACTAAAGAAGAATTCACAGAATTAAACAATCTACTTGCAGCATCCACTAAAACATATCTAGATAACACCAATAAATAGCAGACTTATGTCAACTACCGTTTCACCGTTTCACATCGCAATACCTGTTCATAATCTAGATGCATGCAGAACGTTTTACAGAGACATTCTCAATTGTGAAGAAGGACGAAGTAGCGATCATTGGGTAGATTTTAATTTTTTTGGACATCAACTCGTTATTCATTATAAGCCAAAATCTACAGAGGACGTTCATACTAACGCAGTTGATGGAAAATCAGTTCCTGTACCTCATTATGGTGTCGTTCTACCTTGGGATACGTTTCAGGAGTTTTCTAAAAGTATTGCGAATAAAGGCGTTGCATTTGTTATTGAACCTTATGTTCGTTTTGAAGGTAAAGTTGGTGAGCAAGCCACCATGTTCTTTTTTGATCCAGCAGGAAATGCACTAGAATTTAAAGCGTTTAAGGATATGACTCAGTTATTTGCTAAGTAATACAATTTAAAACTAAAAATTTAGCTTAGCATTTCATTCTTATTCTTATTCTTATTCTACTAAACCTTTGTTATAAAATTGAAGTATAACTAATGCTATCATTAAATTTTATGCCTCAGTTTAGCGAATAATAACCTAAATTCTAATGTGAATTTTTAAATTATAACTTGTACAATTTTTTATTTACTTCGGAAAAATAAAATGGCAAATAAATGATTAGAAATAAAGGGATTATTATCAACTGAGTAACAATAATATAATAAGGCCACTCACCCCAGTAATCTAAAACTGAAGCCGAATCTGGCTTCCTATTCAAATAAAAATAATTAGCATTTAAAACGTAATTGATAACGATCATCACTACAACATAGATCTGCAGTGCAAAAAAAGATTTAAAAACACTTTTGAATTTAGGTTTCAGCTTAAAGACAACTATGTTGTAGACTATTACGATTAACAATCCCAAGTGCACGATCCAATATCTAAAATAGTCAAGACTTGGAAAACCTTCAGCAATATCTGGAGTAAGCACGCCTTGCAAAGTTCCCGCTATAATCCAAAAGACTAAGATTTCAAACATCCAATACTTTCGGTAATAGGTGAAGATTGGAATTATAATTCCGAGAAGACTGCACAAATACAGAGGTAAATCTGTTGTGATATTATAGTCTGTTGTGACAATGCTGTTGATATGGAATGCTATAACCGAAACTGAAATAAAAACAGCAAAATAGTGAATGGCGCGCCGCTGCCCTTCCGAAGATATTGTTCTCGAAAATCGGATTAAAGTCACAGCACTAATTACAGCTAACACAATTGGAATAAGATGTTCCCAACTTAAAATTCGCACGCGATTTACAGCAGTAAATAAATTAATCATACTGCAATATAAAATTTAATCTAAGAATAGATTCTTTGCTTTGCTCTGAATGGCAATACAATTACATACGCTGCTCTCGAGCTAGCAATGTATTTTTGAGAAGCATTGCAATGGTCATTGGTCCAACTCCTCCAGGAACTGGTGTAATGTAACTTGCTTTCTTACTCACGTTTTCAAAATCAACATCTCCAGTAATTCTATACCCTTTTGGTGTATTGTCGTCTGGCACTCTGGTAATCCCTACATCAATAATCACTGCACCATCCTTAACCATTTCTGCTTTTAAAAAATTTGGAACTCCTAATGCAGAAATAATAATATCTGCTTGAGATGTGATTTGTGTAATATTTTTTGTGTGACTATGTGTTAGTGTTACAGTAGAGTTACCAGGAAAACCTTTACGACCCATCAAAATACTCATTGGTCGCCCAACGATATGACTTCGTCCAATTACAACAGTATGTTTTCCTTTAGTCTCGACACCGTAGCGATCCATAAGCTCCAAAATTCCAAACGGTGTAGCAGGAATAAATGTACTCATATCCAATGCCATTTTCCCAAAGTTTTCTGGATGAAATCCATCAACATCCTTACTTGGATCTACCGCCATTAGTACTTTTCTCGTATTAATTTGCGGAGGTAGTGGCAATTGAATTATAAACCCGTCTATATTATCATCCTGATTCAATTCTTCAATCTTATCTAACAATTCTATTTCACTAGTTGTATTAGACATGCGAACCATTGTAGATTCAAATCCAACACGCTCACAAGCACGAACTTTACTTCCTACGTAAGTTAAACTTGCACCATCATTTCCAACGATAACCGCAGCTAAATGAGGCACTTTCTCACCTTTAGCTTTCATTTTATCAACCTGTTCTTTGATTTCGTTTTTAATGTCGTTACTTACTTTCTTTCCGTCTAGAATTGTCATTTTTTTAAATCTTCAGTTGGCAGTCTTCAGTTGGCAGTCTACAGTTTAAACTATTGATTATCTTTATTTGGAAACAAGAGTGTACTGTTTACTGAAAACTGAACACTACTTCTTTTTTTTTATTTCATACCATTCATAGCCTGCATCATTGCTTTTCCTTTACCGCCTTGCATCATCTTCATCATCTTGCTCATTTGGTTAAATTGCTTTAAAAGTTGATTCACTTCTTGTACTGAAGTTCCTGACCCTTTTCCAATTCGTTTCTTACGACTAGCGTTTATAACTGATGGATTTGATCTTTCATCTGGAGTCATAGAATGAATAATAGCCTCAATACCTTTAAAGGCATCGTCATCAATATCAACATCTTTCATCATCTTTCCTGCTCCAGGAATCATACCGATAAGATCTTTCATATTACCCATTTTCTTGATTTGCTGAATTTGCTTCAAGAAATCATCAAATCCAAACTGGTTTTTGGCAATTTTCTTTTGAATCTTACGGGCTTCTTCTTCATCGTATTGTTCTTGCGCTCTTTCAACAAGAGACACAACATCTCCCATCCCTAGGATACGATCTGCCATACGTGACGGGTAGAAGACATCAATCGCTTCCATCTTCTCACCTGTACCAATAAACTTAATTGGTTTATTTACAACAGATTTAATAGAGATTGCTGCTCCACCTCGTGTATCACCATCAAGTTTAGTAAGGATTACACCATCAAAATTTAAAATATCGTTAAAGGCTTTTGCTGTATTCACAGCATCCTGACCTGTCATAGAATCTACTACAAATAAAGTCTCCTGAGGTTGAATTGCTTTATGGATGTTAGCAATTTCATCCATCATCGCCTCATCAACAGCTAAACGACCAGCAGTATCAATAATAACAACGTTGTGTCCATTTGCCTTTGCATGCGCTATACCTGCTTGTGCAATTGCAACTGGGTCATTATTACCTTTATCACTATAAACATCAATTTTTAATTGATCACCTACAATATGTAATTGATCAATTGCAGCAGGACGATACACATCACAAGCTACTAATAATGGTTTTTTAGTTTTCTTATTTCTTAAGTAATTGGCTAGTTTACCTGAAAAGGTGGTTTTACCAGAACCTTGTAAACCAGACATTAAAATAATACTTGGATCACCAGACAAATTAATACCTTCGGCATCTCCTCCCATTAATTCTGTCAACTCATCTTTCACAAGCTTGACCATTAACTGTCCTGGCTGTAAACTAGTTAAAACATCTTGACCTAAGGCCTTTTCCTTAACCCTTGTCGTAAATTCTTTAGCGATTTTAAAGTTAACATCGGCATCTAAAAGTGCTCTACGAACTTCTTTTAAGGTTTCAGCAACATTTACTTCTGTAATACTACCATGACCTTTTAGTACATGTAACGCTTTATCTAACTTTTCACTTAAACTATTAAACATATTCTTGTAGAATTTTAAAGGCACAAATTTAGCGATTTGTGATGTATTTATGAAGTGCAAATGAAGAAATAAAATGATAGTCTACTCTAATAGTTATGATAAGCCACAAAATCATCATTTCAAACCCCTGTTTATATTTTTTATAGTTCATTAAAAAATGCATAGAAGCAACCATTTTAAAGTAAAAACATAACGTTTGACTTCTCTAAAACAATCTATGTTTTGTGCACAAAAAAAAGAATTATTATGACCAACAATCCTTTTTAACTAACTAAAAACTAAAACTAACGGTTAAGTTTCCTTAACAATTACTTATGTTTTTAATAGAACACTTCAAAACATAAAATCACTAAACTGAACTTCAAAATTTAATTTTATAACTTCGCCTCAACCAAAATAAAAAATGTCTAAACCGCTTAAAGACCATATTTGCGAAGAACAGTTGTTCTCCTCTATCTATAGGAAATACTCCAAAGATTTACATAACTTTCTCTACTATAAATTTGGCAGTCAGCTAAATCCCCAAGACAAAATGCAAGAAGCCTTTGTGAAATTATGGGAGCACTGTGCTAAAATTCCACAGACAAAAGCCAAAAGTTTTTTATTTACCACTGCAAATAACTTAATGCTAAATGAGTTTGCACACCAAAAAGTAGTACTGAAACATCGCTTAATACAACCAAAACACAGCACGAATATAAATCCAGAATTTCTACTTCAAGAAAAAGAATACAAAGCAAAATTAGAGAAAGCAATTGCAGGATTAACCGAAGCGCAGCGTGTTGCCTTTTTAATGAACCGAGTAGAAGGCAAACGTTTTAAAGAAATAGCTACATTATTGGATATTTCAACAAAAGCAGTAGAAAAACGTATCTATGGAGCCCTGAAGCAATTAAGGAAAGATATTCATGAGTTATGAAGTTGAACACTAGAACTTAGAACTTGGTCCCTTGAATTCGGTAAAAAAAAATTTCAAGGGTAGGAATTTTTAATAGTAGATTGTTATATAGATGAATAGAATATAATGAATAGAGAAGAGCTCATAGAAAAATGGTTAGATCACAACCTAAACCCTGCAGAACTTGAAGCTTTCAAACAGCTTGAAGACTACCCTAGTTTAATTAAGCTAGACCAAGGACTTTCTGGCTTTAAAGCAGATATTATTAATGAAGATGAGGCTTTCGAGCACGTTTTAAAATCTATTGATTCTATTAAAAAGAATCCAAAGAAATTATATACTACACTATCCAAGATTGCTGCAATTTTAATTGTTGCATTTGGGATCTATTTCTACACTTCAACTCTCGACAATAGCGCTAGTACAATTGCATCACAACAAAAATCAATAGTATTACCAGATGACTCTCAAGTAGAATTAAATGCTATGTCAACCATCACATTTAATGAATCTAATTGGGATAACAATCGTGCTTTAGACTTGAAGGGAGAAGCGTTCTTCAAGGTTGCTAAAGGAAAAAAATTCGATGTAAATACAGACGCAGGAACTGTTAGCGTTTTAGGAACACAATTTAACGTTAAACAAAGAGACCAGTATTTTGAAGTCACTTGTTTTGAAGGAAAAGTTGCTGTAACAAGTACAATTAAACAAATCACACTCCTACCGGGAGACACTTTTTTAATTATTGATGGGAAATATATTACTACTGAAAAAGAAAATTTATTACGTCCATCATGGTTAACCAAAAAGAGCACCTTTAGGAGTATCCCATACCGAGAAGTCATTAAGGAATTTGAAAGACAATACAATGTGTCTATAGAATTTGAAACTATCAATGACTCTCAAAACTTCACTGGAAGTTTTACACATAATGATATTGAAATTGCCTTAAAATCTATTACTTTACCTTTACAACTAAAGTATAGTAAAACAGATAATATCATTAGACTAAAACGTGAATAGAAAAGGTGTTCTCTATCTTTTTATAATCTTATTGTTTTTGAGTTTGAGTAGCAGTTTTGCACAGTCAGATTCAAAAACAAAACGTCCGCTGACCGAAGTTCTCACCATATTAGAATCCAGATTTAGTATAAACTTCACCTACTTAGATCAAACTATCGCTAATAAAAATATTAGTATTCCTTCGGAAATTTTATCCCTAGAAAACACATTAGAATACTTAAGATCTGGAACAAACCTTGACTTTATAATTCTCAATGCGACCAGTGTTGTTATTTCTAAACGGTCTAATCCATTCAGTAATTTTATTACCCAAAAACTCGAAGAAGTCACCATAAACAATTTCTTGACTAAAGGCATATCAAAACGCAGTGACGGTAAAATCAACATCAAAACCGAAGATTTCGGTATTCTTCCTGGACTTCTAGAACCAGACGTATTACAAAGTATACAGGCCTTACCTGGAGTAATGAGTGTTGATGAACGTATCTCAAATATTAATGTTCGTGGCGGAAGTCATGATCAAAATTTAATATTATGGGACGGAATAAAAATGTACCAGTCTGGACATTTTTTTGGTTTGGTATCTGCTTTTAATCCGTATTTAACCAAAGAAGTTAATGTATCCAAAAACGGAACTAGCGTTAAATTTGGTGACGGTGTTTCTAGCGTTATTGATATGCAACTCTCTAACAATTTGGATCAAGAATTTAAAGCTGGAGCAGGTTTCAACCTCATCCATGCCGATGCTTTCGCAAAAGTACCATTGGATGAAAAAACAGAAATTCAAGTCTCTGCTAGACGCTCTGTAACCGATTTTATCTTTACACCAACTTACGATCAATATCGTCAACGTGTGTTTCAGGATAGTGATTTTTCGAACCCACAACAAGGGGACGCCTCAGACGTTATCTCAAACAACGAACGCTTCTACTTCTATGATATCGCTGCTAAATTCCTGTATAATATTACAGATCAAGACCAATTCAGGTTTAACTTTTTAACCATTAACAACAAACTAACCTACGACCAACAAGCCAATGAGGACTCTGGGATTCCATTACGAAATCAATTAGAACAAAATAATTTTGCAACAGGTTTCGAATATTTAAAATACTGGAATAGTAAACTCACAACGACCGCTCAATTTTACTATACCAATTACGATTTAAAAGCTACAAACTTTAATATTGCAAATGACCAACGTATTAATCAAAATAATAACGTCAATGACCTAGGCATAAAGATTAATGCTACCAATCATATCGATGACAATTTAAAAATACATGGTGGCTACCAATTTAGCGAGGTCATTATTAGTAATGCAGAAGACACAAACAATCCAAACACAGAGCAATTTATAAAAGAAGTGGTGCGAACACACTCCATTTATGGTGAGGCAGAATTTACCTCAGCAAATAAAAACACGTATGCGAGAATAGGTTTAAGAACAAATTATATTGAGAAATTTTCAGAGTTTTTTACGGAGCCTCGACTATCTGTAAGTCACAAATTAAATAATGATTTTCGATTAGAATTTTTATCAGAGTTAAAAAGTCAAACCACCTCTCAAATTATAGATTTACAAAACGATTTTTTAGGTATTGAAAAACGACGATGGATCTTATCTAACAACGAAAACATCCCCATTATTAAAAGTGTTCAGGCAGCTGCAGGTATTCACTATAATAAAAACAAGTTACTAATAAGTGTAGAAGCCTTTATAAAAAATGTTGAAGGCATTACCACTCAAAGCCAAGGTTTCCAAAATCAATTTCAATTTTTAGAAGATATTGGTAAATTTCAAGTCAGAGGGATAGATTTTTTAATCAATAAACAGTTTGAATATTTTGGCACGTGGCTCAGCTATTCATACAGTAAAAACGACTATGTTTTTAAAAATCTAAATGAAGGCAACCCATTCCCAAACAATATTGATGTAAGACATGCTGTGACCTTTGCAAGTGCTTATGATATAGATAATTTGAAATTTGCTTTGGGTTTCAATTGGCATTCTGGCAGACCTCAAACACTACCTTTAGAACTCCAAGATCAAGCTAACGCTCAAATTGATTACACGACTCCAAACAGCGGTCGCATAAGTGATTATTTTAGAACAGATCTATCAGCAACCTATCAATTAAAATTCGCTGATAAATTAGATGCGTCTATTGGTGCTTCCATATGGAACCTCTTTGATAGAGAAAATATTATTAATACATATCATGTAAAAAATACTGATGGTGAAACTATTACGATAGATAATCTATCCTTAGGCATCACACCAAATGTTAGCTTTAGGTTAAGATTTTAGACGGTATATAATTCTAGATGTATCTTTATGGAATAGCATTTAAAATAAATAATCATGATTCAATTACATATTATTACAAAAAATGAAGATCAAGCTAATAGAATTACAGATTTACTTCACGAACATGGACTTGTAACGAATGAGTATATTTTAAAAGAAGTTGTTGGGCGTGTACCTGATCAAGAAGGAAAATTAACCAGTATTAGTGAAGTTCTAATTGTTGGCACGACTAAGGCGCTTTTGTTTAGCACCATCAACCAATTACTAAAAGTGCACTATCCAGAAAACACACCAATTATTTATGCTGTTCCTATAGTTTATATGGATGAATCTCAAACCCAAGATGTCATGGAGGGAACCGCAAAAATTTAGAAAAATGACAGAGAAGCAATTACACGTCTTAAAATTTCCTATTGGAGAATTTCAAAAGCCTGATGTTATTTCTTCGGAAATGATATCCACTTGGATTAATGATATAGAACGTTTTCCTTCGGAAATTCAAAAAACCACAAATGGTTTAATTACAGAACAATTAAACTGGCCATACAGACCTGAAGGCTGGAACATCAAGCAAGTGGTTCATCATTGTGCAGACAGTCATATGAATAGCATCATTAGATTCAAATTAGCGCTCACCGAAGACTCACCAATCATAAAACCCTATTATGAAGATCGTTGGGCAAAATTAGTTGATGGAGTAGACGATAATTTAGAGGATTCTTTAAATTTACTAAAAGGTCTTCATGCAAAGCTAGGAAAGTTATTGAAGCACATTTCCAAAAAAGAATTGTCAAGAGAAATTGTACATCCAGAACATGGTAAACGATTCCGTTTAGACGAAACGATTGGCACTTACGCTTGGCATAGCAACCATCATTTGGCGCATATCAAACAAGCTATTGCTCATAAAGGACAATTTTAATCTACATACGCTCAGGCACATGAATGCCTAACAAACCAAATGCGTTCTTAATAACATTAGCAACACTGTGCGCTAGTTGTACACGAAATATTTTTTCAGTTTCATTATCGGCACCTAAAATAGATACGTTTTGGTAAAACGAATTAAACGCTCTTACTAACTCGTACGTATAGTTAGCAATTAAGGCTGGACTATAATTGTCTGCAGCATTTTTAATCACCTCAGGAAATAACTCTAATTGTTTAATGAGTTCTCTTTCTTTGTCATGCAAAGACACTTCTGCTGTGCTCAATGTGATAGTAGTATCAATATTAGACTTACGTAAAATAGACTGTATTCTAGCGTAGGTATATTGAATAAACGGTCCAGTATTACCTTGAAAATCGATAGACTCTTTTGGATCAAATAAAATACGTTTTCTAGGATCTACTTTTAAGATAAAATACTTTAACGCACCTAAACCAATTGTTTTATAAAGGTCTTGCTTTTCTTCAGCTGAGTAGCCATCAAGTTTCCCTAACTCTTCAGAGATTTCTCCAGCTGTCTGCGCCATTTCATCTACCAAATCATCTGCATCGACCACAGTACCTTCTCTACTCTTCATTTTCCCTGAAGGCAAATCTACCATACCATAACTTAAATGATACAAATTATCTGCCCATTCAAACCCCAATTTTTTAATGATTAAGAATAAGACTTGAAAATGATACTCTTGTTCATTACCAACGGTATACACCATACCACCAACATCTGGAAAATCTTTAACGCGCTGGATCGCTGTCCCAATATCTTGAGTCATGTATACAGCAGTACCATCACTACGAAGTACAATTTTTTCATCGAGACCATCTTCGGTTAAATCACACCAAACCGAGCCATCTTCTTTTTTTAAGAATACACCTGTTTTTAAACCTTCGGCAACAAACTCTTTTCCTAATAAATAGGTTTGACTTTCATAGTACAATTTATCAAAATCAACACCTATACTTTTATAAGTGATATCAAACCCTTCGTAAACCCAACTGTTCATCATGTTCCAAAGCGCGACAACTTCATCATCCCCTGATTCCCACTTTAAAAGCATTTGTTGTGCTTCTATTATGATTGGCGCATTTTTCTTAGCATCTTCTTCCGTTTGTCCTTCGGAAATGAGCTGTTGTATTTCAGCTTTATATTCTTGATCAAATTTCACATAATAGTTACCAACGAGCTTATCCCCTTTTAATCCTGACGATTCTGGAGTTTCCTCATTTCCGAAGCGTTTCCAAGCCAACATACTTTTACAAATATGAACCCCTCTATCATTAATGATTTGAGTCTTGTACACTTTGCGCCCTGAAGCTTTTAAAATTTCGGAAACACTATAGCCTAAAATTACATTTCTAACATGTCCTAAGTGTAAAGGTTTGTTGGTGTTTGGTGATGAATACTCTACCATTACCGCTTTTTCTTTTGAACTAGTCAGTGTAAACCCATATTGTGGTACATTCTTAATACTATTGAAGAAATTAATATAATACGCATCACTAATTTCAATATTTAAAAAACCTTTAACCACATTAAATGCTTCGACCTCCTCAACGTGCGCTACTAAGTATTGACCAATTTGTTCTCCAATTTGAACAGGGTTACCTTTCACAACCCTTAACATAGGAAACACAACTACTGTAATATCTCCAGCAAACTCTTTACGTGTTGCTTGAAATTCTACCGATTGTAATTCTGCATCAAAAACAGCTTTAATAGCTTGTTTTACATTATGTGAGAGTGTCTCCTGAAGATTCATTTTGGTATCGTTTTTAAGTCTGCAAAGATAAGATTATAATTAAATTTTTAGAATGCAAAAGTGCTTTTATTGATTTTATTGAACTCGTATATATCTGAAACAAATTAGTCATAAATCGCAACCATACTACAGATGAATTAAGTAAAAATAGAAGTATTTAAAACACAGTATTACTCTCTAAATTTAAAGCGTATTTTACTAGGCATAAAACCTTAATTCGCATTTACGAGATACATATACAAAAAAACTCATTTACAACAGATTAACACCAATAAAGAACAATAAAAAACAAACTATGCATTTCATCGATCAAAGTGCTGTTTTTCCATGATTTCTACCGTTCAACTATTCGTCGATGTTTTTAAAATTTAGAATATTCACTTTAACTAATTTATAGGTATTAAAACCTATAAATTAGGGTTTAAGAACCTTTTTCTCCATTTTTGAAATGCTATTAATCAAAGTCCCAAACGTTGATGAACCTTAATAATCAATCTTCAATGAGATTGACATTTTTATTAAACCACGCTAACTACCCAACATTAAAGGGTGTTTCGTGTTTAAATAATTTTGCAAATACTCATACCCTAATTAAAGTATGAAACAGTTAATAACCTTAGTTGTTTTATGCACTTCGCTTTTTTGTTTTTCACAAACAAAAGAGATCGACAGTCTTACTGTAGAATTAGCTTATCAAAAAAAGGATTCACTAAAAGTTGAAACCTCATTGCGACTAGTTCAAGCCTTATACAACGCTGAGAGTTACAAAAAAGCCCTAACTTATATTGACAAAACAGAACGCTTATCTAAACTTCTCAACCATGCAAAGGGAATTGCTGATGTCAATTATTACAAAGCTTTAATTTACGCTAACAATGATGATTACTACAACGCAGTTGATGGTTATAATAAATCACGTAGGTATTATAGTCAATTAGGTGATACTTTAGGTATTGCAAAAGTGAACAATAGTATTGGCTTAATTGAAATTAAACGCGGTAATTACGCTGTAGGATTACAGAGTTCATTGTCTGCAATACACACTTTTGAAACAAGAAATCTTAAAAATGAATTAAGCTCTGCATATAACAATCTCGCTGATGCCTATTATAACACCAATCAAATTGACAAATCTCTAGAGTTTAATATTAAAGCCTTAGCAGTAAGAAAACAACTGAAAGACAGTACAGGTATAAAAACATCTATACGTAATATCGCTAATCTATATTCTGAAAGAAAAGAACATAGAAAAGCTATAGAATACTATGAGAATGTGTTAACGCTTCTTAATCCCAATAAAGATCAAACACTTCGAGGCGAAATATTACCTCGAATTGGAGCCGAATACTTACGTTTTAAAGATTACCGAAAAGCAACTGACTACTTGTCTGAAGGCTTAAAATTTAATAGAAAAATAGGTAATAAAGATGGTGTTTTAAGAGCACTTAATGCTGTTGGCGAATTAAATATACAGTTAAATAATTTTAAAACTGCTGCTATTCAAATAGGCGAAGCACACACCATTGCTAGCACAATTGACAATAAACCAGAACTTCTCAAAAATTACAAACTTCATAAAGAATTAGATTCAATTAGAGGGCGTTTTCAAAATGCATTTTTGTGGCAAGGAAAATACTACACATTAAAACGTGAGCTTGATCAAGAAAATCAACCAAAGATCCCTGTAATTACAGTACCGATAGACTTAAAGCCTTTAGAGGACATTACAAATTCCAATACGCTTACAACAGACAAACAATACTCAGAAAGCTCTAAGAAGTTAGAAAGATTAAAACTCATTTTGTATGCTTTAAGTTTTGGGTTTTTAATTGTATCAACGCTATTATTAATCACTTATTTTAGACGTAAAAATGGTTCAAAACCTAGTAATGAACTAGAAAATGAAAATGTAAAAATCACCTTGCAGAACAAAAAATTTGTTGAACAAATCACACATCTTGAAGAAGTAAACAATGTAAAAGATAGATTATTTTCCATTGTATCTCATGATTTAAAAGATTCTATTTCTTCCATTAAAGGGTTTATAGATTTACTCAAAGAAGACGGTATTACTCGTGAAGAATTTTATGAATTAGTACCAGAGCTTAGTGAAAATGCTGATAGTGCGTCACAACTCCTGTATAATCTTTTAAATTGGTCTAAATCTCAAATGCAAAATTTAGAACCAAAAGCTGAACTTTTCAACATACAAGACGTCTTTAAAAATAAAATAAGTTTAGTTGAACAAAAAATTGAGCAAAAGCGCATTATACTTATTGATGAATCTAGAAGAGATTTCATTTATGCGGATAAAAGTATGATTGAAATAGTCATTCAAAATTTAATTACCAATGCAGTTAAGTTTACGCGTGTAGGCGACTCCATAACAGTGTCAAATTCTGATCATAATGGTAAAAGTTTAATTTGTGTTGAAGATACGGGTGTTGGTATTTATAAAGAAGATGTTGATAAGCTTTTCCAAAATGGAACATTCACCACTAGAGGAACTAGCAATGAGAAAGGAACTGGCCTAGGTTTAACTATATGTAAAGAGCTAGTTGAACTTAATGGTGGCCGCATTTGGGTTGAAAGCACTCCAGGAATAGGCACTAAATTTTATGTTGAACTTCCTAAGATTGAGCCTAAAAATTAGATTAAACTTTCGGTAAGAAAACTTCAGCCATCATACAGCGCGCACTCCCACCTCCGCAGGTTTCTATAGTTTCTAGTGAACTAGATAAAATCGGGCAAAAAGCTTCAATATCTGTAACTTGTTTTAGAGTTAAACTCTCATGAGCAGCTTTACTCATCACTAAATAGCGTTGATCATTTTCACCTTTCACTTGTAGCATGTTACCAGCAAATTGGTGCATCTGTGATTCAGAAATTACTATAACAATCTTACCATCTGCTTTTAAACTTTTAGTAACTTGTTTACGCTCTTTCTTATCATCAATTGAATCTAAGCATATTACAGAGAACAACTCACCTAAACACATCATTACATTTGTGTGATAAATAGGCAAACGCTTACCGTCAACACTCTGGTTTGCAGTAAAGACAACTGGAGTATATTCAAAATCCTCACAAAACTCTATAAACAAATCTTCATCTGCTCTTGGCGATAATGCACAATAGGCTTTTGAATTTATACGATCTAAAAGTAAACTCCCTGTACCTTCAAGAAAGAAACCTTCATCCTCTGCACTAGTATAATCTATAATATTATTAATTTGAAAGCCTTCTTTTTCTAGACGTATAAAAATCTCATCACGTCTTTCTCTTCTGCGATTTTCTGCAAACATTGGATAGAGACCTACATTTCCATTTTCATGAAAACTGACCCAATTATTTGGGAAAATAGAATCTGGAGTATCCAATAACTTGTCATCTTCTTCGACAATTACGTTTACACCGACTGCTCTTAATTTATCTACAAAATCATCAAACTCTACTTGTGCTTTTGCATTAATTTCTGCGTTCTTTATATCAAGATCTTCTTGAAAATAATTATTGACAGCAGTCTGCTCATTCATCCTGAAATTAACAGGACGAATCATTAAAATTGTATTTGTAGTTTGTGACATGACATTAATTAAGGAACTACAAAATTACTTAAAATTACTAGAGTAGTCATACTGCATTTCTATTATTAATATGCGTATATAAACAATCTAAAGCTACCTGTGTGTTTCTAAAAATTTCAATATTCTAATTCTTCTTTTTGTTGAGATCCATAATTATTTGAGTAGCCATTTCTGCATTATGATTATAAGCAACAACTGCTCGCTACAAAATACTGTTACGCTTACCCACCTCTAATTGAGCCTCAAACGTATAGGAAAATATGTTTTCTTTATTTATTAATAGCGAAAATGGCAGTTCTAAGTGAGATCGAAATACGTGATGATAATCTTTTACGTCTTGTTTGTCTAGGATTATGCCTTCATTAATAATAGTTTTCGGCTATATGAGAATTAATCAGGTTGATTTTCCCAAAAGGAAGAATAAGCACTTTCATTATAATTATTAGTTTAGAGGGATAAATCAAATTTAGAGTAACTTTATAGCGATTTAGAACAACATCAGTAAAGAAATATACAATATATGAAGAGTACAATTCAACCATATAGTAATCAAACCCTTAAAAACTTCATCTTATTTCTATTTTTTATCTCTTTATATACGTGTTCTTCAGAAGGCACTTCTAATCGGGAAGACTTTACGACTAAATTTGAGAAATCTAACGGACTAGAGACAGCTACTTACGCTGAAACGATTCAGTTCTATCAAGATTTGGCAGATACATTTTCACAGGTAAACATTGATAGTATTGGTGAAACAGATTCGGGCAAACCACTTCATATTGTTACCCTAAACGCTGATGCTAAATTTGATTATGCTGAAATTAGAAAAAACAAACGTATTCTATTAATCAATAATGGAATTCACCCTGGCGAGTCTGACGGTATTGATGCTACAATGCTACTATTTAGAGATATCGCACAAGGAAAAATTGACATGCCTACATCGACTGTATTAGTGACGATTCCCATTTATAATGTTGGAGGCAGCTTAAACCGAAACTCAACAACTAGAACCAATCAAAACGGTCCAGTAGCTTATGGATTTAGAGGCAATGCACGTAATTTTGATTTGAATAGGGATTTTATAAAATCTGATACCAAAAACGCTAGAAGTTTTGCTCAACTTTTTCACTTGGTCCAGCCAGATGTCTTTATAGACAATCATGTGAGTAATGGTGCTGACTATCAATACACACTAACACATCTATTTACACAGCATAATAAATTAGGTGGTGAATTAGGTAATTTCCTTCACACTAAAATGATGCCTCAGTTAGAACAAAAGTTAGCAGAAAAGGATTGGGATATCACACCTTACGTCAATGTATTCAATAGAACTCCAGAGGAGGGCTTTAGTCAGTTTATGGATTCTCCACGCTACTCTACAGGCTACACTACATTATGGAATACGCTAGGAATGATGGTAGAAACACACATGCTAAAACCTTATAAGCAACGCGTTGAAGGCACTTATGAGCTTATGAAAAGTATGATAGACATTACTGAGAATGAAGGTGAAACTATTTCTGCATTACGTAAAAATGCTGTCGCTAATATGTTAAACAAAAATAATTACCATCTTCAATGGTCCATCGATACTACAAAAACAACAACTTTAAATTTTAAAGGATATGAAGGAAACATGATTGAAAGTAATTTAACAGGTGCAAAGCGTTTAAAATATGATACTCGTAAACCTTTTACCAAATCAGTCACATATAAAAACCATATGACCTCTACTTTAGATGTTGAGATTCCTAAGGCTTACATAATTCCGCAAGGTTGGTGGAACATTATTGATCTTTTAAAATTGAACAATATAGAAATGACTCGCATTGAAAATGATACAACACTAACAGTCAAATCTTATAAGGTTAAAAATTACGAAACAAGAACCCAAGCTTACGAAGGTCATTATTCTCACTATAATGTGGAGTTAGATATTTCCGAAGAAAAAGTGA
Organism: Psychroserpens sp.; assembly: GCA_034111845.1. GTDB lineage: Bacteria > Bacteroidota > Bacteroidia > Flavobacteriales > Flavobacteriaceae > Psychroserpens. The sequence continues at coordinate 21,227 of JAWUWM010000014.1, read as the reverse complement.
GATTCTTTAAAGGTGATTATATGATTAAAACCAATCAAAACGGATTTAGGTACCTCCTTGAAACCCTAGAACCACAAGCTCAAGATTCCTTTTTTAGTTGGAATTTCTTTGATACCATCCTACAACAAAAAGAAGGGTTCTCGCCATATGTTTGGGAAGACAAAGCACTACAACTACTTAGAAGCAACCCCAAATTACAAATCGATTTTAATTTAAGAAAATCGTTTGATAAAGATTTTGCAACGAACTGGTATTCCCAATTAGATTGGTTACATAAACAAAGTGAAAATTATGAAAAGGCTCATATGCAGTATCCTGTGTATAAATTATTTTAATTGCGATTAGAAACCATCAACATTTATAAATATAAATAACTAATTTTTAAATAATTAACTACGTAAATTTTATTTTTAGCCTTTTGTAAAAGCAATACTTAAATTATCTACATTTGTTTAAAATTATATCGCTTTTATGCGTAAAACATGAACAAATACATTGTTGTCGATCAACCACAAAAGTGGAATTTTTTGATTGAGAATATTACAGTAATTTCCTCACAATACTATCTTACAAATCCTAAATTTTCGCAATTAAAAAAGGCTAGAATATTTAACCTTTGTAGAGATTATTCTTATCAATCTAAAGGTTACTACGTCTCTCTATTAGCAGAAGCCAGAGGACATTTACCAATCCCAACCGTCAAAAACATTGTAGACCTACGAGCATTAAAATTGGTTCGCATTGTCTCAGATGAATTTGATAATGTGCTACAGCAGAGTTTAAAAAACATAAAATCTCGAGAGTTTACATTAAGCATTTATTTTGGTCAAAATGTGGCTCAAAAATATAAAGAATTGAGCAGTCTGTTTTACAAGCACTTTCAAGTTCCTTTTTTAAGAGTAAAATTTAATCATAATATAAAATGGAATGTACAGAGTATTAGAGCGATTTCAGATTCAGAAATCCCTCAAGAACATTTTGAGATTATACAACTTATTGCAAACCAATATTTTAGAAAAAAGCGTTACGATACTCCTAAACTTGTAAGTTACGATTTTGATTTAGCAATATTGGTTAATCCCAACGACCCTGCACCTCCAAGTAATCCTAAAGGTCTCAAAAAATTCTTGGAAATCGCTGAGAAATTAAACATTTATGCTGAAATCATTGCCCCTAAAGACCTATCAAGATTATCCTCTTTTGATGCATTATTTATTCGTCAAAGCACAGAGGTTAATAACGAAACCTATGCTTTTGCTCGCAAAGCACAACAAGAAGGCATAGCTATTGTTGATTATCCTGATGCGATATTAAAATGTTGCAATAAGGTCTATATGGCTGAAGCTTTAAATAATGCAAATATTGCAACACCAAAAACCATCATTATTCACAAAGACAACAAACAAGAAACTCTTAAAATTATAGGATTACCATGTGTATTAAAAGCTCCCGATTCTACATTTTCTTTTGGTGTAAAAAAAGCTAGAACAGAAGAGGAGTATGATCTTTTAGTAACAGAAATGCTAAAGGAATCAGACCTCATAATTGCGCAAGAATTCTGTCCTTCTGAATATGATTGGAGAATTGGCATTATTGACAATAAACCATTTTACGCTTGCAAATATTACATGGCAAAAGACCATTGGCAAATCTATAATTGGAAAGCTAAGAAAAAAGATGATCAAGACGGTAATGCAGACTGTCTACCTCTTGAAGAGGTACCAAAAAACGTTCTAGATATGGCAATAAAAAGCGCCAAATTAATAGGCAAAGGCTTATTTGGAATTGACATAAAAATAATACATAACCAACCTATGGTTATTGAGATTAATGACAATCCAAATATTGATTTTGGTGTGGAAGACTTACACTATGGTGACAAAATTTACGCCACAATACTATTGGCACTAAAATCTAGATTAGAATAATCATGAATAAAAGTTATCATCTTTTTGAAGTTTTTGGTATTGAGTTGGAATATATGCTGGTCAACACTACAAATTTTAAAGTTGCGCCTTTAGTAGATCAACTAATGTCCTTAAAAAAAGGAAAAATCACATCAGATATCGATAATGGGGAAATTGCTTGGAGTAACGAATTAGTTGCTCATGTGATTGAGCTTAAAACTAATGGACCTACAGCAGATTTAGAAACATTAGCTGACAAATTTCATGAAAACATTATAGAAATCAACAAATTATTAATGGCAATTGATACCCAATTATTACCAACTGCTTCACATCCTTTAATGAACCCATTAAAAGACACATTTTTATGGAAGCATAGTTATAGTGAGGTTTACGAGTTGTACAATAAGATTTTTAACTGTAAAGTTCACGGTTGGAGCAATGTACAGAGCACTCATATTAATTTGCCGTTTTATGATGATGATGAATTTGAAAAACTTCACGCAGCTATTAGAATCATTTTACCATTAATTCCTGGTTTATGCGCAAGTTCTCCAATTTTAGAAGGTAACATAACAGGCTTTTCCGATTCACGTTTAGAATACTATAAAACCAATCAAAAGGAAATCTCAGAAATTACAGGCATGGTAATTCCTGAAGCTGTTTTTAGTAAGACAGATTATTATAGTACTATTTTTGAACCTATAAAAAAAGCAATCAAGCCACATGATACTAAAAAAATTTTAGATCATCATTTTTTAAATTCTAGAGGAGCCATTGCTCGTTTTGATAGAAATGCCATAGAAATACGCCTTATGGATGTTCAAGAATGCCCAAAGGCAGATATTGCAATTTGCATATTGATTATTGAAGTTTTAAAAGCTTTAGTCCATCAAGAACTTTGTGATTTAAAAACCCAAAAAGAATGGAAGCAGCATGATTTGTTTGAGATTTTAAATGATGGTATCAAGTATGGTGAACATTCTAAAGTCATAAACTTAGAATATTTAGCTCTTTTTAGAATTAAAGAAAAAGCAACCATGCAAGATCTTTGGAAACACTTATATGCTAACGTTAAAACAAATATATCTTCGGAAAATCAAAACACCATTGAACTCATTCTAAAGAATGGAACACTATCGTCTAGAATACTAAAGGCTCTTGACCAAGATGTTTCTGAAGAAAAAATTAAAAAGGTTTATTCACAACTTTCCAGATGCCTAGAAACCAATCAATTATTTATCAATTGAAATTAATTATCACTTGTGAACACGGAGGAAACAAAATCCCAACTCCATATTTACACCTATTTAAGGCCAACAAAGAGCTTTTAGAAACTCATAGAGGTTTTGATTTAGGTGCTCTTGATGTTTTTGAATATTTGAAGCCAATTTCTAATTATTCAAAATCGAGTACAACTAGTCGTTTATTAATTGAATTAAATCGTTCGCTTCAAAATAGTCAGCTATTTTCAGAGTATAGCAAAACATTAAACTTAAGCAAAAAAGAACACATTATAAAAGCAAATTACCTTCCCTATCGCAATGATATTGAGCTCATAATTTCAAACTTCATCTCAAAAGGCGAAACGGTATTGCATCTTTCGATTCACTCCTTTACACCAACCTTAAACGGTATAAAACGAGATTGCGATATAGGTTTGCTGTACGACCCTAAAATATGTTCAGAAAAACAAGTTTCAGTTGGCTTAAAGTCTCAAATTAAAACTGGTAATCCTCAATTACGAGTGCGGTTTAACTATCCTTATTTAGGAAAATCAGATGGTTTTACAACGCATTTACGACGTAAGTTTAAACAAAATTATATTGGAATAGAAATTGAAATCAACCAAAAACATTCTAAATCAAACCAAATGAATGTAGTTTTAAAAAGCGCATTACTTGCTGCAATAAAAAATGTTATAATTAATTTACAACAATAACTTAATATTAGCATAACTATTCTCAAGCGCTTTTTGACTGTCCTCAGGAGATAGCCACTCTACTTTCGTAATCCCTTCATCTTCCTGAGGATATAATGGACCATCAAATGTCGTTTTCATTTCAAACCAATAGGTTACTTTTATTCTATGTTTCCCATTACGCTTAAATATATGATACGTTGTATCCAAAGGTTTTATAATTTCTAAGCCTTGCACACCTGTTTCCTCCTCTACTTCTCGTATTGATGTTTCTTCAATAGTTTCTTTTTTCTCTGCTTTCCCTTTGGGTAAATCCCACTTATCATTTCTGTAAATAAAAAGAATCGCTCCCTTTTGATTGTAGACTTTACCACCACCTGCAACAACGTTTGGCAATAATTTCAAAAACTTTTTAAGGAGTTTATGCTCTTTTTTACCAATAAGTCTGACTTCCTTTAAATCTGAAGAATTAAGGGTTCGTAGCACCTTACCAATATTAACTGTAGATAACAAGAAGTTTTTAAAACCATCCTCCTTTTCAACTTTAGTTGTTAAAATAATTGGTTTATCATTTACAAATATGTGATACATGTGTTTTATATGTAGAATTTTAATAAGGTAAAAATATCATTTTTATAGAGATCATGTCCATTTTAAAATTAATTTTATTTTTAATTCTAAAATTATTTTTGTCAAAAATAGTGTAGTTTTGTATTATGATTTTTGACAAAGAAACTGCCAAACAAACTGCTGAAGTTTTATTACAAATAAACGCTATAAAACTACAACCTAGTGATCCATTTACTTGGGCCTCAGGTTGGAAATCTCCAATTTATTGTGATAATAGAATTATACTCTCTTATCCTCCCATTAGAAATTATATTCGTGAAACGATGGCAAAGCATATCGAATCGCACTACGGAAAAGTAGATGTCATTGCTGGTGTAGCAACTGGTGCTATTGGAATTGGCATGCTGGTTGCTGAATATCTAGGACTTCCATTTATCTATGTGAGGCCTGAAGCAAAATCTCACGGTCGACAAAACCAGATTGAAGGTTTTGTTGAGTCTGGACAAAATGTAGTCGTTGTAGAAGATCTAATAAGTACTGGAAAGAGCAGTCTCAATGCTGTAAAAGCACTTAAAGAGGCACATGTTAATGTGAAAGGTATGGTCGCTATATTCTCTTATGGGTTTGAAGTTGCTAAAACCAATTTTGAATCTGCAAATGTAGATCTTCATACCTTAAGTAATTATGAAAATTTACTAGACCAGGCTTTGGATACAAAATATATAACTACTAAAGAACAAGAAGTTTTAGCACGTTGGAATGCAAATCCAAGTGAATGGAACGCTATTTGATTATAGCTCTATAAATTTATAATCTTACATCTATGAAATTAGAATCACCAAAAACAACAATACCTAAATCGGCTCAAAACACATTTGACTTTTTAGCTGATGTCAAAAACTTCGAGAAATTAATGCCAGAAAACATTAGTAAATTTGAAGTAGTTGGTACTGATAAATTTCTGTTTGCTTTAAAAGGTATGCCAGAAATAATACTTAAAAAGAAAGAAGCCATAGCACCTAACAAAGTAGTTTTAAGCGCTGCTGGCGGAAAATTAGACTTTTCACTTACAGCAAACATAACAGAAACTGCACCTACTCAAAGTGAAGTAGAATTAATTTTTGAAGGAGAATTCAATGCCATGATGGGAATGATGATCAAAGGACCAATTAATAAATTTATTGAAACCTTAGTCACTAACATGCCAGAGCAAATTTAATAGAGCAGTTTAACCTCTTTGAGATCAAATTCTTTAAGAATATTATCTTCAATTAAAACTTTGAGATGTCCAGAATTTGAAACCCCTTTTATAAAACCAGAAAATAAAACACCTTTTGCATTTTTAAATGTAGAAGGTTTTTCTTTTCTAAATAGTTCGTTTTCGTATTCAGTTTTGATACCATTATAATCACCCGCTTTCAATTGGCTGATATTCAACTGTAAATTTTCTATGACCTTTTTGAGAATTACATCAGTATCGTGCCATTTACCAGAAACCATTCGCATCGATGTTGCCAATGGCAAATTATCAAAATATACTTGATTAATATTAAGACCAAACCCAATAATACAAGCTTGGAGTTTGTTGTTTTTTATGACATTCTCTATCAAAATTCCAGAAATCTTCTTTTGGTCTGCCAAAATGTCGTTTGGCCACTTCACTTTAACCTGTCTTATTTGAAAGTCATTTAACGTCTTAGCAATAGCCAATGATGTTGCCATGCTAATCCAAAAACTATGGTCGATAGCTAAAAACGAAATATCCACAAACACACTAGCCATAAGGTTCTTTCCTGGCTTAGAACTCCAGGATGTTCCCATTTGTCCGCGACCTTTTAATTGAGATTCTGTCACAACAACCGTAAAATCGTCTATACTTTTATTGCTACTCAATTGTCTTAAAAACGTATTGGTAGAGTCGATGGCATTAAGTTTGATTAAGTGCATACTAAAGTGCTAAAAAAAATTATATATTTCTTATGATGAATAACCGTTTATAAGAAGTAAAAAAATAATAACTTCGCACAAAATTAAATCAATTTAATGACGCAAAAAAATACAAGTCCAGATCAACTTATAAGTACAGTTATAGCTGGTATTGAAGATGTAAAAGGAAAAGATATTACAATTTTAGATCTTAGAGAGCTTGAAAACACAGTTTGCGATTACTTTATTATTTGTGAGGGTACTTCTAACACACAAGTAAATGCAATTGTAAATTCTATACAAAAAAAGGTAAGTAAGGAACTTAAGGATAACCCTTGGCATACAGAGGGCAGTGATAATTCTGAATGGGTATTAATAGATTATGTTAATGTCGTTGTTCATGTATTTCAAAAGCATATCAGGGAATATTATGATATTGAAAGCCTTTGGGGTGATGCAAAAACAACACAAATAGAAACAAGTTACTAAATATTAATAAAAACCGAATTTACGGTACGACATAGATGGCAAAAGACAATAAAAATTTAAGTAAAAAACCAAAGATTAATTCTTGGTGGATTTACGGTATCGTAATAGCAGTAGTTTTAGGGTTCCAGATATTTTCTGGAATGAGCAGCACTGGTGGGAAAAAAATAAATCCATCAGAGTTTTTTGACTATATGGCTCAAGGTGATGTTGAAAAAGTTGACATTATAAATAATAGAGAAGCTAGAGTTTACATCAATAAAGATGGTCAAGAAAAAGAAATCCATAAAAAATCAAAACCAACGAGCATTTTACCTCAGGTAACACCTTTACCTAATTATGCTTTTGAATTTGGTGATCTAAAATTGTTCCAAGAACAGATTAATGAAATCAAATCTGATAATCCTAATATTGAAGTTCCTGTAGCTTTTAAATCTGAAGAGAATGTCTTCGGAAATCTTCTGTTTTCATTACTTCCATTTATTTTAATTATAGGAGTTTGGATCTTTATCATGAGACGTATGTCTGGTGGTGGTGGTGGAGGCGCTGGCGGACAAATTTTCAACATAGGAAAATCTAAAGCCAAGTTGTTCGATGAGAAAACAGATATCAAAACATCATTTAAAGATGTAGCAGGTTTAGAAGGCGCAAAAGAAGAAGTACAAGAGATTGTAGATTTTCTTAAAAATCCAGAAAAATACACATCACTTGGTGGTAAAATACCAAAAGGAGCATTATTAGTAGGTCAACCAGGAACTGGTAAAACATTATTAGCAAAAGCAGTTGCTGGAGAAGCGCAAGTGCCTTTCTTTTCTTTATCAGGTTCAGACTTTGTAGAAATGTTTGTTGGTGTTGGAGCATCTCGTGTAAGAGATTTATTCAAACAAGCAAAAGAAAAATCACCAGCGATTATATTTATTGATGAGATTGATGCTATCGGTAGAGCGCGCGGTAAAAGTAATTTCTCAGGTTCTAATGATGAACGTGAAAACACACTTAATCAACTGCTAACAGAAATGGATGGTTTTGGAACTAATACCAATGTCATTGTATTAGCTGCAACCAACAGAGCAGATGTTTTAGATAAAGCACTAATGCGTGCTGGACGTTTTGATAGACAAATTTTTGTAGACCTTCCAGATGTAAGAGAGCGTAAAGAAATCTTTGCAGTGCATTTGAGACCTATCAAACAAGCCGAAAAATTAGATGTCGACTTCTTAGCGAAACAAACACCAGGTTTCTCTGGAGCAGATATCGCAAATGTATGTAATGAGGCTGCCTTAATTGCTGCTAGACACGGTAAGAAAGCAGTTGACAAACAAGATTTCTTAGATGCAGTTGATCGTATTGTAGGGGGTCTTGAGAAAAAGAATAAAATTGTAACTATTGAAGAGAAGAAAGCAATTGCTTATCATGAAGCTGGTCATGCAACCGTTAGTTGGATGTTAGAACACGCTGCACCTTTAGTTAAAGTAACAATTGTACCACGTGGACAATCATTAGGTGCTGCTTGGTATTTACCAGAAGAGCGCTTAATTGTGAGACCAGAGCAAATGTTAGACGAAATGTGTGCTTCTTTAGGTGGACGTGCTGCTGAGAAAGTTATTTTTAACAAAATCTCAACAGGTGCACTTAGTGATTTAGAGAAAGTCACGAAGCAAGCTAGAGCTATGGTTACTATCTATGGCCTGAGTGAAAAGGTTGGTAATATAACGTATTATGATTCTTCGGGTCAAGAAGCTGGGTTTACAAAGCCATATAGTGAGCGCACTGCAGAACTTATTGATAAAGAAATCTCAGATATTATTGAAAAGCAATACCAACGTGCTATCGTACTATTAGAAAACAATAGAGACAAACTCACTGAGCTTGCTGAAGTACTCCTTGAAAAAGAAGTTATTTTTAAAGATAATCTCGAAAAAATATTTGGAGATCGTCCTTTTCAAAAGCAAATAGATGAACGTTTATTACAATCTATTAAACCAGAAGTCGCTAGCGTTGAAACAAAGGAAGACCTTAAGACAGAGGAAGAAACTGATAAAATAGTAAAAGAAGAGTAAAGAAGAATTCATAATATATCTTAGAAAAAACTTAAATTGACTCACATTGATTTAAGTTTTTTTATATTTGATTTTAAAAAAAATCAATAAGATTAATAGTTGTTAGTTTAAATGAGTCTATTTCGTAAAATCTTCGGTTTAAAAAGCACACCCGAAGACAACATCAAAAGCGAACAAAGAGGCAAGTATATGCCAGAAATCAAGCTACCTATTGATGAACAATTCACCATAAACTTCAAAGCAAATGGTGGAAAATTCTTGTATTGTGAGAACATGCAAGAAGTTCAAAATTCACTAAAATCGATTTTTTTAGAGAATACTTGGGAAAATGATAAAGTTTTATTGTTTGATTCTCGTTTAGACGAACTTTTTAAGGATTTTAAACTAAATACAACAAAACGAATTTCTGAAAGCTCATTTTTCTTTTCAACCTGTGAGTATCTTATAGCAGATGATGGTTCCCTACTAATTTCCTCTAATCAAATAGCAGAAAAGAAATTAAAAGAATTACCAGATAATTTTGTCATCTATGCTACCACAAGTCAATTTGTACAAAATATTGGCGAAGGTCTTAGAGGGATTAAAGGAAAAAACAGAGATAAAATACCAACAAACATAACGACTATAAAACACTTCAAAACAATAGAAGATAAAGACTTCCTAAGCTATGGAAGTAGTTCAAAAAACTTATATTTATTGCTTTTAGAAGATTTATAAATGAAAGAAACTGTTACAAGAGCTATCTCAGGATCGTTATACGTTGTCCTTCTTATTGGCTCACTTTTTTGGCAGCACGCACTTACTCTGCTCTTTTTTGTTTTTGGATTGATTTGTATGGGAGAATTTAAAAAGCTCATTCAACTAAAGAGTATTTTACCTTACATTATCTTTTCTGTTCTATATATAAGCTTTGCCTATTGGAAACTTTTTTCAGAGTCTTTAATAGGGTTCAATGAAACTTCTCAAATACTACTAGTCATTACTATTTTTGTTCTCCTAATTCTTATAAAGGATTTGTTTTCAGAAAAAACCATTCCGCTATTTAGTTCTAAACGTTTTATCATTACGACCTTTTATTTATCAAGTGGCTTTGTGTTCTTAATATGTATTGCAAATTTTTATGAAAAATTCACACCGCTCCTTTTATTAGGATCTTTTATATTGGTTTGGATCAATGATACATTTGCATATATCGTGGGTAAAAATTTTGGAAAGCAAAAGCTATTCCCCAGTATTTCCCCTAAAAAAACGGTTGAAGGTTTCCTCGGCGGACTCTTCTTCTCATGCATCGCAAGTTATTTTATTTGGTATTTCACAGACACACTCACTTTTACTAATTGGCTCATTCTTGGTATTATTGTTAGTGTTTTTGGGACTATTGGAGATTTAATAGAATCCAAATTTAAGCGCCAAGCTGGCGTAAAAGATAGTGGCGTTATTATGCCAGGACATGGTGGTTTACTAGATCGTCTAGATAGTATTATCTTTGCTGCACCATTTATATTTTTATATTTAAGACTTATTACTTATGTTTCATAAAGAAGGTTATAAAATTATTCTCATAACACTAGTCATCGTGATTGGTAGTATTCTCATGATTGATCGTTTTATAGATCTAACATGGTTACGATTCTCACTAATGACTGTAATGCTCGTATTACTCGGGCTTATACTTCAATTTTTTAGGAACCCTAAACGTCATACAACCCTAGACAGTAAAGCTGTAGTGTCTCCTGTAGATGGTAAAGTTGTTGTTATTGAAGAGGTTTTTGAGAAAGAAGTCTTCAAAGATAAACGCATACAAGTATCAGTCTTTATGTCGCCAATTAATGTGCACGTGACGCGTTATCCTATCGGCGGAAATGTAACCTACTCAAAATATCATCCAGGAAAATTTCTTGTTGCTTGGCATCCAAAATCTAGTGAAGAGAATGAACGCACAACTGTTGTTGTTGAAAATGATAACTTCGGAAAAGTACTGTACAGACAAATCGCAGGTGCTTTAGCAAAGCGTATTGTCAATTATGCAAAAACTGAAGAAAACGCCATACAAGGATCAGACTCTGGATTTATAAAATTTGGATCTCGTGTAGATTTATACTTACCCTTAGATGCAGATATTAAAGTAGAATTAAACCAAGTAGTCAAAGGAGGCGAAACTGTTATCGCTACAAAATAATGACTTCAGAAGAGTTAAATATAGAATTTCTTGAGGCGGTAGAGCGAATAAATGCTCATAACGAACCTTTCCCTGCAGACATGCTACTGCGCTTGTATGCCTATTACAAAAAAGCAAGTAATAATTATGAACGCCCAAGCAGTCGCACCCCAATAATAAATGCATTTAAAACAAATGCACTATTTCAAATCCAAGATGTTTCCGAAGATGAAGCGAAACGTATTTACATTGATTTGGTAGATAAGTACTTCCTCTATCGAAAATAGAGTCCTTTAAAAGTCAATCCATGAAAAAACTAATCTTCGCCTTACTTACAGTATTAACAATACATACAGTAAGGGCTCAAAGCTTCAATACATTTTATGCAAATATCGTTAACAATACCTCGCAAACAAATGTGCTTAATGATTTAACTGCTTTCGAAAACTTCGGAATAAAAACAGTAGGTTCTGCAGCGTTAACAACTACAGAAAATTGGATTACGTCTAGATATCAAAGTCTTGGCTTTACAGATGTGGAGTTGCAGCCATTTACGTATTCCGCAGGAACAAGTAATAATATTATTGTAACCAAAACAGGATCCTTATACCCAAACACGTTTTTAATTATTGACGCACATTACGATACCATAAATGGCCCTGGAACTAATGATAATGGAACAGGAACAGTTTTACTTTTAGAACTCGCTAGACTTTTAAAAGATGTAGAAACGGAGTATTCAATTAAATTCATTCACTTCTCAGGAGAAGAAGATGGATTGATTGGAAGCAACTATTACGTCACGAATACAGTGATTCCTCAAAACTTAGATATTAGATTAGTATTTAATATTGATGAAGTTGGAGGAGTTAATGGTATGACAAACGATACGGTTGTTTGTGAGCGTGATTTGACAAATCCATCATCTAACAATGCTGCATCTAATGCTGCGACCAATAGTTTAGCTATTTTAATAGAATTATACTCAAATTTAGACACCGAGATTTCAAATGCTTTTGCATCAGATTACGTGCCTTTTGAAAACAATGGCGAAGTTATTACAGGATTATACGAAAGCAATGTGTCTCCCGTTAATCATACTATAAATGACAACTTAGCTAATATGGATGTCCCTTATGCCTATGAAGTGATCAAAGGATCTCTTGGCGCTGCTCTAGAATTTGCAGTTGCTTTTGAGACCTTGAGTATCGAAGAGCACGATAGTTTTAATGAGATGATTAGCATCTCTCCTAACCCTTCAAATAATTACCTAAATATCTCGTTTAAAAAACCACTACAGCAACCAGTAGATTTTAAACTTATTGATACACTGGGCAAACCAGTCTATCAAGATACACTGAGTAAACAAAATCAAACCATTGCTTTAGATAGTATCGCATCTGCAAATTATTTTGCAGTCTTTAAAATAGATAATAAGCGTTTTGTTAAAAGTATTATTATAGAATAACCTATTAATGTCACCATGACGACAACCTCAAAAACACCGCTCACCTTTAAGTGTGGAGCAACCATGCCTAATCGTTTTATGCTAGCACCAATGACCAATTCACAAAGTCATGAAGATGGTACACTTTCAAATGATGAGTACAATTGGCTTATCATGAGAGCTAAGGGTGGTTTTGGGTTAACAATGACCTGCGCGTCTCATGTGCAAGCTATTGGCAAAGGGTTCTCTGGACAATTAGGTATTTTTTCAGATGACCATATTGACGGACATAAGCGTTTAGCAGCTGGTATCCAGAAAGAAGGCTGCCTAGCTGTGATTCAGTTACATCATGCTGGTATGCGTTCTCCTAAAGAGGTTATTGGTAAGCAACCTGTTTGTCCTTCGGAAATTAAAAAACACAACACACGTGCCTTAACATTAAAAGAGGTCCATAACTTACGACAAGACTTTATTGACGCTGCAATTAGAGCTCAAGAAAGCGGCTATGATGGTGTTGAAGTTCATGGAGCACATGGTTATATCTTAACTCAGTTTTTAAGTTCAGAAATTAATTCTCGTACAGATGTCTATGGCGGAAGTCTAGAAAACAGAGCACGACTTATTTTCGAAATTGTAGACGGTATTCGCAAAGCCTGCGGACCACAATTTCTATTAGGCGTTCGTCTCTCACCAGAACGTTTTGGGATGAAACTCGATGAAGTAAAAACAGTATCGCAACAATTGATTGATACCAATCAAATAGATTTCTTAGATATTTCACTTTGGGATGTGTTCAAAATACCAGAAGATGAGGCATTTCAAAACAAATCACTCCTCGCTCACTTTGAAGATCTAGATTATAAAGACGTAAAATGGACAGTAGCTGGTAAAATAAATTCTGGTAAAGACGTTGAAAAGATTTTAAACACTACTGTTGACTTTGTGTCTATTGGTAAATCCGGAATTCTACATCACGATTTCCCAAAGCTCGTTATGGATAACCCAAACTTTGAACCCACTCCAACTCCAGTATCTGTGAGCCATTTACAAAAAGAAGGGTTAGCTAATGCTTTTGTAACGTATATGAAACGTTGGGAAGGGTTTGTAAAGGTATAATGTTTTTAAAACCACACATAAGAGCTATTAGTATTACATTAAAATATAAGTAGAACTATTTAGTTTTCGCATTGTTTAAACCTGTAACTTATTCATTATAAACAAGTAATAACATTAGTTATGCGAAATCCACTCACAAAAAAGGTTAACAACATGATTAACCTTGACTACAAAAAAGAAGATGATATATGGTTACAAAATAGTAAAACACTAAGAAAACTCATTGGTGTTTTAGGTATGGCGCTACCAATACTTTTAATCATTATTACCTTTTTATTCTTTGATCTCGCCAAACCAATAGAATCTATAAGTCATTACTACTACACAAGAGCAGGAAGTGTTTTTACTGTGATCTTAAGTGTGATAGCTATATTTTTAATTGTGTATAGTGGGAAAGAATCAAAAGATTTTTACATCACTACCTTTGCAGGGATTTTTGCATTATTTGTAGTCTTCTTCCCTACGGGAAATCTAAGTACCCAATGTTGTGACACCTTAAAAACATACTCAGTGACTTTTATTAATGGAAATGCAAGTGCAGATTTTAGAGAAACCTTTCATTTAATCTCTGCAGCATTATTTTTATTATTGCTCGCCTATATGTCATTTTTCTTGTTTACAAAATCGAACAAACCAAAAGGACATCGTGGACAAAAAAAAATCATTAGAAATAAGATATTTAGAGTATGTGCTGGACTCATTGTGTTATCCTTAATAATTATGTTACTTGGCTTCACTGGTATTATTGGCGAAGAATTCTACAATGGTAATCAACTCACCTTTTGGATGGAAACAGTTGCTGTAGAAAGTTTTGGTTTTGCTTGGCTTATAAAAGGCGAAGCGATGTTTAGTGATGATCCTCAAATTAATGCCATGAGTACTGTTGAAGAATGAGGGGTAAATATGATTAGAACAGTGTATTGGCTTATTAACAAAAAGCAATCAACTTCGTTTCACTATGGATATCGATAACCGTTACTGGATTTATTTCAATATTAAAACAATCGATATCCTACTGCATCGTTGGTCATATCTATATAAAGCAGTATACTTTTTAGGTGTTTGAATACATAACATCTTTTCAAAATCAAATAGATTTTATAAACACTATTTATACATATCATTAAATATATAAATATTAATTAATGTAAAAAAAATTATATTTTGCGGTAATTAATATTTCTCATGTCTTACCCACGGACTAAATATTATACTATTTATGAAAAAAAAATAAAGACAGGTAATAAACAATGAAAGACACTATTTTAATTAAAAACACAACCATTGTCAATGAAGGAAAAATAAGTCATGCAGATGTTCTCATTTCGAAGGGCTACATTCAACAAATAGGAGTTATTGATAGTCAACCAAACTATAAAGTAATTGATGGAACAGGCAAACACTTATTCCCAGGTATCATTGACGGTCAAGTACATTTTAGAGATCCTGGACTTACACATAAAGGAGATTTATATACCGAAAGTAAAGCTGCAATCGCAGGAGGAGTTACCTCCTTTATTGATATGCCTAATACAGTCCCAAATATTTTAACCGTTGACAGCCTAAAAGAAAAATATGGCATTGCTTCAAAAAAATCGTTAGCCAACTACTCATTCTTCCTTGGTGTAAATGGCGATAATATTGATGACATCATAAAAACAGATACCAGCCAGTTTATTGGCGTGTCAGATGACGGTTTGTATTTTACAAAAAAAGGAAACCTCCTTGCTGATAATCCTGAGACGATGGAAAAACTGTTTGCCAACTGCAAATCCATTATTGCCATTCATTCAGAAAAAGAAGCTATTGTAGAAAAAAATGAAGAGGCTTATAGAGAAAAATATGGCGAGGATATTCCAGTAAAATTTCATCCTATTATTAGAAGTACAGAAGGCTGTTATGACGCCACCAAACGAGCGATAAGCCTAGCTAAAAAACACGGTGCCAGATTACATATTCTGCATTTAACTACTGAAGCAGAAACGCACTTATTTCAAAATAACGTTCCGCTTCAAGAGAAAAAAATAACCACTGAAGTCTCTGTGCATCATTTATGGTTTTCAGACAAAGATTACGATGATTTAGGAATGCTTATTAAATGGAATCCAGCCATAAAAACAAAACAAGACAAGGAAGGCTTATTGAAAGCATTACTTGATGATAGAATTGACATTATAACGACAGATCACGCACCACATACTCTAGAAGAAAAACAACAAACCTATTTTAAATCTTTGTCTGGGGCTCCAATGGTACAACACACCTTAAACTGTATGTTGGAGTTTTATAAACGAGGTCTTATTTCATTGGAGAAAATAGTTGAAAAAATGTGTCACAACCCCGCAATTCTTTACAGTATGACCAACAGAGGTTTTATTAGAGAAGGCTATTATGCAGATTTGATTTTAGTGGACTTGAATAGCCCCTGGACCGTAACTAAAGATAATCTACTTTACAAATGCGGTTGGTCACCTTTAGAAGGAACAACATTTCAAACAGCCGTCAAACAAACGTTTGTGAATGGACAGTTGGTATATAATAACGGTCATTGGAATGATACACATAAAGGTATGTCAATAGCCTTTAACATCACTAATACTCTTTGGAAACACTAATTAATTATGTTTAAAGGTAGACGGTTGGTAATCGCCACAAAACACAAAAAAGAAAACGTTATTGCACCATTACTGGAAGATGCTTTTGGAGTGTCTTGTTTTGTCATAGATGGTTTTGATACAGATGCACTTGGTACTTTTACAGGTGAAATTGAAAGAGAACTTGACCCTATTAACACTGCGAGACAAAAATGTTTGATGGCCATGGATGCCTGTAACTGTGATTTAGGAATAGCCAGTGAAGGGTCTTTTGGCGCACATCCTTCCATAGTCTTCGCTAGTGCAGATGATGAGTTTTTGATCTTTATAGATAAAAAAAACAACTTAGAGATTATTGCTAGAGTTCTTAGTATGGAAACCAATTTTAACGCTAAACAACTTGCAACAGAGAAAGACCTATTTGACTTTGCCGAATTTGTAAAATTCCCCTCTCATGGACTTATACTTCGGAAATCTAAAAATGACAACACCAATGTCTTCAAAGGTATAGTAAATCAAAATCAATTAGAAGAAGCGTTCTCGTCACTTATTGAGAAGTTTGATTCAATATACGTAGAAACCGATATGAGAGCACTATACAACCCAAGCCGGATGAATGTCATTGAAACTGCAACCAAGACACTAGTTGAAAAGATAAAATCGAGCTGTCCACAATGCCATACGCCTGGTTTTGACGTTACAGATACTAAAAAAGGATTACAATGTGATTTGTGTGGTTCTCCTACCAAATCTATTTTGAGTTTTATGTATAGTTGCCAAAAATGCAATTTCAAAAAAGAAGACCTATATCCTCATAAAAAAACAACTGAAGATCCTATGTATTGCGACTATTGTAATCCATAATCATCTTAAAACATCTTAAAACATCATCAAACAGGCCCTATTAAATCTTTTGAGGTGTAGAAAATTTACACACATTATTAAACAAATATCAATGATTAGATTTTTGAAAATAATCTAGAATACACAACATATATAGTCTGGAGTTTAGATATCATACAAACAGAAATGTTTTATCAGATTATGTATCGTGCAATTCAGATTATAAGACGATATCATTAATTTTTGGATATTCAATTTTTTAAAAATCAAATTGCTATATAGGTACCTACTTCTATACATTTCTGGTAACCCATATTCTCAATCTTAAAAAAGGTTCCTCTAGTTCGTTTTCTTTTACTAATTTAGGTCCTTGCAATGCAACCAACCCAAAAACCCTATGACATTCAAAACGATAGATTCTTCGAGAATTAGTATTTCAGAATTAATGAAACCCTCACATTCTAATTTTGGTGGTAAAATCCATGGTGGCTATATTTTAAACCTCATGGATCAAATTGCGTTTGCATGTGCATCTAAACATTCAAAAACGTATTGCGTCACTGCTTCGGTAGATACCGTAGATTTTTTAAGTCCTATAGAAATTGGTCAACTCGTTACTATGAAAGCCTCTATTAATTACGTTGGACGCACGTCTATGGTCGTTGGGATTCGAGTAGAAGCAGAAAATATAAGAACCGGAGAAGTCATACACTGCAACTCGTCTTATTTTACAATGGTTGCGAAAGATGATCAAGGTAACTCTACCGAAGTTCCAGGCTTAATTGTAAACGACAAGAATGAAGTCAAACGTTTTTTAAAGGCGATTAAACGTATTGAAACTAAAAACTCTAGACAGTTAGAATTTGATAGCGAAAATTTCTCTCCAAATGATTACCTAGAAGATTTAAGTAAATATCGTGTAGAAATTGAGCTTCCAAATGACTAGAAATGTACTCTAAACACTGCATTTGGAGTAATACCTAAAGAACTCTGCATTGTTTCACTTATAGTATCGTCATTAATTCTGTAGACCTTATTAATCTGGTTGTTTTGGTTTAAAACATTCCAAACAGAAAGCCCTAAATCTGCTCTCGTATTTTTCCAGAGCCCAATATTATATACTGCGGAAACATCAACTCTTAAGTAGTTTTGTAAATTACTAGAATTAGTTGGCCCAAAATTTATGGCGTCATCAACAATCTCATCACCTACAACAGGTTGTGTAATTGGTCGTCCAGAATGCCAATTTAAGCCAGCAGATAGTTTTAAATTCTCTAACGTATAATTAGTACCAAACGTGATCGCATGAGTAATATTAAAATTATTTGGAATGCTTTGTTCTGGCAGCTCATTAAACGTGTAATCACTATTTAAGTACGAATAACTTAACCAAGTTGTGAACAATTTAAACTGTTTTCTCAAAATAAAATCGACTCCAAACGCATCATAACTACCCGTAGCTTTTACAAATTCATATTGATTTTGAAACCCTTGACTTTGAGCCGTGATTCCATTAACATACTTATAATAAGTATCTGCACTTACCAGCCATCCCTTTTTGTTATAGCTTAAACCTAAAGACACTTGTTTACTGCGAATAACGGGAATATCATCATTATTAGATAATTGCCATCGTCGTTTTTCGATACCTAAAAAATCATTTTGAAAATTAATAACCTGAGATGTGTTTTGATGTTTAAACTCTCCTAAAACCTCAAAAGCGAAATTATTAAGAAACTGATAGGTAAACGAAACTCTAGGCTCAAGAATATGCTTTCTAAACTTATCTAAATAATTATAACGCAATCCAAAATTCAAACTCGCTTTCTTATCTATCGACCTATAATTTAATTGCGAGAAGAACCCATGAGTTCTCAAGACTTCGGAAATCAGTGATCTAAATCGCGGATTATCAACATCATCTAAATTTCTAACTTGAGTCTCCACAAAATGATATCCATTTAAAAATTGTAAACGCTCACTCAATTTATAATTGACTAGAAACTTCAAACTCGTTTCGGATACTGCATTTTCTTGTTGAAATAGTTGCTGATCCAATAAATTGGCATTAATAGCTTTTAGTTCATAATCAGTTTCATAGGCCTCAAAAGTGGTTTGCCAAGAGTCACTCCAAATTCTCTTATAATGGATTCCACCCGCTATACTATTTTGACTTAAACGACTTTGACGCGATGTTTCTATATTATCAATTGTTGAATTTTCATTGAATCGCAGTTCGTTATTTGCAGTTAAAAAATTGACTTGAAGCTGATCTTTATCAGAGATGTCATAAATCCAACGTAACGACGTATCATAAAAATCAAATTCTTGATCAGTATTTAATACCTCATTCGCATTCATTTGTACTTCTGTATCTTGAGAAATGCGTTCAAAGAAATTTGCGTATGTTGGTGTTTCGGTAAAGTCACTAATTGATTTTCGAGCAGCTACTTGTAATGATGATTTTTCACTTAATGGAATATCTGCAAAACCATTGGCATCAATATAATTCACACCTAAACTCCCCTTAAACGTGTCATTAATTTTAGAACTTGTTTCCATAGCAATTGTTCCTGACACACCATCTGTAAGCTTTGTATCTGTTCCATTTTTAAGCACACTCACATGCTGTGTGATTTGGGGATTAAACATAGAAATCAAGCCAAAGAAATGACCCGATTGATACATTTTAATTCCGTCCCAGAGGATTAGATTTTGGTCATGAGTACCGCCCCTAATATTAATATCTGAGACCGTTTCATTAATGCTTTGAATTCCTGGAAATGCCTGTACTGCCTGTAGAACATCTGTTTCTATAAGACCCGGAAGAATATCAAATTGGTTAAAATCAATTTCATAAGATCCATTATTTAATTTATTGATTCCTCTAACTATATATTGAGGTAAGACTACCTGAGATAGTTGCTGTAGATCAAAGACTGTTTCTTTTGCACCTACCAAAATAAAAAAACCATCGAAATCTTTAAATGAGAACTTCGTATTTAATGTAAGATAAGACAATGATTCACTTAAAGTTAAACTTTCTGAAGGAGGATTAACCGTTATACCTTTTAGACTGGCTTGCGCATAATTAAACTGAACCTTGTATTGAGATTGTAGGGTGACTAGGACTTCAATTAAAGGCAACTTATCTTGAGCCCCTTGAGTATGTCCTTCAAAAGAAAAAATAAAAAAAAAGAAAGATAAAAAATACACTTTATTTTTTATTCCCATAAATCACAACAGCTTTTGAAGCATTACTTTTATAATCTAACGCCATAGGTTGTGTAATAGACAATAGGGCATTTTCAATATTATCATGCATAAAACCTCCTGTAAACAAACGATTAGTGTCTACATCTTCTGTAATAATCTTTATATCGTATTGACGCTCTATTTCAGCTAAAACAGTTTTATAAGGCAACGCTTTAAATGTACTTTTATTAGAGGTCCACTCTGGTTTTGTAATTGTAGTTTTATCTTCTGTAAATACACTATTTAAAATTCTAAATGAATCTCCGGCAAGCAGCTTTTTTGTATAAGACCCAGAGGTTACACTTACAATCCCTTCAAAACACTGCACTTCAAAATAATTATTACGCTGCTTGACATTAAACGCTGTACCAACAACAGTAACAACGCCTTGATATGTAACGACATCAAAGGTTTTGCCTTTCGCCACTTTAAAATAAGCCTCTCCACTTAGATTTAAACGTCTATTATTATTCCAATCTTTTTTACTGAATTTTATTTCTGAATCCGCATTTAAAGTCACCTGAGATTGATCTGGCAATTCAACGGTTGTTTGCGCACTAGCAAGCGTTTGTACTTGTGTTATATTCGTATTAAAAAACATAAAATAGACACCTAAAGCAATAACTAAAACACTTGCAATTCTAAGTATTGGCTTAAACCAATCTAGTTGCTTTGCTGGTTTATTTTTATTTTCATAAGTCGATTTAAAATCATTAAAAGCCTCAGGCTCAGAAAAATTGGAAGCCTTAAACTGTTGTCCTCCATTAACTACGGCCTGGTATAAACCAAAATCATCTCCCTGTTCGAATAATTCTCTTTCGGCAGGAGTTAACTCATCGTTTAACCATTTTTTGATTTGATCTTCTTTATTCATAAATCAATATTCTACTTATATAACAACTCAACTTTTAAAACTCCTGATTATTTTAATTTAAAACCTTCTA